>NZ_CP029343.1:1845679-2153293 GCF_003143515.1 Massilia oculi | reverse complement strand
CGCTGCCGGCCAGCCTCGGCTTCAAGCCGATCGTGGTCCAGCGCTGATCGGCCCACCGGTCGAACGCGGGCGCCGGTGCAGCGCCCATGAAAAATGGCCGGCGAACCGGCCATTTCTTCGAGCGGAAAGAAACCGCTTATGCCTGTGCGGCGCTGCGGCGGCGGCGCAGGAAGCCGATGGCGGCCAGGCCGGCGCCTGCGAGCAGCACGCTCGACGGCTCAGGGACTTCGGCCGGGATCTCGATCTGCGTGTAGTCGAGCGAGACCTTGCTGCCGGTCAGCATCAGGTCGCCGCCGATCGCGAGGTTCAGCGACAGTGCGCCATGTTCGAGCATCTGCTGGATGAGCGACTTTTCGGTGATCGTGCCGGTCAGCTCGAAGCCGCCCTTGTAGTCGTTCTTGATCAGGACATCGGTATTGGTAACGACCGATTTGTAGTAAGTGCACTTCTGCTTGTGTTTCTGGTTCCTGCACTCCGCCCCGTCGTAGTGGAGGGAGGAGTACGAACCGGTCGTTTCCTGCGTCGTGTGCAGCGTCGTCGCGCCGCTGCCGAGCACCAGATCGCCGAACGTCAGCGTAGCGCGCTCCTGCTCGGACGTCTTGGTGGTCGTATTGGTCACGCCGACTTCGCGGTACATCCAGTTGGTCCACGGGTGCGGCTGGTAATTGCCATAGGTGGTCGTGGTCCTGGTCGATTTGCTCCAGGTATCCGTACCATCGTCCAGGAAGGTGAAGGAGAACGAGAGGCTGTTGACCTCATAGTTTCCGGTCAGGTTGGACAGTCCGCCGTAGACGGGATTGTAGCTACCGGTCGACAGCTTTCCAGGGCTAAACGTGCTGTCCATTTCCAGGACCGCGGCAGAGGCCGAGGTCGAGATTGCGCAAGCAACAGCCAGCAGTGCAGTACCAAACATCTTTTTCATGATTTCCCCAAGATAATTTATATGTTACCAGAACAACTTATTTTGAATATATGCAACTACCGTGCCAGCGTGCTAAGCCGTTGTTTTGATTAACTTGAGCTTTATTGCGTATAACTTGATGTAAAGATTTTCGACACCCGCGGAGGCTCTACGGCGCCGCAGCGCAACGTCAGCTGGAAGACGTGCGGCTAGGCGATACCTTGTGGCTGACCCATGGCGTGGCGGGCGCCCACTCGGTACTCGGGAAACAGTGGTTCGACGAGTGTGCGTGGGACCGCGCGTCGCCGGTCGAGCGGCGCCCGCTGGGCCAGCGGTTTGTTCCCGCCACCGGACAGCAGGCGCGCGCTCGCGTCGTTGGCCAACCGGTTCCGCAGCCAGGGCGCGCCCTCGGCGCAGGCCGTCGCCGCCCTGCAATGGGTGCGGGACGAGATCCGCTATGTCCGCGTCGCGATCGGCGAGAACTCGCACTGCTACCAGCGTGCGGCGGCGCGCGGCGTTTTCGATGCCGCTTATGCACGCCCAGCGCGATCCGGGTGATATGTAAGAAAATGGGGAGGGGCTGACCAAGGACATGAAGCAGGCCGTAGCCTGGTATCGCAAGCCGGCCCAGGGCATGGCGCAAGCCGTGCGCTGGATGACGGCGGCGGCTGACGGCGATGAGTTCCTTGGTACTTCGCGGCTCGGGGTCATGTATTTCAAGGGCGACGGCGTGCCGCGTGACCATGACCGGTCAACCGGCCGCCAAATATTGGCTTGGCCTGATCCACGAGGGCGGGCTGGGCCGCGCAAGCGATGATGCGAAGGCACGCGCGCTGTACGCGCTGGCGCCGGACCCTGTCGAAGCCAATGTCCGTCTTCCCGTCATGCAGGCCGAGGGCGAGGGCGGCCTGCGCGACATGGCGTATTTCAGGGACCTGCTGGAAAAATGGACGCGCGAGGGCGAGATCGAATGGCTGGAACAGCTGGCAAGCGCTTTCGATGATGCCACGCTGGCGCAACTGGTGCGTGCACGCCTGCGCCAGTTGGGTAACGGGGGCTAACGGCAATCGCCCAGTGTCGCGCCTGGATAATTGCTGGCGAAACTGGCCAGCCGCGTACGCAGCGCTGGCTCGATCGTGCGGTACTGGAACGCCGTACGCGTACCCTGCGGACCGCGCGGCAACACCTGCACGCCGCGCACGCCCTGGCGCTGTAATTGGGCCACCAGCTTCTGGGCCGCGCTGTCGGTCTTGAACACGCCCAGCGAGATGGCCCAGCGCAGCGGCGAGTCGCCCTGCATGATGTAAAAATTCTCGACACCGCTTTCCTTGAGCTCGGCCGCGCGGCGCTGGGCGCCTTCGCGGCCCCCGTTCGGCGGCAGGTAAACAAGGCGGCTGGTCACTTCCTGGAAGGGGACCTCGACCCGCGACTGGCGCGCCGCGAGGCCCAGGCTTGCCACCCGCGCTTCGAAACGGCGTGCATCCGCCGCGCTGAAAGGTCCGGTCTGGACGCAGGCGACCAGGTTGGCCGCGACGGTTACCGGCGCCGTGGGCGCAGGCGCAGGCGCAGGCGGGGCGGCCTCCGGCGGCGCGGCCTCTCCGGCTTCTTCCTGCTCGGCTTTGTCGAGCGCGCGCTTGGCCTCGACCGCCGTCAGCTGCGTGATGCGTTCGGGCGCCAGCTGGTTCTTCAGCCGCGCCGGCTCGCGCTCGCCGGCCCCTGGCTGGCCGAGGACGCCCTGGCCATAGGCCAGCAGCGCCGCGTTCGCGGCCAGCAGCGCCCAGAATAGGAATTTCAGCAAGCCGTTTCCCCTTTCGTCGATGCGGCCGCGGCCTGCAGGCCGACCAGCACGATATTATCGGCCACCTGGTGCGCGACCTTGAGCGCCGGCGCGATATATGGCGCGGCGCCACCCGAGACGATGCAGGCCGACGCGCGGTGTCCGGCCACGGCGCGTTCGATCGCGCCGGCCTGGGCCGACAGCACGCCGGAGAGAATCGCGTCATGCGTGTTGTCGCCGAACAGCGCGGGCAGGGCGCCCGGCGCCACCTGCGGCAGCTGCGCCGTATTGCTGGCCAGGCTGGACGCCATCAGCGCCAGCCCGGGCAGGATCATGCCGCCTACGAACAAGCCATCCGCCGTGACCGCGTCGACCGTGGTGGCGGTGCCGCAAGTGGCGACGATCAGGTCCTGGCCGGGCGCCAGCGCGCGGGCGCCGATGGCGGCGGCGAAGCGGTCGCAGCCCAGCCGGCCCGGCTCGCGGTAGCCGTTGCGCAGGCCGGCGCGCTCACAAGTTGAGGCGAACCATTCGACCTCGACCCCGGACGGCAGCAGGTGCGCGATGCGCGCGGCCAGCTGCGGACCGGCCACGTTCGACACCAGCGCGCGGGTGGCGCCGGCGGCCGCCCATTCGGCCGCCGCCTCGCCGAGCTGCGCATGCAGGACGGCGCCGTGGGAGCGCCACTGACCGGGAGTGGCGGCGGCATCGGCCAGCGCCCACTTGACGCGGGTATTGCCCGCGTCGATCAGCAGCATCATGTCTTCACCCGCAGCGAGACGTCGCCGGCCATCACCGTGATCCGGCCCTCCGCCGTGTCGAGCAGCAGGCGGCCGCTGTCGTCGACGCCGGCCGCGCGGCCCTCGTGGCGCACCACGCCGTTATCCAGCAAGACCACGGTCTCTCCCTGCCAGGCGTGGCGCAGGTTCCAGCGCGCGGCGAAGGCCGCGAAGCCGCGCGCGGAAAACTCCGTCAGCGCCGCGGCCAGGCCGTCGAGCAGGGCCGCCATCAGGACGTCGCGCTTCATGCGCGCCAGCCAGGGCACGCCGGCGGCGCTGCGCCCCAGCTGCGCTTCCATCTCGTCCGGCATCAGGAGGTTCAGGCCGATGCCGATCACGGTCCAGGTGCCGCCGCCGGGCGCGGACTGGGTCTCGACAAGGATGCCGGCCAGCTTGTCGCCATCCTTGAGCAGGTCGTTCGGCCATTTCAGCTGGACTTGCTGGCCCAGCGCGCCGAGCGTCTCGGCCAGCGCCACGCCGATCGCCAGCGGCAGGCCGGTAAGAAGCTGCGGACCGCCGTCGAATTTCCAGGCCAGCGAAAAGGTCAGCGACCCTGCGGGCGAAGAGAGCCAGCTGCGGCCGGCGCGGCCGCGGCCGGCGGTCTGGTGTTCGGCGACCAGCAGCAGCGGCGCGGACAGTTGCGCGACGCGCGCCAGCAGGTCGGCATTGGTGGAGCCGGTCTGCGCCACGACGTCGACCGCCACGCCGGCCTTCGACAGCGCGCGGATGCCATCGGCGTTCATGCTTCCCCCTGGCGCTGCTTGGTCGGCGCGCGCGCGAACAGGCGGTCGAACACGAAGTTGGGCAGCAGGCGCAGCAGCTTGGCGACAGCGCCCATCTGCCACGGCAACACGCGGTAGCTGTCGCCGCGCGCGATCACGGCGGCGGCTTGCGCCGCGAAGCGGTCGGCGGGCATCAGGAAGGGCATCGGAAAACGGTTCTTGCTGGTCATGGGGGTGTCGATATAACCGGGGGCGATCGTCACCACCCGGATGTTGGTCGCGCGCAGCTCGAGCCGCAGCGCTTCGCAGTAGCTGTGCACGGCAGCCTTGCTGGCGCAGTAGGCGCCGGCGCCGCGCATGCCGCGCACGCCCGCCACGCTGCCGATGCCCACCAGGCGGGAGGGCGTCGCCTGCTGCCGCATGGCGGGGATGAACGGGGCGAAGGTGGCGACCGTGGCGTTCACATTCGTGGCGAACACCGCGTCGAACACGGCCAGGTCGGCCGCGCGGTCGGTGAGCGTGCCGTGCGAGATGCCGGCGCTGGCGACGACGACGTCGGCGCCGCCGTTGGCGGCGATGAAGTCATGCGCGGCGGCGGACAAGGCGTCGCGGTCGAGCACGTCGACCGCGTAGATGTGATGCCTTTCGGGGGAGGGCAGCGAGGCGGCCAGCGCGACCAGGTGGTCGCGCCGCCGCGCCAGCAGGCCGAGCGTGGCGCCGCGCGCGGCGTATTCGCGCGCCAGGGCGGCGCCGATGCCGCTTGAGGCGCCGGTGATGAAGACGCGCTCCGTCCGCGTCATCGTGGGGTCAGCGCTGGTTGCGCACGATGGCGACGTCGATGCCGCTGTCGAGCAGCTTGGCGCGCGCCTTGTTGACGGCTTCGACTTGCGTGTAAGGGCCCACGCGCACCCGGTGCAGCACGCCGCTGTCGGTGCTGCGGTCGCTGATCGCGGCCTCGAAGCCGAGCAGGGCCAGCTTGGCGCGGGTGTTCTCGGCATCCGACATCTCGCGGAAGGCGCCGGCCTGCAGGTAATAGATGTAGCCGTCGGTCACGGCCGCGGCGCCGGAGGCGGGAGCGGCGGTGTTGACCGGACCCGGCGGCGGTGGCGGCGTGCTTGGGCGCGGCTCCTGCATGCCGGCGATGGCGGCGCCCAGCGGGTCGGAATCGGGTTGCTGCTGCGGCGCCTTCGGCACGCTCGCCGGCGCGCTCGGCTGGCTTGGCGCCTGCGGCACCGGCACCGGCGCCCGGTTGCCGTACATCGGCTTGTTGGGGTCGGACGCCTGGCTCGGCTCGAGGTCGGCCGGGCGGCCCAACTTGTTGGAGCGGTCGGTGAACGGCGAGGCGCCCTTGGTGATCACGAGCGCGACCGCCACCGCGATACCCAGCCCGATGATCAGGCCGATGATGATGCCGGTCAGGGTGCTGCCGCGTTGGTAGCGTTGGCTGAGCTTCGATACGGTACGGATGACGGTCATGACGCTTTCTGGTGACGATACGTTGGGCTTCGGTTCCGGTACTGCCTGCGCTTTAGGGCACTTCGAAAAACCTGCTGCGCGTTGCAGTTTCGGTCTGCGGTGCTCACCGTACGGCCGTACGGTTGCGCTTCTCGACCGAAACTGCTGCCGCTCGCGACGGTTTTTCGAGGCGCCCTTCACATCTTGTCCGGCGCCGAGACGCCGATCAGGGCCAGGCCGTTGCGCAGCACCTGGCGGGTGGCGGCGGCCAGCGCCAGGCGGGCCAGCTTGAGCGACTCGTCGTCGTCGAGCAGCCACTTGTGCGCGAAGTAGTAGCTGTGCAGCTCGCCGGCCAGTTCGCGCAGGTAGAACGCGACCTGGTGCGGGCCGAGTTCTGCCTGGGCGCGCTGCAGCATCTCGGGGTAGGCCGCCAGCTTGGCCAGCAGCTGCGACTCGTGCGATTCGGTCAGCGGCGACAGGTCGACCCTGGCCAGGCTGGCGACGTCGCCGCCCCAGTTGGCCAGCGCCGAGCAGATGCGCGCGTGGGCGTACTGGACGTAGTAGACCGGATTCTCGTCGTTGGTCGCGAGGGCGACGTCAACGTCGAACACGAACTCGGTGTCGGCCTTGCGCGAAATCAGGAAGAAACGCACCGCGTCGCGGCCGCGCGTGACGTCGCCATTGCCCGACCATTCGATCAGGTCGCGCACGGTGACGTAGGAGCCGGCGCGCTTGGAGATCTTGACCTCTTCGCCGTTCTTCATCACGGTGACCATCTTGTGCAGCACGTAGTCGGGATAGCCCTGCGGGATGCCGATGTTCACCGCCTGCAGGCCGGCGCGCACGCGCGCGATGGTGCCGTGGTGGTCGCTGCCCTGGATGTTGATCGCCTGGTCGAAGCCGCGGCGGAATTTCTGGATGTGATAGGCGACGTCGGGCACGAAATAGGTATAGGTGCCGTCGGACTTGCGCATCACGCGGTCCTTGTCGTCGCCGTAGTCGGTGGTCTTGAGCCACAGGGCGCCGCCGTCTTCATAGGTCTTGCCGGCATCCACCAGGGCCTGCACCGCCGCCTCGACCTTGCCGTCGGCGTACAGCGACGATTCGAGATAATAATTGTCGAACTTGACGCCAAACGCCTGCAGGTCCTGGTCCTGCTCGTTGCGCAGGTAGGTGACGGCGAAGCGGCGGATCGATTCGATGTCGTTCACGTCGCCGCTGGCGGTGGCCGGTGCGCCGTCGCTGGCCGACACGGTCTTCCTGGCCAGGAAGTCGGCCGCGATATCGGCGATGTAGTCGCCGTTATAGGCCGACTCAGGCCATTCGGCGTCGCCCGGCTTGAAGCCGCGCGCGCGCGCCTGCACCGAGGTGGCCAGGGTGGCGATCTGCACGCCGGCGTCGTTGTAGTAGAACTCGCGGGTCACTTCGATGCCCTGCGATTCGAACAGCGACGACAGCGCATCGCCCAGCGCGGCCTGGCGGCCGTGGCCGACGTGCAGCGGACCGGTCGGGTTGGCCGAGACGAATTCGATGATCGCATGGTGGCCGCTGGCTTCGCTGGCGCGGCCGAACGCTTCACCCTGCTCGAGCACATTGCGCACCACCGACTGCTTGGCGGCGGCGGCCACGCGCAGGTTGATGAAGCCGGGGCCGGCAATATCAAGCGATTCGATCAGGCCCTGCGCGCCCGGTTCGGCCTGCAGCGCGGCGACCAGGCGGGTGGCCAGTTCACGCGGATTGGTCTTGAGCGGCTTGGCCAGCTGCATGGCGATATTGCAGGCGATGTCGCCGTGCGAGGGATCGCGCGGGCGCTCCAGCACCACATTGGGGGCCAGGTCGGTGCCGGCGACGATCGGGGCGAGGGCTGCCTGGAACAGGGCAACGATTTGTTGTTTTTGTTGGGCGAGCATGGGAATGGTCGGAAATAAGGTGCTACTAATATGGACGGCGCCCGAAAAGCAGGCAAACAGCGCACATTATACTAGTTTGACGCCACGCTTTGGCTGGCCACGGCGTTCGCGATTGGCGGTTCAACAACCATATTAAGCGTCGCCAAAGGCATAACCGTTACAATAAGAGCCCATTTTCGCAACATTTTATTCGCCATGACTGACAAGCGTCCAACGCTCACCCTGAAACCCAAGGCCAGGCCCGCCGCCGACCGGCGCGCCCGTGGCGCGGTCGGCCGCAATCCGGGGCAGGGCGGCCAGGGCGCCGCGGGTCGTGGCAGCGGCAAACCAGGACCGGCGGCATCTGGCCAGCCGCGTCCGGCCAACCCCGACAGCCGTCCGGTCGGCAAGCCGCCGCGGGTGCAGGGCGGCGACTTCCCGGGCCAGTCGCGCCCGGCGCGCGAGGAACCCCGGCTGCGCCAGAGCCACGAAGTGAAAGTCGCGCCACAGCGCGACTACCGTCCCGACCTCAAGTCCGATTCGCTGGCCCTGGCGCTGCTGGGCGCCGCCAGCGCCGTGGCGCGCGTGCGCGGCGGCAGTGCGCTGCCGCAGGCCCTGGCTGTCGTCTTCGCCGCCTACGACGCCACCCCGCAGGCGCGCGGCGCGATCCAGGACATCGCCTACCGCACCATGCGCCAGCTGGGGCGCAGCGAGACCCTGCTGGGCCTGATGACGAGCAAGGCGCCCGAGCCGCCGATGCTGGGCGGCCTGCTGTGCGCGGCCCTGAGCCTGCTCGATCCGCCCGAGGGCCAGGCCGCCCCCTATGAAGCCTTCACCGTGGTCGACCAGGCCGTCAGCGCGGCCGCCGCCCATCCCGATTTCGCCCATGCCAAGGCCATGGTCAATGCCGTGCTGCGGCGCTTCCTGCGCGAGCGCGAAGCGCTGGTCGCGCAGGCCCTGCGCGAGCCGCTGGCGCGTTTCAATTATCCGCAGTGGTGGATCGACACCATGCGCGCGGCCTATCCGCGCGACTGGGAAGCCGTGCTCGAGGCCGGCAACGTCCATCCGCCGCTGACCTTGCGCGTCAACCGCCGCAAGCTTGACGTCGCCGCCTATCTGCGCACCCTGCACGACGCCGGCCTGCAGGCCGAACAGGTGGGGCCGGATGCGGTGCGCCTGGCCCAGGCCATCAACGTGGCCCAGATCCCGGGCTTCGCCGATGGCGTGGTGTCGGTGCAGGACGCCGGCGCCCAGCTGGCCGCGCCGCTGCTCGACCTGAAGGACGGCATGCGCGTGCTGGACGCCTGCGCCGCCCCCGGCGGCAAGAGCGGCCACATCCTCGAGACGGCCGACGTGCAGCTGACTTCGGTCGACGCCGACCCGGCGCGCCTGGCGCGCGTGGGCGACAACCTGGGCCGCCTGGGCCTGGACGCGACCCTGCTGGCGGCCGACGCCGGCAGCCGCGATTGGTGGGATGGCCGTCAATACGATCGTATCCTGGCCGACGTGCCGTGCACCGCCTCGGGCATCGTGCGCCGCCACCCGGATATCCGCTGGCTGCGCCGCAAGTCGGATACATCCCAACTTGCAACACTTTCTTCCAAAATACTCGACAATCTTTGGCAGATGTTGCTGCCCGATGGTAAATTGCTGTTCGTGACATGTTCGCTCTGGCCCCAGGAATCGGAGGCGCAGGCAGCCGCTTTCGCGGCTCGCCACGACGCAGTCCGCCTCGATGCGCCGGGCCAACTCCTGCCGCTCGGCGGCGCCGGACAGGATCATGACGGTTTGTTCTACGCCCTGTTCCAGAAGAAAGCGGCGTAAGTTCTTTTACACTACGCGCATTTTTTAAGGCCCCGGCTCACCCGTGACGTTACGACTTTTACGCCTCCTCGCCTGCCAGCTGCTGCTGGCGCTTGCGTGCGTTGGTGCGTGGGTACCGGCGCAGGCGGCCGACGGGATCGAGATCAGCCGCGCCGCGATCGAAGCGAGCGACGACGGCTACCGGCTCAACACGGTCTACGATTTCGAGCTCAATAGCGGCCTGCGGGATGCGCTCCAGCACGGCGTGCAGCTGCATTTCACCACCGAGATCGAGCTGGTGCGGCCGCGCTGGTGGTGGCGCGACGAGCGGGCGGTGTCCGCCAAGCGCACCATCCGCATTTCCTATGACGTGCTGACGCGCCAGTATTACGTGACGGTGGTCGGCTCCTTCCAGGAGCGCTTCCAGACCTTCGAGGATGCGATGTTCATGGTGCGCCGGCCGACCCGCTGGCTGATCGCGCCCAAGGGCAAGCTCAAGCCGGGCGAAGAGTATGAAGTCTCGCTGCGCATGTACATGGACCGCGAATACCTGCAAAAACCCCTGCAGGTCAACGCCTTCAACGACTCCGACTGGCGCCTGACGTCCAGCCGGAAGACCTTTGTCTATCGTGCAGAGTAGACCGGTCAACCAGGTCTTGCGCTACGCCCTCGTCGTGGGCGCAGCCGTGGTGTCCATCCTGCTGTTCCTGCTCGCCTCGGCCTCGGCCAATTCGGAATTCCTCGGCCGCTACTACGCCTGGCTGATCGGCCTGAACGGCACGGTGGCCTTCCTGCTGCTGATCTTCGTCGCGGTCGCCCTCGGCCGCCTGTATTCGCGCTACAAGGCCGGCAAGTTCGGCTCGCGCCTGATGGCGAGACTGGTGCTGCTGTTCGCCGGCATCGGCATCCTGCCCGGTCTGGTGATCTTCATCGTGTCGGTGCAGTTCGTCTCGCATTCGATCGATTCCTGGTTCGACGTCAAGATCGAGTCCGCGATCGAGTCGGGCCTGAACCTGGGCCGCGCCGCGCTCGACGAATCGCTGGCCGAACTGGGCGCGACCGCGCAGACCGCCGCCGCGACCCTGGCCGGGCAGGGCGACATGAGCGCGCAGCCGGTGCTGGCGCGCCTGCTGGCCGACACCACCGGCCTGCAGAGCGCGATGCTGGTCGACGAGAAGGGCGCGGTGCTGGCCGCGGCGCTGGAAGACCGTGGCGCCAACCTCGCGGCCGACGTACCCAACGAACGCATGCTGAAGAGCGCGGCCATGCCGGGCGGGTATGCGCTGGCCGAGGGCGGCGTCGACCGCGACCTGAGCGAGGAGGGGCTCGATGGCGTCTCGAGCGCGCTCGACGCCGTCACCGGCCTGCGCCTGCGCGTGGTGCTGGCCGTGCCCGAGCCGCCCGGCGCGCCGCAGCGCTACCTGCAGCTGCTGCAGTCGGTGCCGGTCAACCTGGCCTCGAACGCCGAGGTGCTGCGCTCGGCCTACAGCGAATACCGGCTGCGCCTGGAGGCGCGCACCGGCCTGCGCAAGATGTATATCGGGATGCTGTCGCTGACCCTGCTGCTGGCGATCTTCGGCGCCGTCGGCAGCGCCTTCCTCATCGCCAGCAACCTGGCGCAGCCGCTCCTGGTGCTGGCCGAGGGCACGCAGGCGGTGGCCGAAGGCGACCTGTCGCCCAGGCCGATCGTCCAGACGAAGGACGAACTGGGCACGCTGACGCAATCGTTCAATGCCATGACCGGCCAGCTGTTCGAGGCCAGGAGCGCGGTCGAACGCAACCGCGCCGCGCTGCAAAGCGCCAAGGCCCACCTGGAGTCGGTGCTGGCCAATATGTCGGCCGGTGTGATCGTGCTCGACGCCGAGGGACTGGTGGTGAACTCGAACGATGCCGCCTACCGCATCCTGCAGGTGGAACCCGGCGCGATGGCCGGACCGCTGGCCCGGATCCCCGGCCTGGAACACTTCTCGAACTGCATCACGCGCGCCTTCTCGGCCCAGAGCGCGCACTCGGCGGCCGAGCGGCGCAAGCGCGCCCACTGGCAGCAGCAGATCGAGATCCCGCGCCGCGGCACCGGCGAAGAACACGACCACGACCTGGTGCTGCTGGCGCGCGGCTCGCGCCTGCCGGTGGGCGCCGACAGCGGCTTCATCGTCGTGTTCGACGATATCTCGGACGTGATCACGGCCCAGCGCTCGGTGGCCTGGGGCGAGGTGGCGCGGCGCCTGGCGCACGAGATCAAGAACCCGCTCACGCCGATCCAGCTGGCGGCCGAGCGCATGCAGATGAAGCTCGAGGACAGCCTGCCGCCGAAAGAGGCCGAGCTGCTCAAGCGCGGCACCACCACCATCGTCAACCAGGTCGACGCCATGAAGCGCATGGTCGACGACTTCCGCGACTATGCGCGCACGCCGCCGGCGATGCTCGAGCCGCTCGACCTGAATGGCCTGATCGAGGAAATCCTGAACCTCTACCTGGCCGAGGACGGCCACGACGTGATCCATGCCAGCCTGGCGCCGAACCTGCCGCGCGTGATGGGCGACGCCACCCAGCTGCGCCAGGTGATCCACAACCTGGTGCAGAACGCCCAGGATGCGCTGGTCGACCGCGGCCCGGACGCGCCTTCGCCGCGCGTGGACGTGAGCACCGAGGCGATCCACTACACCGGCGCCGACGGACTCGCGGGCACCGCGGTGCGCCTGGCGATCGTCGACAACGGCCCCGGTTTCGCGCCGCGCATCCTGGCGCGCGCCTTCGAACCGTATGTCACCACCAAGGCCCGCGGCACCGGCCTCGGCCTGCCCATGGTCAAGAAAATCGTGGACGAGCACGGGGGGCGGATCGACGTCGGCAACCGTACAGATGGAGCTGGCGCGGCAGTCTCCATTTTGCTGCTAAAGTTATCTCAAAACTCGGCCCCATCAGCAAACTTGGCTTAAGTGCAAAAAAACTTATAAAATTGCACACGTGACGGGTAGAAGATCAGGAAGGTAGAAACGATGGCGAACATACTCGTAGTTGACGATGAAATGGGCATCCGGGAACTCCTGTCGGAGATTCTCGGTGACGAAGGCCATGCCATCACCCTGGCCGAGAACGCGCAGCAGGCGCGCGAGGCGCGTGCGGCCGCGACGCCAGACCTGGTGTTGCTCGACATCTGGATGCCGGATACCGACGGCGTGACGCTGCTCAAGGAATGGCAGCGCGACGGCATGTTGACCATGCCGGTCATCATGATGTCGGGCCATGCGACCATCGACACGGCGGTCGAGGCGACCCGCATCGGCGCTCTGAATTTCCTCGAAAAGCCGATTGCCCTGCAAAAGCTGCTCAAGGCGGTCCAGCAGGGCCTGACGCGCGCGCAAGAGGTGGCGCGCGCACCGATGGCGCCACCGCGTCCGATCGCGCCGAGCGCGCCGCCGGTGACGAGCGACGCCGCCATCGCCGCCCCCAGCGCGCCGATGTTCGCGCCGCCGGGCGTGCAGCCCGGCCCCGGCGTCGGCATGACCAACGGTTCACGCATGGTCCATGCCGTGTCGCAGGGCGAGGGCACCGGCTATACGCTGTCGTTCGACCTGCCGCTGCGCGAGGCGCGCGACGCCTTCGAGCGCATGTACTTCGAGCACCACCTGGGCCGCGAAGGCGGCAGCATGACGCGCGTGGCCGAGAAGACCGGCCTTGAGCGCACCCACCTGTACCGCAAGCTCAAGCAGCTCGGCGTCGAACCGGGCAAGCTCGCCAAGAAAGGGGGCTGATGGCCCGCGCGGCCACCTTCCTCGTCGTTGGGGCCAGCGCCGCCGCACGCGAACAGGCGATCGCGGCGCTGCTTGCCAATCCTTCCGCTGTCGTTTCCTCTGCTGCTCCCGGCCCCGGCGACACCGCGTCTCCAGAGTTCAGCGCCGTCATCCTCGAAGGCCTGGGCGTGGCCGCCACGCCGCTGGAAACGGGACCCGGCCTGCAGGTGGTGCGCATCGCGCCGGGTTGCTTGTGCTGCGACGGCAATCTCGTTTTGCGTGTAACATTGAATCGCCTGCTGCGCCAACGCCCGGGACGCCTGTTCCTCGGCCTGGCGAGCAGCGAACACCTTGATCAGTTGCGATCGTGGCTTGCAGCGCCGCCATACGATCAGCTGTTGGCACTGAACCCCACCGTCCACGCCTGACGGCACTTGACGGACTTGAAATCGGTTCGGACAGCCCCACCTCTGAAGCGAAGTGAACAGCCTGCCGTACGCCGCCATGCGGCAGGGTTGCACTAATTTCTGATCGAAGGAGTCATCATGAACATGATCTATAACAGCGAACAGTACAGCGTCGTCGAGTTCGGCGTCGACCGTGAACTCGAAGCGCTGCGATTTGGCGGCTTCGAGATCGTCGACAAGGCCGGCCGTCGCGAGGCCTTCATCGGCGGCCGCCTCGCGCAATCGTTCCGGCGCGACGTCAACAACCTGATTGCCAGCGAACCCACCATGGAAGAAATCGACGACTTCCTGGGCTCGTATGACACCCTGATGAGCCAGCCAGTCGTTCTTCATTGAGCGCCTGCCTTGAACCGTCGTACCGGTCTGCTGCGCTGAAGTCCCCGAGCGCCATTGCCACCAGCGGGCGATGGCGCTTCTTTTATCCGGCGTGGTAAGCTGCGCCCATGTGCCAGCTCCTCGGAATGAACTGCAATGTCCCTACCGACATTGTCTTCTCTTTTACCGGCTTCGCCCACCGCGGCGGCCGCACCGACACCCACCATGACGGCTGGGGAATCGCTTTCTTCGAAGGCAGCGGCGTACGCCATTTCGTCGATCACCAGGCCGCCATCGCCTCGCCGATCGCCGAACTGATCAAGCGTTATCCGATCAAATCGACCAACGTCATCGCCCACATCCGCAAGGCCACCGTCGGCCACGTGGCGCTGGAAAACTGCCATCCCTTCGTGCGCGAGCTGTGGGGCCGCTACTGGGTGTTCGCCCATAACGGCGACCTCAAGGATTTCGCGCCGGTGCTCGACGGGCCCTATCGTCCGGTCGGCACCACCGACAGCGAACTGGCTTTCTGCTATCTGCTGCAAAGCATGCGCCGCGAATTCGGCGACACGGCGCCCAGCCGCGAGGCCTTGCGCGGCCTGCTCGAACGCGTCATTCCCGGCATCGCCGCGCACGGCACCTTCAACATGATGCTGTCCGACGGCACCGCGCTGTTCACCCATTGTTCGACCAAGCTGTGCTACGTGGTGCGCAAGTATCCGTTCGTGACGGCCTGCCTGTCCGACGAAGACCTGTCGGTCGATTTTTCGCAGGTGACCACGCCCGACGACCGGGTCGCGATCATCGTCACCGAACCGCTGACCACGAACGAGGAGTGGACCCATTTCGCCCCCGGAGAACTGAAGGTGTTCGTCGATGGACTGCCGGGGTAGCGCAACCTGGCCCCCCGCCTCCGCAGGGGGGGCGTGTTTGTGGGGCGATTATTTCGATGTGTCGCGAATAAGGTTTCTTTAATAAATTAGTGCCAAGAAGACACATGTCGAAGCAGATGGGGTAAAGTAGTCCGATCGACGCGAGAATGAGAACGAGATGACCGATACCGCCAGCCTCGACGAGGCCTCCCAGCCGCTCCGCATGCGCCATTTCTACCTCGCGCGCCAGCCGGTGCTGGACCGCAACCAGGCGCTGTTCGGCTATGAACTGCTGTTCCGCGGCAGCGCCCAGGGTCCGGCCCATTTCGATTCGGGCCTGTCGGCCAGCGCCAGCGTCATCCACCATGCATCCCAGCTCGGCCTGCCGCGCGCGATCGGCGACGCCAACGCCTTCATCAACGTCGACAAGAACGTCCTGATGAGCGATATGTTCGCCTTCCTGCCGCGCGAGCGCACGGTGCTGGAGATCGTCGCTTCGGTCGAGCCGGACGACGCCGTCATCGAACGCATGCGGACCCTGGGCGCGCATGGCTTCCGCTTCGCGGCCGAGGCGGCGGCCCACGGTCCGGCGCTGTCGCGCCTGCTGCCGGTGATCGACTTCGTCAAGATGGACTTGCGCGCGCTGCCGGTCGTGACCCTGCTGTCGCTGGCGCCGCGCCTGCGCACCACGGGCAAGCGCCTGGTGGCCGAAAAAGTCGAGAACCACGGCGAATACCGCACCTGCCTGGACATCGGCTTCGACTACTTCCAGGGCTATTATTTCGCCAAGCCGTCGGTGCTCTCGAGCCGCAAGCTGTCGCCGTCGCAGACGACGGTGCTCGACCTGGTGAACCTGGTGGCGTCCGATGCCGACAATGCCGAGATCGAAGGCGTGGTCAAGCGCGAGGTGACGATCGGCCTGAACCTGCTGCGCCTGGTGAACACGCCGGCGGTGGGGGCCGGCCGGCGCATCGAATCGATCAGCCAGGCCTTGAGCCTGCTGGGCCGGCGCCAGCTGCAGCGCTGGCTGCAGATCCTGCTGTACGCCGAGCCGGACGTGCGCGGCCACAGCCAGAGCCCGCTCCTGCAGCTGGCCACCACGCGCGCGCGCCTGATGGAGCTGCTGGCCCAGCGCCTGCGACCCGGCCAGAAGAACGTCGCCGACGTCGCCTTCACGGTCGGCATGATGTCGCTGATGGACACGCTGTTCTGCATCCCGATGATGGACATCGTGGAGCAGATCCCCGTGATCGACGAAGTGCGCGCCGCGCTCCTGCAGCGCAGCGGTTTCTTTGGCGAGCTGCTGAAGCTGGCCGAATCGATCGAGCGCATGGACGACGAGGGCGACGATATGCTGGCGGGGCTCAAGAGCCTGTCGATGGACGGCGACGACCTGGCCGAGCTCGAGGTGTCGGCGTTCGAGTGGAGCGACAAGGTGGTGCGCTACGCGATCTGATCGCCGCGCTGAGCGAAATAAAAACGCCGCGAATCTCGCGGCGTTTTGTTTTACAGATTCGGCGCCAGGTGGCGTTCCAGCTCCGCCTTGTCCATTCCGCGCCGCTGCGCCATGTCCTCGACCTGGTCGTTGCCGATCTTCCCGACCACGAAATACTTCGATGCCGGGTGCGCGAAGTAGAAGCCAGACACCGCCGCGCCCGGATACATCGCGAACGATTCGGTCAGCTCCATGCCGACTTCCTCGGCCTGCAGCGTGCGGAACATATCGGCCTTGACCGTGTGCTCGGGGCAGGCCGGATAGCCCGGCGCCGGGCGGATGCCCTGGTACTCCTCTGCGATCAGCGCCTCGTTCGACAGGTCTTCGTTCGCCACGTAGCCCCACAGGTCGGTGCGCACGCGCTCGTGCAGGTACTCGGCGAAGGCTTCGGCCAGGCGGTCGGCCAGCGACTTGAGCATGATCGACGAGTAGTCGTCATGCGCCGCCTCGAAGCGCTGCTCGTGCTTCTCGATGCCGAGGCCCGCGGTCACGGCGAACATGCCGATATAGTCCGGGATGCCGCTGTCCTTCGGCGCGATGAAGTCGGCCAGGCACTGGTTGGGGCGCTGCACGCCATCGACGACCGGCCGGACGCCCTGCTGGCGCAGGCCATAGTAAGTGAAGGCCACCTGCTCGCGCGATTCGTCGGTGTACACCTCGATGTCGTCGTCGTTCACCGTGTTGGCCGGCAGCAGGGCGATCGCGCCGTTGGCGGTGAGCCAGCGGCCTTCGATGATCTTCTTGAGCATGGCCTGGCCTTCGGCGTACACCCTGGTGGCGGCCTCGCCCACTACCTCGTCGCTGAGGATGGCGGGGAAGGGGCCGGCCAGGTCCCAGGTCTGGAAGAACGGGCCCCAGTCGATGTAGCGCGCGATCAGTCCGAGGTCGACATTTTTAAAGACGCGGCGCCCGATGAACTTCGGCTTGACCGGGTTGAATGCCAGCTGCGCCTTGTTGGCGCGCGCCTGCTCGAGCGTCACCATCGGCAGCGCCTTCTTGCCGGCGTGCTGGATGCGGATGCGTTCGTAGTCCTGGGCCAGTTCGATGATGTAGGCGTCGCGCGTGTCGTCGGTGACGAGCGCCTGGCCGACCGAGACCGAGCGCGAGGCGTCCGGCACGTAGACCACCGGGCCGTCGTAGTGCGGCGCGATCTTGACCGCGGTGTGGGCGCGGCTGGTGGTGGCGCCGCCGATCAAGAGCGGCACCTGGCGTTCGCGGAACCACGGGTCGCGCTGCATCTCGCGCGCGACGTGGGCCATCTCTTCGAGCGACGGCGTGATCAGGCCCGACAGGCCGACCATGTCGGCGTTCTCTTCCTTGGCCTTGGCCAGGATGTCGGCGCAAGGGACCATCACGCCCATGTTCACGATCTCGAAGTTATTGCACTGCAGGACCACCGAAACGATGTTCTTGCCGATGTCGTGCACGTCGCCCTTGACGGTGGCGATCACCATCTTGCCCTTCGGCTTGGCGACGATGCCGGTACGCGCTTCTTCCGCCGCCTTTTCTTCTTCGATGAACGGCACCAGGTGCGCCACGGCCTGCTTCATCACGCGCGCCGACTTGACCACCTGCGGCAGGAACATCTTGCCCTGGCCGAACAGGTCGCCGACGATGTTCATGCCGTCCATCAGCGGGCCTTCGATCACGTGGATCGGGCGGCCGTTGGCCGCCAGTACCTGCTGGCGCATCTCTTCGGTGTCCTCGACGATCCACTGGGTGATGCCGTGCACCAGCGCGTGCGCCAGGCGCTTCTCGACCGGGGCGTTCCTCCACTCGAGGTTCTGTTCCTGTCTGGCGCCTCCGGCCTTGAGCGTGCCGGCGAATTCGATCATGCGCTCGGTCGCGTCCTTGCGGCGATTGAGCACCACGTCTTCCACGCGTTCGCGCAGCTCGGGATCGAGGTCGTCGTAGACGCCGACCATGCCGGCGTTGACGATGCCCATGGTCAGGCCGGCCTTGATCGCGTGGTACAGGAACACGGTGTGGATCGCCTCGCGCGCCGGGTCGTTGCCGCGGAAGCTGAACGAGACGTTCGACACGCCGCCCGAGATCTTCGCGTGCGGCAGGTTGTCGCGGATCCAGGCGCACGCCTCGATGAAGTCGTTGGCGTAGTTGTCGTGCTCTTCGATGCCGGTGGCGATGGCGAAGATGTTCGGGTCGAAGATGATGTCTTCGGGCGGGAAGCCCACCTGTTCGGTCAGCACCTTGTAGGCGCGCTCGCAGATCTCGATCTTGCGCGCGAAGGTGTCGGCCTGGCCCTGTTCGTCGAACGCCATCACGATCACGGCGGCGCCGTAGCGGCGGCACAGGCGCGCCTGGCGGATGAATTCCTCCAGGCCTTCCTTCATCGAGATCGAGTTGACGATGGCCTTGCCCTGCACGCATTTCAGGCCCGCCTCGATCACCGACCACTTGGACGAGTCGATCATCACCGGCACGCGCGAGATGTCGGGTTCCGACGCGATCAGGTTCAGGAAGCGCGTCATGGCCGCCTGCGAGTCGAGCATCGCCTCGTCCATATTGATGTCGATGACCTGGGCGCCATTTTCGACCTGCTGGCGCGCCACCGACAGCGCCTCGTCGAACTGCTCGTTCAGGATCATGCGGGCAAATGCCTTCGAGCCGGTGACGTTGGTACGCTCGCCGACGTTCACGAACAGCGACGATTCGTCGATGGTGAAGGGCTCGAGGCCCGACAGGCGCATCGCGACCGGCACGTCGGGCACCTGGCGCACAGGACGGGACTCGAGCATCCGCGCGATCGCCGCGATATGCTCGGGCGTGGTGCCGCAGCAGCCGCCGGCGATGTTGATGAAGCCGGCGTCGGCGAATTCGCGCAGCAGGGCCGACGTATCGGCCGGCAGCTCGTCGAAGCCGGTGTCGCTCATCGGGTTGGGCAGGCCGGCGTTCGGGTAGATGCACACGAAGGTATCGGCGATTTGCGACAGCTCTTGCGCATAGGGGCGCATCAGCGCCGCGCCGAGCGCGCAATTGAGGCCGATCGTCAGCGGCTTGGCATGGCGTACCGAATTCCAGAAGGCGGGCACGGTCTGGCCCGACAGGATGCGGCCCGAGGCATCGGTGACGGTGCCCGAGATCATCAGGGGCAGGCGCGGCGTTTCGGGATGCTCGTCAAAATACTGGTCGATCGCGAACAGCGCCGCCTTGCAGTTCAGGGTGTCGAAGATGGTCTCGACCAGCAGCAGGTCGGCGCCGCCGTCGACCAGGCCGCGCACCTGCTCATGGTAGGAGGCGACCAGCTGGTCGAAGGTGATGTTGCGCGCCGCCGGGTCGTTGACGTCGGGCGAGATCGAGGCGGTCTTCGGGGTCGGTCCCAGGGCGCCGGCGACGAAGCGCGGCTTGTCCGGCGTGGAGTATTTGTCGCAGGCGGCGCGCGCGAGCTTCGCCGCCTCGACGTTCATCTCATAGGCCAGGTGCGCCATGTGGTAATCCTCCTGCGCCACGCCGGTGGCGCCGAAGGTATTGGTCTCGAGCAGGTCGGCGCCGGCGGCGAGATAGCGTTCGTGGATCTCCTGGATCACCTGCGGCTGGGTGAGGGTCAGCAGCTCGTTATTCCCTTTTACGAACAGCTCGCGCTGGCCGCTTCCCTCGGGCGCCGCGAAGTTCGCGAAACGCTCGCCGCGGTAGGCCGCTTCATCGAGCTTGTACTGCTGGATGATGGTGCCCATTGCGCCATCCAGGATCATGATGCGGCGCGCGAGGATCTCGCGCAGCTGGGTTTCGATCGGGGAGATGGCGGGCGTAACGGCGTTCATGATGGTGGTTTTCCAGGCTGCGGCTTGACAGGCCGATTGACATTGGGCGGTCTACGATTATACGTCATGCGGCCTGTTTGGCCCGGCGGCAGGGGCGTGTATGTATCGTTATGTATTCAAACCGCCATGCGTTACATGGCGTTACATTTGTTGGGGTGCCTGCAATCTTTACGATACATGGCGAGACGACAATCAAGGTCCGCCTCCGCGAGTGGCGCACGTATAGATGGGATAACCGCATGAACAAAGAATACCAACCGGATTGGGATCAAGCCATGGACCGCAACCCGGAGCCAGCAATGTCGTCGAAGCCACAAGTCGCCAGCAATGGTGTGAAACAGATCGTCACGATCCGCCTGGATGTGGATATGCTTGAATGGTTCAAGGGTGCAGGTCCCGGCTACCAGACCCGTATCAACCAGGTCCTGCGTGAACACATGGATGCCCAGCGTACGTCGCAGGCGGAATAAAGAGGCTGCGGCGTCTTCGTGACGCCGTTCTTCGTTAGCGCTGATACGTTGTCCCCGCCAAGACGCCCGGCGAGGGCGGGGACGGTTCTTGAAAACGGTTTCTGGGGGCGGCCGGCGCTAACCGAATGTCAACCCCGCCAGCGAAAACCCTTTCAGGAATTCCGCCGCCTTGAGGCGCTTGCCGCCAGGCTTCTGCAATTCGCTCAGGCGCAGCGCGCCTTCGCCGCAGGCGACCACGATGCCGCCGGCGTCGGCCTGCAGGACCGCGCCCGGTGCGCCGCTACCGTCAACCGCTTCGGCCGACCAGAACTTCACCGCCACGCCATCGATCACGCCGTTGGCGCCGGGGAAGGGATTGAAGGCCCGCACCTTGCGCGCCAACACTTCGGCCGGCAAGCTGAAATCGAGCTTCGCTTCTTCCTTGCCGATCTTGGCCGCGTAGGTCACCCCTTCGTCCGGCTGCGCCACGGCCTGCAGGCCGCCGGCCTCCATCTTGCGCAGCGCGTCGACGATCATGCGTCCGCCCAGCGCCGCCAGCTTGTCGTGCAGGCTGCCGGTGGTGTCGGATGCTTCGATCGGCAAGCGCTCCATGGTCAGCATCGGTCCCGTATCGAGACCTTCTTCCATCTCCATGATGGTTACGCCGGTGTCAAGGTCGCCCGATTCGATCGCGCGGTGGATCGGCGCGGCGCCGCGCCAGCGCGGCAGCAGCGAACCGTGGATATTGATGCAGGGGCGAATGTCGAGCGTGCTGCGCGGCAGGATCAGGCCATAGGCCGCGACCACCATCACGTCGTAGTCGATCGACTGCAATTGTTCGTGCGCGGCGCGGGCTTGCGCGGCGCGCTCCGGGTCCTTGGCATCCATGCGCAGCGACAGCGGCTGCGCCACCGGCATGCCATGCGCCAGCGCGTACTGCTTGACCGCGGAGGCCTGCAGCTGCATGCCGCGCCCGGCGGGGCGGTCGGGTTGGGTCAGGACCAGTGGGATCTCGAAGCCGGCCTCGTGCAGGGCACGCAGGGCGACGGCGGCGAACTCAGGCGTGCCGGCGAAGACGACCTTCATCGCGGTCAACGGCGACCGGCGCGCTGGGCGGCGTCGCGCTGCATGCCGCGCTCTTCCTTCTGCAGCTTGGCCTTGATGCGGTTGCGCTTGAGCGGCGACAGGTATTCGACGAAGACCTTGCCCATCAGGTGGTCCATCTCGTGCTGGATGCACACGGCCAGCAGGCCGTCGGCCTCGACCTCGAACGGCTTGCCGTCGACGTCGAATGCGCTCACCTTGATCCGGGCCGGGCGCTCGACGCCGTCGTAGACGCCGGGCACCGACAGGCAGCCTTCGTCATAGACCTGCTTTTCTTCGCTGGCCCAGGTGATGTCGGGGTTGATGAAGACCATCAGCTTTTCTTGCGCTTCGGTCACGTCGATGGTGACCACGCGTTCGTGCACGTCCACCTGGGTGGCGGCCAGGCCGACGCCGGGCGCGTCGTACATGGTTTCCGCCATGTCGGCCACCAGCTTGCGCAGGCGCTCGGTACCGAATTCGGTGACCGGCTTGGCGACCTTGTGCAGGCGCGGGTCGGGATAGCGGAGGATGTCGAGAAGTGCCATATCGGATCGAATGTCGGTGGAGTTGTCTAGGTTGAACGGGTACTTGGCTGGCAGGCAAGACAGGACGCAAACCCGCCACACGCCCTGGCGCGCAGACCTCGGTTTGCTTGCTAGTTCAGGGATTTGTGTGCAGAATTTGATTCTATACAGCAACCCTTCCGTGAGCGGGGAGCGGTACGTCGTGCTATCTCTGGCTGCGGCCGGGCCAGATGACGGCGCGGCCTGTTCAGCATCATGACCTGCATTGGATGCAGCTGCAATCTGGCGGCATCATTTAATCTTACGCCGCATTAAACGGACGTCTTCAATGAAAAATTTTAGCACAGTCGTGGCCCGTGCTGCTGCCGTGGCGTTACTTGCATGCGCCGCCGGCGCCTCGGCCCAGACCCTGGTGCCCGCCACGACTGCGACTGCCGCCTGCAGCTTCCGCCCGGACGCACCCGACAAGCACGTCGTGGTCAAGGGCGATACCCTATGGGATATTTCTGGCGCCTTCTTGCGCAACCCATGGTGCTGGCCCCAGGTCTGGGGCATGAACCGTGACGAAATCCGCAACCCGCACTGGATCTATCCGGGCCAGACCATCTGGTTCGACCGCGCGCGGGGCCGCCTGAGCCTGCAGCAGCCCGGCAGCGGCCTGGACGCCGGCGACGGCCGCGATGCTCCTCCGCTGACCCGGCTGTCGCCGCAGGTGCGCAGCGAAGGCCTGGCGCGCGACGCCGTGCCGGCAATTCCCGCCGGCGCCATCGAACCCTATCTGACCCAGCCGCTGGTGGTCGAGGCCGGCGAGCTGGCGGGCGCGCCGCGCATCGCCGCCTCGCAGGAAGGCCGTGTCTACCTGGGAGAGGGCGACCGTGTCTACGTGCACGGCGACATCGGGGGCGAGCGCGTGTTCCAGGTGTTCCGTCCGGGCACCGCGCTGCGCGACCCGCAGACCGGCCAGGTGCTGGCGCACGAAGCCGCCTTCCTGGGCACCGTCAAGCTGCTCAAGCCGGCCGCGCCCGGCGTCGACGTGCACACCTTTCAGGTGACCCATACCCTGCAAGAGATGGGCGTGGGCGACCTGCTGGTGCCGGCGCCGCCGACGCCGGTGCGCAACTACGTGCCGCATGCGCCGCTGCAACCCCTCGACGGCCGCATCATGTCGATCTACGCGGGCGTGACCTACGCCGGACAGAGCCAGGTCGTCACTGTCAATCGGGGCGCGGTTGACGGACTCGATGTCGGCGCCGTGCTGCAGCTCTATCATCTTGGGAAGACTGTGGCCGATCCAGCGAGCCGGGGTTTCCTCGGCCTGGGCCGGCAGCAGTTGAAGCTGCCCGACGAGCAATACGGCAACCTGTTCATCTTCCGCGTGTTCAAGAACGTCTCGTACGGCTTGGTCATGCAGGTGACGGCGCCGGTGCAGGTGGGCGACGTCGCCAAATCACCCGAGTAACCAATACCGTGCAAGCCACGGAAACCCATCTCATTGCCGAGCGCACCACCACGATCGCCAACTGGCTGCGCCTGGAGCAGGCGGACGGGGTGGGTTGCCGCAGCGCGCATGCGCTGTTGTCGGCCTTCGGCTCGCCCGGCGCCATCTTCAGGGCGGGGCCGGCCGCGCTGGCGGCCCACGTGTCGGCCAGCCAGGCACGCGCCTTGTGCGCGCCAATCACGCCCGCCCTGGCGGCCCTGGTCGAGGCCACCCTGGCCTGGCTGGCGCAACCCGGTCACCACCTGCTCACCTTCGGCGATCCCCGCTACCCGGCCTCATTGGCCGAGATCCCCGATCCGCCGCTGCTGCTGTACGCCGCCGGCCGCATCGAGATGCTGGCGCGGCCCCTGGTCGCCGTGGTCGGCAGCCGCAACGCCAGCGTGCAGGGCAAGCTCGACGCCGAATCCTTCGCCGCGGCCCTGTCCGGCGCCGGCCTGTGCGTGGTCTCGGGGCTGGCGCTGGGCATCGACACTGCCGCCCACGAAGGCGCGCTGCGCGGGCCGGGCGCCACCATCGCCGTGGTCGGCACCGGCCTCGACCGCGTCTATCCGGCGCGCAACCGGCAGCTCGCCCACCGCATCGCCAAACACGGTTGCCTGCTCAGCGAATACGCGCTGGGCACGCCGCCGCTGGCCGCCAATTTCCCGCGCCGCAACCGCGTGATCAGCGGCCTGGCGGCCGGCGTGCTGGTGATCGAGGCCGCCGCACAGTCCGGCTCGCTGATCACGGCCCAGATGGCGGCGGAGCAGGGCAGGGAAGTGTTCGCCTTGCCCGGCTCCATTCACTCCGCGCTGGCCAAGGGGTGTCATCGCCTGATCCGCGACGGCGCGCAGCTGGTCGAGACGGTGGACGAGGTGTTGCTGGCGATGCAGGTGTCGCCGCTGGCGGCCATCCCACAAGAATGCAACCAGAAGCCGGATGCGGGGCCCGGCGACACGACGGAAGAAGACGCCGAACTATTGGCCGCGCTGGGCCACGAACCGGTGGCGCTCGACGATTTGCTGGCGCGTCTTGGGGCCGATGCGGGCGAGCTCGGCGGACGACTGCTGGGCCTGGAGCTGGCCGGTCTGGTGGCGCAACTGCCGGGTGGAAGGGTGCAGCGCATCTGGCCTTAGTGCTACGTCAAACCAGGCCATTCGGATGGACATTTGATAGATTGACTGTGCTTCTGCTAACGCAGTTTGCGAATTGTACGTTCTTGTTTTTAATCGTTTTTGGTAAGCTGGCTGATCGAACAAGGCTTTGATACAACGTTTTTTCCACGAGGCAGCACGGCAGGCGCGCTCTACTTGTGCCGCACGAAGTTTAGCTGCTACAGTAGCGTCACTATGTTCGACATCCTGGTCTATCTCTACGAGACGTACTACCGTCCCGACGCCTGCCCCGAGCCGGCAGCCCTGGCTCGCAAGCTGTCCGCCGTCGGCTTCGACGACATCGAAATCTCGGAAGCGCTGGACTGGCTGACCGGGCTGACTGATGCGCCCTTGCCCGACACGATCGACGCCTCCACCGGCACGCGTTACTACGTGGACGAGGAATACATCGAGCTGGGCAGCGCCGCGATCGGCTTCATCGCCTTCCTCGAAAGCGCCAGGGTGCTCGGCCCGATCCAGCGCGAGATCGTCATCGAGCGGGCGCTGGCCTGCGACGAGTCTCCCATCGCCTTGAGCAAGCTCAAGATCATCGTGCTGATGGTGCTCTGGAGCCAGGGCAAGGAGCCGGACGCGCTGATGTTCGACGACTTGTTCAGCGACGACGACGAGCAGGAACCGCGTCTGCTGCACTGAATTACGTATCACACCGCAACATCCATCGAACGGGGCTGACGCCCCGTTTTGCTTTTCTTGTGCCCCATTTCTGGGCAGCGAAGAGGCGGCGTGCGGTGCGCATCGCACCGTCCTGTAGCGCAAGGTGTACTTGCAGGGAGCGCGATAACGCGCTTATCATTGGCCGCTTCATCTTGACAGTTACCAATCAGACACTATGGCCGGAATTTCACCGGCCCGGCTGCGAGCATGTATGATGCGCAAGCCCACACTATATAGATAGCACGACGAGAATCACTATGACCAAATCCCTCATCATCGCCGAGAAACCGTCGGTCGCGAACGATATCGCGAAGACGCTGGGCGGCTTCACCAAGCACGATGAGTACTTCGAGTCCGACGACTACGTCCTCTCGTCCGCCGTCGGCCACCTGCTCGAGATCGCGGTGCCCGAAGAACACGACGTCAAGCGCGGCAAGTGGAGCTTTACCCACCTGCCGATGATCCCGCCTTATTTCGCGCTGAACCCGATCGCCAAGACCGAATCGCGTCTCAAGGTGCTCAATAAGCTGATCAAGCGCAAGGACGTCACCACCCTGATCAACGCATGTGACGCGGGCCGCGAAGGAGAACTCATCTTCCGCCTGATCGCCCAGAACGCGAAAGCCAAGCAGCCGGTCAAGCGCCTGTGGTTGCAGTCGATGACGGCCAACGCGATCCGCGAAGGCTTCAACAACCTGCGCAGCGACGAAGAAATGCTGCCGCTGGCCGACGCCGCGCGCTGCCGCTCCGAAGCCGACTGGTTGATCGGCATCAACGGTACCCGCGCCATGACCGCCTTCAACTCGAAAGAGGGTGGCTTCTACCTGACGACGGTGGGCCGGGTGCAGACGCCGACCCTGTCGATCGTGGTCGAGCGCGAAGAGAAGATCAAGAAGTTCGTGCCGCGCGATTACTGGGAAGTGCGCGCCGAGTTCGTGTGCGCCGCCGGCGTCTACGAAGGGCGCTGGCTCGACCAGAAATTCAAGAAGGACGAGAACGATCCCGAGAAGCGCGCCGAGCGCCTGTGGAGCCGCGCCGCCGCCGATTCGATCGCGGCCGCCTGCCGCGGCAAGCAGGGCAATGTCACGGAGGAGAGCAAGCCGACCACCTCGATGGCGCCGGGCCTGTTCGACCTGACGTCGCTGCAGCGCGAGGCCAACGGCCGCTTCGGCTTCTCGGCCAAGAACACGCTGGGCCTGGCCCAGGCGCTGTACGAAAAGCACAAGGTGCTGACCTACCCGCGTACCGATTCGCGCCACCTGCCGGAAGACTATATCGGCACTGTGAAGTCGACCCTGGAAGCGCTGGCCGAGACCAATAACTACAACGCGTTCGCCAAGCAGATTTCCAAGAACGGCTGGGTCAAGCCGAACAAGCGCATCTTCGACAACGCCAAGATCTCGGACCACTTCGCCATCATCCCGACCGGCGTGGTGCCCAAGAACCTGAGCGAACCGGAACAGAAGCTGTACGACCTGGTCACGCGCCGCTTCCTGGCCGTGTTCTTCCCGGCCGCCGAGTTCCTGGTCACGACCCGCTATACCGAAGTCTCGGGCCACCAGTTCAAGACCGAAGGCAAGGTCATGACCAACCCCGGCTGGATGGCCGTGTATGGCAAGGACCTGGGCGACGACAAGGACGGCGCCAATCTGGTGCCGGTGGCCAAGGGCGAGAAGGTCCTGACCGACAAGGTCACGGCCAACGGACTGGTCACCAAGCCGCCGGCGCGCTACAACGAAGCGACCTTGCTGTCGGCAATGGAAGGCGCGGGCAAGCTGGTCGACTCCGACGAGCTGCGCGATGCGATGGCCGGCAAGGGCCTGGGCACGCCGGCGACGCGCGCGGCCATCATCGAGGGCTTGCTGACCGAGAAATACCTGCTGCGCGAGGGGCGCGAGCTGATGCCGACCGCGAAAGCGTTCCAGCTGATGACCTTGCTGCGCGGCCTGGGCGTGAACGAACTCACGGCGCCCGAGCTGACCGGCGAATGGGAATTCAAGCTGTCGCAAATGGAGAAGGGCAAGATCTCGCGCGAAGAATTCATGCGTGAAATCCAGCAGATGACCCAGATCATCGTCAAGCGCGCCAAGGAATACGACAACGACACGATTCCCGGCGAGTACGCGACCCTGGTCAACCCCTGCCCGAACTGCGGCGGCGTGGTCAAGGAAAACTACCGCCGTTTCGCCTGCACCAAGTGCGACTTCTCGATGAGCAAGACGCCGGGCAGCCGCCAGTTCGAGATCGAGGAAGTCGAGGAACTGCTGAAGAACCGCACCATCGGTCCGCTGCAGGGCTTCCGCTCGAAGATGGGGCGCCCGTTCGCCGCCATCCTGCGTATCGTGCGCGATGAAGAGATCAAGAACTTCAAGCTCGAGTTCGACTTTGGCCAGGACGAGGAAGGCGAAGAGGGCGAAGGCGTCGATTTCAGCGGCCAGACCCCGGTCGGCCCTTGCCCGAAGTGCAACGGCGGTGTGTACGAAATGCCGCTCGCCTATGTTTGCGAGCACAGCGTGGCCAAGCCGAAGACTTGCGACTTCCGCAGCGGACGCATCATCCTGCAACAGGAAATCGTGCCGGAACAGATGGCCAAGCTGCTCAACGACGGCAAGACCGACTTGCTGCCGGGCTTCGTGTCCCAGCGTACCCGTCGTGCATTCAAGGCCTTCCTGGTGCGCGGCAAGGACAACAAGATCAGCTTCGAGTTCGAGGAGCGCAAGGCCAAGCCGGGCGCCGCCGCCAAGGGCAAGGCAGCCGATGCCGAGGCCGCGACGGGCGCCGATGGCGCCGATGGCGCGGCAGCGCCGGTGAAGGCGGCGCGCAAGACGGCTGCAAAAACGGCCGCCAAGCCGGCGGCGAAGAAGGCCGTGGCCAAGAAGGCGCCAGCCAAGAAGGCGACCGCGGTCGCCGCGAAGAAGTAAGCGGATCGGTGGCGGGCCTGGCCCGCCTCGTCCGGACGTAAAAAAACCGCGGCTCGCCGCGGTTTTTTCATTCCAGCATCAGCTATGCGCGATGCTTATTCTTGCCATTCCTTCAGCGCGAGGATTGCCGCCTCGCCATTGCGGATCGCTTTCACGCGCCGCACCACTTCGTTGCGCCACGCTTCATCGGCGTCCTGGTCGGGGCCGTCGATATCCTGTAGCAGCAGTTGCATGACTTCCTGTTTCTCGGCCGGGCTCAGCAGCTTGAGTCGATCGGCGATTTCCGCGACGGCAGTAGACATGGCGCTCTCTCCTATAATTTTGATTCGATCATAGCGCGAGAATTATTGATTGTCGACTGGCAGCATATTGTCATTCGGTTTGCGATCGATCAATTTGTTGTCAGGATCGATGCCGGCGCGGCCCGGTACGCCATCGACCACCAGGGTCAGTTGCTGCGCGGCCTGGGTCACCAGCCGCCGTTCGCGCACCAGAGGGTTGCCATTGCGATCATCCACGCCGAATTCGATGTAGTCGTTCAGCGGCATCGGCTGTTCCTCGCCCCCGTCCGTCATCTTCAGCTTGCCGGCGTGGGCATCGATCGTGACCTCGACCTTGCCGTCCGGGCGCCGGCGTGCGACGGCGCCGGCGGCGCGGTTCTCGTAGAACACGATCGACTCGAACAGGTCGTCGATCAGGTAGGCCTTGTCCTTCGGCGTCACCGCGCGCAAGCCATCGACCAGGCTGGAGGCGGTAGGATAGGGCGCGCCGCGATAGGCGTACTGCCGCAGCAGGCCGCGCAGCACGCCATCGACCACGTCCGCGCCCAGCATGTCCTGCAACAGGTACAGCGCCAGGCCGCCCTTGCGCTGGTGGATGTAGCGCTGGTTCTCGTTGTGCGCCAGCGGCAGTTCCTTTTCCTGTTCCTGGGCGCGGCCCACCAGGTA
The DNA here is from genome assembly GCF_003143515.1 of Massilia oculi. Classification (NCBI taxonomy): domain Bacteria; kingdom Pseudomonadati; phylum Pseudomonadota; class Betaproteobacteria; order Burkholderiales; family Oxalobacteraceae; genus Massilia; species Massilia oculi. The sequence goes on along the minus strand of NZ_CP029343.1, from coordinate 2,124,075 downwards.
GGCTTCCTGCTCATAACGCAGGAAGCGCCGCATCTTGTCCGCACCGTAGGTGCGCTTCATGACCATCAGCGCCGTGTACTCGGCCAGGCTCTCGGTCAGCACGGTGGCGCCACGCGTGTCGGCGCCGACCAGTTGCTGGCCCCACCACTGGCGCGCGGTCTCGCGGGCGCTGACGTAGAACGGGTAGTCGAGGTCCTTGGGCGAGCCGGGATCGACACGCGCGATGAAGGCGGCGCTTTCCGACAAGGGAATCAGGCCCGGGAAGGCTTGCGTGGCGCGGACGGTGCGCGGGAATTCGGCGATGCGCAGCTCGCGCAGCGGATAGCGGCCGAAATGGCGGGCGCCGTAGTCCAGGCCGGCCTGGGCGCCGCGGATCAGGCGCTCGACGTTGACGTCGTGCCCCGGCTGGTAATAGACGTCGATCGTCACGTCCTGCCAACGGTCGTGGCGCACCTCGTAGCGTGCCGACTGGAAGGCATAGGCGTTCAGCATCGGGCGGTCCATCTTGTAGCGGAAGTGGCGCCGTCCGCCTTCGTTCCATTCTCGCACCAGGGTGCCGGGCGCGATCGCTACCTGGTCCGCGCTCGTGCTGACGGTGGCGTCGAAGCCGATCCAGTCCGCGTCCACGCCGATGCGGTGCCTGGCGCGGCCGGCCGGGTCGTCGCGCGCCGGCATGGGCGCGCGCGCGGCCAGGCCGTGGCGGCGCCGGTCGCGTGCGTCGCTCAGTTCGACCGAGGGTTGATAGCCGATGCGCGGCATGACTTCGTTGGTGAAGAAGGTGCCGTTGGCAGCCACCGGGGTGTCGCTGCCCAGCCCCAGCGGGCCGCGTGGAGCGTAGTCGAGCTCGAAATCGAAGTCCAGTCGCGCGCCCGGCGCCAGCGGGGTGGCCAGGCGATAGTGGTAGAAACCGTGGTCCGGGTCGAGCGCGACCGTTGTCGCCGGCTGGCCGAAGCTCGGCGTCAGGCGCGCGCCGCGCTGCTGGTACAGCACCAGGTCGCGGATCGGCGCGCCGCTGCGGTTCTCGAGCTGGTAGCTGCCCTTGACGTGCAGGGCGCGTTGCTCCGGATGGATGGCGGCATCGAGCCTGACGTCGACGATACGCGGCTGCGGCAGCCGGGCGAAGCCGTGGTAGCGCTTCTCGTATTCGGCGCGCAGCAGCTCGCTGCGCCAGGGCGTCAGGTAGCCGCCGCTCGAGAGTTCCCAGGCCAGGAAGCCGCCGACGCCCGCAAACACGGCCAGCCCGACGCCGAAGCAGGTCAGCACCTTTGGCGTCAGGTTGCGGCGCGCCAGGCGCAGGCGCTCGCGCCAGGCGTCGTCGACGCCGCGCGGCCACAGCGCGCGCGCCAGCGCCAGCAGCATCAGCGCCGCGCCGCTCCAGTACAGCAGGTACAGGCGGTCGCGCAACAGGTGGTGGCCGAAGCCGCTCATCGGCGAATACGTCATGTCGGGAGGGACTCCGTACAGCAGCAGCGGATGGTTCTGGCCGGCGCCGCTCAGCAGGATCTCGGCCACGACCCAGGCGACCATCAGGAAGTTGGCCCAGTATTTCTGGTTGACGACGACTTGCGCCACGATCGCCAGCACCGCGACCAGCGCGTAGCTGGGCAGCAGCATGGTGAACAGCGCATGCAGGTACAGTCCCGGCTCGAGCTGGAAGTAGCCCTTGAACAGCTGGATCAGCATGCCGGTGACCATGGCCAGCAGCAGCAGCAACGCCTGCAGGCCGACCAGGGCCAGGGTCTTGCCGGCCAGCGGCAGCCAGCTCGGCACCGGCAGCGCGTCGAACATCTGGGCCACGCGCGCCTCGCGTTCGCGCCAGACCAGTTCACCGGCGTAGTAGATCGTGGTGGTCAGCACGAACAGGCCGAACACCGCGCGGATCAGCTCCAGCACCATATACGTCGCCGGATAGGTGGCGGTGCCGTAGATGGCGTCGAGGTCGATCCCGCCGGCGATCAGGGCCAGCACGCCGGCGGTGGCCAGCGCCGCGAAGTAGACGTTGCGCGTGATCTCGCGCAGCTCGCCGCGCGCCGACTTGAGCAGCAACAGCGCCAGGCTGCGCGCCGCGAAATCGGGTTGCGCGGTGGTGTCGCGCGCGGCTTGCGACAAGTCGATCGGCAGGTCGGACTGGGCCTGGCCGCGGCCGCGCGCGCGCGCCTGCGCGTCGACCTCGCCGATGAAGTGGAAGCGCCAGTAGCCGAGCAGCAGCGCCAGCAGCGCGAAGCCGCACCACAGCAGGCGGTTGACCAGGTAGACGTCCTGCAGGTCGATCGGATTGAGGTTGCGCTCGGCCAGCGGCCAGTACTCGGTCAGCAGGAACAGGGCGGTGGTGCCGAACGGGTCGATCAGGGCGGCCAGGGTCTTGAAGTCGAGGTCGCGCGCCAGCGACGGCGCGACGGTATAGCCGATGGTCATGACCACGGCGGCCACGTAGACCGGCAGCATGCGCCGGGTCAGCGCGGCGAGCACGAAAAAGATCGCGCCGAAGATGAACAGGTTGGGCAGCAGCGTGAACAGGTAGGGCTTGATCCACGCCGAAGGCGTCGATCCGCCCAGGCGGTCGGGCGCGATGCCGGGAATGAAGGTGCCGAGCCACAGCCCGACCAGGATGCCGGAAAAGATCACCGCCAGGGTCGCGAACGCGCCGAGGAAGCGGCCGAACACGTAGTCGGCCTTGCTGAGCGGCGCGCTGAAGAAGAAGTGGTGCATCTCGTGCTCGAAGTCCTGCTGCACCGCGCGCCCCATCAGCGCCGCGGTGACCACCGTGCCCAGGCTGCCCAGCAGCGCCGCCGCGATCGCGATCTGGCGCGGCGCGTCGATCAGGGTCCGGCTGCCGAAGGTGACGATCAGGTCGCGGAACGCGCCGCCCGAGGCGGCCATCCAGGTCATGGCGAGCGCCACGAAGACGGCAAAATAGACCCAGGTCGAGAGCCGCCGCAGGCGCTGGCCCGCTTCGAAGCGGGCGATGACGAACAGGGCGCGCACGGTCAGCAGTTCCCCGCGGCCGGGTTGTGGCGGCCGGCGATGGTGGCGAAATACACGTCTTCCAGGCTGGCGCGCGCCGGCTCGAAGCCGTCGCCCGGGTCGTCCTCGGAATACACATGGATCAGGGTGCGGCCGCTGAGCAGGCGGGTCGAGATCACGCTGTAGCGCGCTTGGTAAGCCGGCAGATCGGCCTTGGTGACGAAACGGGCCCAGATGAAGTCCTCGATCCCGTAGATCAGGTCTTGCGGCTCGCCGCACAGCAGCACCTGGCCCTTGTTGATGATCGCCATATTGGCGCACAGGTCGGCCACGTCGGACACGATGTGGGTCGACAGCAGCACGGTGCGCTCTTCGCCGATGTCGGACAGCAGGTTGTGGAAGCGCACCCGCTCCTGCGGATCGAGGCCGGCGGTGGGTTCGTCGACGATGATCAGGCGCGGGTCGCCCAGCAGGGCCTGGGCGATGCCGAAGCGCTGGCGCATGCCGCCCGAGAAGGTGCCCAGGCGCTGGTCGCGCACTTCCCACAGATTCGTCTGCTGCAACAGGCCATCGACCACCTCGCGCCGGCGCGCCTTGTGCGACAGGCCTTTGAGCTGGGCGAAGTGGTCCAGAAGTTCGTAAGCGGTCACTTTCGGATAGACGCCGAAATCCTGCGGCAGGTAGCCCAGCATGCGGCGTACCGCGTCCTTTTCGTCGAGCACGTCGATATCGTCCAGGAATACCGAACCGGAATCGCATTCCTGCAGGGTCGCCAGGATCCGCATCAGGGTCGACTTGCCCGCGCCGTTGGGGCCGAGCAGCCCGAACATCCCGGCCGGGATATTGAGCGTGACACGGTCCAGCGCGACCACGCCATTGGCGTAGGTCTTGGACAAATTGCGGATTTTCAGTTGCATGACGACTCCTGGCTGCAGCCCTGCGCGTCTTTACGCAGGGTCAAACACTTTTTCACACTGGCATTGTATTCAATCGGCACCGCTGCGGCGGACCCGGTGCGACACACGGTCCAAACAGGCACCCAGACCGCATTATCCGGTGACAGAACGCATGATGGTTTTCTGTTGATAAATTTCTTGCAATGGAGGGCGGGCATGCGGCGCAAGCCGGGTCAAAGCGTGGATAATGGACGCATGGACTCCATCACCCAAGAAAAGCTCTTGATCCTGATGCGCGAAGCGCGCAGCCGGGCCGAATCCACCGACTGGTTCCGCGTCGCGCTGGGCCTAGTCTACCTGGCCGGCCTGATGACCAAGGAGGCGATCGACTTCAAGACGGTCGACCGCGAGTTCAACCGCTTCATCTACCATACGCTGGGCAAGGGCCACACCATCACCAGCGTACTGCAGTTCATGAGCGGCGCGAAGGTGATGCCGACGGTGGAGTCGGCGCGCTTCCTGGACGCCTTCAAGCGCCATTGCCCGGGCGTGCCGCTGGTGTCGGTGCCGTTCCTGCTGGAGCTGAACCTGGGCGTGGCCAAGAACATTTCGGGACTGGAGCCGGAAGGTCCGCTGGCGGCCTGGATCGCGCGCAAGAAACATGAACAGGGTGAAGAACAAGCGGCGCCGAAGGCAGAGGCGGGCTCTGGGCCGCATGCCGAAGGCATATAATGGGCGCTTCAGCGACCAGAACATCGAGCACACCATGATTGCGAACCGTTTCATCAGCCCCCTGGACCAACTGATCGTCGGCGTCGACAAGGCCTTGCGCGTCGTCGGCGGCGTGGCGGCGATGTCGCGCCCGAACCCGGGCGCGCACGCCATCGACGGCGAATTGAGCGACGCCGAGCGCCGCCATAGCGCGGGCCTGATGCGGGTGAACCACGTGGGCGAGGTCTGCGCGCAGGCGCTCTACGATTCGCAGGCCAACTTCGCCCATACGCAAGAGGTGCGGACGCAGTTCGAGCACGCCGCGCGCGAGGAAGAAGACCATCTGGCCTGGTGCGCGCAGCGCCTGACCGAGCTCGGATCGCAACCGAGCGTATTGAATCCCCTGTGGTATGCGGGCGCCTACGTGATGGGCAGCGTGGCGGCCCGGATCGGCGATCCGGTGAGCCTGGGCTTCGTGGTCGAGACCGAGCGCCAGGTCGAGGCGCACCTGAACAGCCACCTCGAGCTGCTGCCGGCGCAGGACGCCAAGTCGCGCGCCATCGTCGACCAGATGCGCATCGACGAGATCGCGCACGCCGATGCGGCGCAGGCCGCGGGCGCGGCCTCGCTGCCCGTGCCGGTCAAGATGGCGATGCGGGCGATGGCGAAGGTGATGACCACCACTGCTTACCGGATCTGATCCGCCGCTATACGACACGCAACTTGTCAACGTCATTCCCGCCTTCGCGGGAGTGAGGTGCAGACGCCAACGATGTCGGTTGCGCCGACAATCGCGCGAGCCGTATCAGACCTCGACGATCTCGAACGAATGCGTGATCTCGGCCGTCTTGGCCAGCATGATCGACGCCGAGCAGTATTTTTCGTGCGACAGCTTGACCGCACGTTCCACCGCCGCCGGCTTGAGCGCGTGGCCGGTCACCGTGAAGTGGAAGTTGATCTTGGTGAACACCTTGGGGTCGGTGTCGGCGCGTTCGGCCTGCAGCGTCACGTCGCAGCCGCGCACGTCCTCGCGGCTGCGCTTGAGGATCAGGACCACGTCGTAGGCGGTGCAGCCGCCGGTGCCCACCAGGACCATCTCCATCGGGCGCGGCGCCAGGTTATGGCCGCCGCCGTCCGGCGCGCCGTCCATGGTCACCATGTGGCCGCTGCCGGTCTCGGCCCGGAAACTCATGCCCGACGGGCCGTTCCAGCTGACTTTCACTTCCATGCGATTCTCCGTGTTGCTGATGCGTCGATAAGGGAGTCGATTGTACGGCAGCCGCCGCCCTTGCGTGCAAGGCGGCCGCCGTTTCCCATACGCCCCGCATCAGACACCCCGCATCAGACACCCCGCATCAGACCCCCAACACGTACTTCTCGCTCTTCATGCGCCAGCTGGCGAAGGCGACGATCAGGAGCGCCGGGACCAGCGAACAGAGGAAGGTCAGCGCGAACGGCGCGAAGCCGATGTCGCCGCTCTTGGCCAATTCCTTGATCAGGGTCTGGTTCGACAGCATCGGCATCAGGTACATCCACTGCGCCGTCTTGAGTTCCATGAACGAGACCACGAAGCCGGGCAGCAGCGGCAGGATCATCACCAGGCTGACCGTGGTCTGGGCTTCCTTGAACGTCCTGGCGTTCATCGCCATGGCGACGTACAGGGCCGAGGACAATAGCGCCAGCGGCATCGTCGCCAGGCAGACCAGCAGCAGCTCGCCCCAGCCGAGATTCCACGACATGCCGATTTCTTCCAGCGGCAGCCAGCGCAGGATCGCGTGGCCCAGCATCAGCACCACGGTCACGCCCAGCAGGGCCAGCACGCTGGAGGCAAGCCACTTGCCGCCCACCAGCTCCCAGCTGTGCGCCGGTTGCGCCATCAGCACTTCCAGCGAGCGCCGTTCGCGTTCGCCGGCGGTGCTGTCGACTGCCGACGACATGTTCAGGAGGAAGGCCGGGAAGAACAGGAAGCCGATCAAGCCGCCGATGACCATGGCCGAGCGCGAGGCATTGGTGCCGGTGTCGTAGCGTTGCAGCTGGATCGGCGCCAGCGTGGCCGGCGACACGCCGTGCGCCAGCAGGCGCGCGCTGGCGATGTTGCTGCCGTAGGCCTGCAGGATCTCTTCGAGCTCGCGCCGCTGCTGGCCGCTCTCGGCCGACGAGTCGAACCACAGCTCGATGCGCGCCGGGCGCATCGACTGGTAGTTGTCGACGAAGTCGTCCGACAGGCGCAGCACGGCCGCGATCTTCTTGCCATGCAGGAGCTCGCCGATCGCTTCCTCGCTCATGGGCCCGGATTCGTTGATCGTCACGCTGCGCTCGCGCAGCTGGGCGATCAGGGTCGGGGCCTTGGCCCCGCCGATCACGGTCAGGTGGATGCCTTCGCGTTCGGTGCGGGTGCTCTTGTCGATCAATTGGTGCAGCGTGACGCCGAGGATCGCCGGATAGAACAGCACCGCCAGCAGCAGGAAGCCGAAGGTGCGCCGGTCGCGCAGCGTCTCGCGCAGCTCTTTCAGGAATACGACCTTGAGTTTGGACTTCATGCGATACCTTCCTCGGTGCCCACCAGGCTGACGAACGCGTCTTCCAGGTCGGCGATGCCGGTGCGCCGGCACAGTTCTTGTGGCGAGCCCTGGGCCACGGTATGGCCCTTGGCGATGACGATCACGTCCTCGCACAGGTGGATCACTTCCTGCATCACGTGGGTGGCCATGATCACGCAGCAGCCATCCTCGCGCAGTGCGTTCAGCGCGGTGCGCAGCGCGCGCGTGCTCATCACGTCCAGGCCGCGGCTCGGCTCGTCGAGCAGCAGGTGACGCGGGCGGTGCAGCAGGGTGCGCGCCAGCGCCACCTTGATGCGCTGGCCCTGCGAGAAGCCCTTGGTCTGGCGCTCGAGGATGTCGTCCATCCCGAGCAGGTCCGACACCTCGGCGACGCGGGTGCGCAGCGCGGCGCCGTCCATGCCGTTCAATTCGCCGAAGTAGTTCAGGTATTCGCGCGTGGTGAGGCGCTCGTACAGCCCGAACTGGTCGGTCAGGAAGCCGATATTGCGGCGCACCGCCATCGGATCCTTCTCGGGGTCGATGCCGCCGATCGAGATGGCGCCGTGGTCGCGCCTGAGCAGCCCGACCAGGGTGCGCAGCAGGGTGGTCTTGCCGGCCCCATTGGGACCCAGCAGCGCGGTGATCTGGCCGTCGCGCGCGGTGAAGGAAACGCCGCCCAGCGCCTGGACGGCGCCGAACTGCTTGCGTACATCGTGGACTTCGATCATGGAGTTTCCGACATTCAGGGTTGCGGCCCGGCACTGCCGAGCTGGAAGGTGGGGGCCGGCACCTCGGCCATGCAGGCGGCGTCGAGCTTGTCCTGCGGCCGGTCGAGGAAGGCGCGCAGCAGGCGTGGCGCGCAGCCGAGCTGCGACACGCCGTGGCCGGCATTGGCCACTACGACGTGCTGGGCCCGGGCCATCGACTTCGCGGCCGCCGCGGCGCGGTGCGGCGGCGTGACCGGATCGAGGGCGCCCGACAGCAGCAGGGCCGGCGCCTCGATGCGCGATGGCGCGACGTACGGCACTGCGGGCACCTTGACGTCCTGGCACAGTGTCGGGATCATCTCGGCCAGCGGGCGCGCCAGCACGGCGGCGTCGGATTTCATCAGCTCGGGCGTGAAGCGCGGCACGTCTTCGGCGCACACCACGGCGAAGTGCAGCAGCATCGACATGCTGGCGTCGTTGCCGAAGTCGCCGGCCAGGTTCTGGCGCGCGACGAAAGGCTCCCAGCGCCCGCGGCTGGCGCTGTGGATCAGGAAGGGCAGGCGGCGCGCATCGGCCGGCGCATACAGGACGTTGTGCACGGTGCCGAGGAAGCGCTGCGAACTCATGGTGAATTCGGTCGGCTCGGCGGTGCGCGGATTCGGCAGCGACAGGTGAACGTCGCCCGCCTCGACTTTCGCGACCAGTGCATCGAATTCGGCGCGGAGGTTCGGGTAGGCCTTGTTGCAGGCAGCGTCTTTGGCGCAGGCGGCGAACAGGCCGTCGAGGGCGGCCTGGCCGTCCCGCCCGCCGGCCGGGATCACCTGGTCGGGCGCGGCCACGCCGTCCAGCACCAGGCTGCGCACGCTGTCCGGATAGGCGCGCGCGTAGGCCTGGCCCAGGCGGGTGCCGTAGGAGCCGCCCCACAGGTTCACCTGGCGGTAGCCCAGCGCGCGCCGCACCTGCTCCAGGTCGCGCGCCGCCGCCGCCGTGGTGTAGGCGGCCAGCGGCTGCCTGTTGTTGGCGATGCAGGCGCGCAGTTCGGCCATCAGCTCGTCGTCCGTCATGCGCTCGTGTTCCGGCTTGCTCTCGCAATCGAGCTTGCCGGAGCGGCCTGTGCCGCGCTGGTCGATGAAGACGATGTCGCGGGTGGCGCGCACCCGGTCGAAGGCGAGCTTGAGCAGGGGCAGCACGTCGCTGCCGGCCTGGCCGGGGCCGCCGGCCAGCACGAACAGCGGGTCGCTGCGCGTGCCCTGGCGATAAGCCGGAGCGACCGTCACGTGCAGTTTCAGCGGCGCGCCTTGCGGCTTGGCATAATCGAGCGGGACATCGACGCTGACGCAGCGCAGCGCTTCGACCACGCCGGGCAGGTGGCAGCTGCGTTCGCTCATCGATGGCGCCGGCATGCCGGCGGCGGGCTGGGCGCCGGCAAGGCTCGTCGCCGCCAGGAGTGGCAGGAATAATATGGCGCGCAGAATCTTGAATCTCTTCACAGCATCTCCTCAGGTTGCAACGATGATAAGTTCGTGCTGTTTCCCCGGTCAACCGATTGTTTCAACGATGCATCAAGGCATGCATCTTGGGTAGTGGTCTTGAGGCAAGCGCGCGGGATGCGCTCGTCCGCCGTGGATGGGGATTGACGGCATGGAGGTAATAGGGGTATGATTGCCGGCTTTCCGTTTGCTCAGGAAAGACAATAAGGACGAGTCCGCTGAAGGTTTGTGCGGAACCACCATTTGAGCAATTTTTTCTTTTGGATTAAACATGAAAACTTTTTCCGCTAAGGGCCACGAAGTCCAGCGCGACTGGTTTGTCATCGACGCGACGGACCTGGTCCTCGGACGTGTTGCCAGCGAAGTGGCACTCCGACTGCGCGGCAAGCACAAGCCAGAGTTCACCCCGCACGTCGACACCGGCGACTTCATCGTCGTGATCAACGCCGGCAAACTGCGCGTGACCGGCACCAAGGCCACCGCAAAAACGTACTACCGTCACTCGGGCTACCCGGGCGGTATCTACGAAACCAACTTCCTGAAAATGCAGCAGCGTTTCCCAGGTCGCGCACTCGAGAAGGCTGTCAAGGGCATGCTGCCCAAGGGCCCACTCGGCTACGCCATGATCAAGAAGCTGAAAGTGTATGCGGAAGGTACCCACCCGCACGCTGCTCAGCAACCACAAGCACTGACCCTCTAAGGAACTGACATGATCGGTAACTACAACTACGGCACCGGCCGTCGCAAGAGTGCAGTCGCTCGCGTGTTCATCAAAGCTGGCACCGGCCAGATCATCGTGAACGGTAAACCGGCATCGGAATACTTCTCGCGTGAAACCGGCCTGATGGTGATCCGTCAGCCGCTGGAACTGACCGGCAACGTCGAGCGTTTCGACATCAAGGTCAACGTGCACGGCGGTGGCGAATCGGGCCAGGCTGGCGCCGTCCGTCACGGCATCACCCGCGCACTGATCGACTACGACGCAGGCCTCAAGGGCGACCTGGCACGTGCCGGTTTCGTCACCCGTGACGCCCGTGAAGTCGAGCGTAAGAAAGTTGGTCTGCGCAAAGCACGTCGCGCAAAGCAATTCTCGAAGCGTTAATCGTCTTCCTCGGTGCCTTCGGGCACTGGTTCAGAAAAGCCGTCCGCCGCAAGGTTGGGCGGCTTTTTTGCATGAGCCTGTCTCGGGACAGGTACAACCCCGGAATTCGCAGGCTGTTAAAATGCAGCCTCGTCCTGATAGGGGCTTTCTCACCATTATTGAAGGAAAAGACATGATTAAAGTTGGCATCGTCGGCGGAACCGGATACACGGGCGTGGAATTGCTGCGGCTGTTGGCCGTTCATCCGGATGTGCAACTGACCGCGATCACCTCGCGCAAGGAAGACGGCTTGCCGGTGGCCGATATGTTCCCTTCGCTGCGCGGTCGCGTCGACATCGCCTTCTCGAGCCCGGACAAGGCCGACCTGAAGGGGTGTGACGTGGTGTTCTTCGCCACCCCGCACGGCGTGGCGATGGCCCAGGCGCCCGAGCTGCTGGCGGCCGGCGTCAAGGTGATCGACCTGGCTGCGGACTTCCGCATCAAGGACCGCGCCGTCTTCGAAAAATGGTACAAGATCGAGCACACCGCACCCGAGCTGCTGGATGAAGCCGTCTATGGCCTGCCGGAACTGAACCGCGACGACATCAAGGGCGCACGCCTGATCGCCAACCCTGGCTGCTACCCGACCACGATGCAGCTGGGCTTCTATCCGCTGCTGAAAGCCGGCCTGATCGATGCCGGCAGCCTGATCGCCGACTGCAAGTCGGGCGTTTCCGGCGCTGGCCGCAAGGCCGAGATCGGCACGCTGTTCTCGGAGTCGAGCGACAACTTCAAGGCTTACGGTGTCCACGGCCATCGCCACACCCCGGAAACCTCGGCCCAGCTGGCGCGCTATACCGACCAGAAGGTCGGCCTGATCTTTACCCCGCACCTGGTGCCGATGATCCGCGGCATGCACGCGACCCTGTACGCGCGCCTGACGCAAGAAATCGACAATGCCGCCCTGCAGGCGCTGTTCGAAGAACAATATAAGGACAGCGAATTCGTCGACGTCATGCCGTTCGGCTCGCATCCAGAGACGCGCTCGACCCGCGGCTCGAACATGCTGCGCCTGGCGCTGCACCGTCCGGAAGGGACGGACACCGTCGTGATCCTGGTGGTGCAGGACAACCTGGTCAAGGGCGCTTCGGGCCAGGCCGTGCAGTGCATGAACCTGATGTTCGGCCTGGAAGAGTCGAAGGGCCTGCAGCACATCGCGCTGTTGCCATAATCTAAGGTGGTTGCGGTCGCGCTCGCTGCGCGACCCGACGCAGATCAAAGCAAGCACCTTTGAGCCGGGTAAATTGACTGTTGGACACGTCCCACGGTCACTACCTCAGAGGTGAGTCATGTTTGGTCGACAAGTGAAAAGCGAGATAGACAGCCTGGTCGGGATCTCGGCCCGCATCGAGGGTGACCTGTGTTTCACCGGCGGGCTGCGCATCGACGGGGAAGTCCATGGCAATGTGGTGGCGGTGGACGGCGCCGACAGCATGCTGATCGTGTCGGAGCACGCGCGCATCGAAGGCGAGGTGCGCTGCGCCAGCCTGGTGGTCAATGGTTACATCGCCGGGGCTGTTTATTCGTCGGAACTCCTTGAATTGCAGCCGAAAGGCCGCATCAATGGGGATGTGCATTACCGTTTGCTCGAGATGCATGGCGGGGCGTTGGTAACAGGTAAATTAACGCACCAACCCGCCAGCGAGCCGGTGTTTCATCTAGCCGACGCCATGGAAGGGTCGGCAGCATGACTTCCGCCAACCGTCTATAATGGACGGTGTTTGATTTATTCAGGAGTGTTCCCATGACCGCAGTCGCCGAAGTAGTAGATTTCGACACGATTCCCGTACCAATCAACTTCACCGACAGCGCGGCTCAGAAAGTTGCTCAGCTGATCGAAGAAGAAGGCAACCCCGACCTCAAGCTGCGCGTCTTCGTGCAGGGCGGTGGCTGCTCGGGCTTCCAATATGGTTTCACCTTCGACGAGATCGTCAATGAAGACGATACGACGATGGAAAAGGCAGGCGTCCAGCTGCTGATCGACTCGATGAGCTACCAGTACCTGGTCGGCGCCGAGATCGACTACAAGGACGACCTCGAAGGCGCCCAGTTCGTGATCAAGAACCCGAACGCCACCTCGACCTGCGGCTGCGGTTCGTCGTTCTCGGCGTAATCGTTGCCCGCCCATCCAGGCCACGGTCTGGAGCATCGACGGCCCGCTTGTGCGGGCCGTTTGTATTAGAGTCTATCCCGGTAGGTGGGAGTCGCTCCTAGCGCGCCTGGCAAGCGTGCGCTGCGTTGCTCGTCGTTGCATGGCTAGCCATGCGGCCTCCTCGCGCCTTGCTCGCGCCCGCCATGCATCACCATGAGCTTCCCCCCACCTACCGGGATAGACTCTTGGCATCCGCAGTCGGCCCGCGGTGGTAGCATGACGCCTTTTTGAGACAGAGGTAGCCATGACCGTATTCGCCATGCCCGTATTCGACGCCACCGTCATCTATGAGGGCAAGGAATTGGTCAAGGGGCAGGGAGCCGCCAAAGGCTGGGCCGAGAAGCTGGCCCGGGAAATCGAGACGACCGTCACGGTGGAAAAAATCGGCACCGGCTGGGCGCTGTGCGGCACGGTCGATGGCGTGCCGTGCCAGTGGGGCATCCTCGGCCAGCGGCTCAAGCGCTTCGACTGACGCCGCAAGATATCAATTCAACATCAAGGTAAGCAATGAACAAGAACGAACTCGCGAAATTCGACGCGAAAAAGCTGATGAACAAGATGGGCCCCAAGGGCGCCGCCATCGGCAAGCCCGGGGATGCTCCGGCTGCGGACCGCCGCGAACAACGCGAGCGCGAGCGCGCGCTGGGTCTGGTGCCGTTCGCGGTCAAGCTCAATGGCGACCTGGTCAAGCAGTTGCAGGCGCAGAGCAAGGAGCAGGGCGTCGACCTGAACGAGCTGGTGACGCAGCTGCTGCAAAAAGGCCTGGCCGCCTGAGCATCAGGCCGGGTACAGCGCCCCCAGGATGCGCGGACCGCGCGCGCCGGTGACCGCCGGCAGGTTGCCCGGTTCGCGGTTCGCGAAACGCCAGCCCAGCCAGGCAAAGGCGAGCGCCTCGACCCGGTTCGGCGCCACGCCCAGCTCCGCCGTCGACGCCACGTTCACTCCGCCGAGTTCGGCGCCGATGGCGCGCAGCAGGGCGCCGTTGTAGGCGCCCCCGCCGCAGACATAGACCGCGTCCGGCGTCACGCCTTCATCGCGGATCGCGCGCGCGATCGTCACCGCCGTCAATTGCACCAGGGTCGCCTGCACGTCGGCCGGCGCGAGCTTGCCGAAGGACGAAAGCTTGGCGTCGAGCCATGGCGCGTGAAACAGGTCGCGTCCCGTGCTCTTGGGCGCGGGCTGGCGGAAATACGGTTCATCGAGCAGGGCGTCCAGCAGCGGCTGGTGGGCAGTGCCGGTCGCACCCCAGGCCCCATCCTCGTCATAGGCGCGGCCCTGGTGGCGCGCGATCCACAGGTCGAGCAAGACATTGCCTGGGCCGGTATCGAAACCGGTCACGCGTCCGTCGCCGTGCAGCACGCTGATATTGCCGATGCCGCCGATGTTCACCACGACGCGCGCCGTGCCCGGCTTGCCGAAGGCGGCCTCGTGGAAGGCCGGCACCAGCGGCGCGCCCTGGCCGCCCGCGGCGACGTCACGGCTGCGGAAGTCGGCGATCACGTTGATGCCGATCAGTTCGGCCAGCAGGGCCGGGTTATTGGTCTGGCGCGTAAAACCCAGCTCGGGGCGGTGGCGGATGGTCTGGCCGTGGACGGCGACCGCCGTCACCGGCGCCGGGCAGGATGGCAGCAGTGAGCGCACGCAATCGGCATAGGCCAGGGCCAGGCCGTTGGCGGCCAGCGCTTCGCGTTCGAGTTCGTTGTGGCTGGCGGCCTGCAGCGCCATCAGTTCCTCGCGCAATTGCGCGGGGAAGGGCGTGAAGGCAGCCGACAGGGTCTGGATGGCGCCGTTGGAGAAATCGGCCAGCACGCCGTCGACGCCGTCGAGGCTGGTGCCGGACATCAGGCCGATGAAAAGGGAATGTGTCGCGCTCATGGTGTTATAAGTTTTTGTTGGCGTACAAAACAAAACGCCCTCCGGCATCGCGATGCAGCGGAGGGCGTTTCAAGTTTCAGTGCTGGCTTAGCGGGCTGCCATCGACGAGCCGCTTGGCGCCATCAGCGAGAAGCGGTGGTTCATCTCGGCGGCCGCCATGCGGAAGCGAGCCAGTTCGGCCTGGTTCAGCGGTTGCTGGGCCAGTGACTTGAACTTGTTCGGATCCTTGGCCACGCCTGCGACGCGGAATTCATAGTGCAGGTGCGGGCCGGTCGACCAGCCGGTCGAGCCGACGTAGCCGATCACCTGGCCCTGGCTGATCTTGGCGCCCTTGCGCATGCCTGGAGCGATGCGGCTCATGTGGGCATAGGCGGTGCTGTAGTTCGACCAGTGCTTCAGGACGACCATATTGCCGTAGCCATTGCCGTTGCCCGCGAAATCGACGGTGGCGTCGGCCACGGCGCGGATCGGGGTGCCGGTGGCGGCGGCAAAGTCGACGCCTTTATGCGCCTTGAACTTGCCCGAGATCGGGTGCACCCGCATCGAGAAGCCCGACGAGACGCGCGAGTATTGCAGCGGCGACTTGAGGAAGGCTTTCTTGAGCGACTTGCCGTCCAGCGAATAGTAACCGCCCTGCTTGGAGACTGGATCTTCGTACCAGACCGACTGGTAGCTGGTGCCGCGGTTGACGAATTCGCCGGCCAGGATGCGGCCGGTCTTGATCAGTTCGCCGTCGAGCCAGAAGGTCTCGTACACCACATTGAAACGGTCGCCACGCTTGACGTCGCTGCGGAAGTCGATATTGGTCGAGAACATCTCGATGATCTGGCCAACGACCGAATCCGGGATGCTGCCGCCGTCGACGTTGGCGTCGGTGGCCGCGTACAGCGAGCTGACGATCTCGCGCGAACGCATTTCGACGCGGCGTTCGAGCTTGGCCGGCGCCTCGAGGGCGACGAACTCCTCGCCCTTGCGCTCGACGCTGATCGTGCGGGCTTCGCCGCTCTTGCCGTCGGTGACGGTGGCGCGCATCGACAGCAGCAGGCCGTTCTCGTCGGTCTCGGCCTGGATGCGCTTGCCGGTCTGGAGCGACAGCAGGCGCTTGGCGAGCTTGTCGGAGCGAACGAATTTTTGCGCTTGCGCGTCCTCGATGCCGAGGCGGGTGAAGAGCGAGCCGAGCGAATCGCCGCGGCGGATGCGTTCTTCGTGGATGAATTGCTGCTCGTTCTGCTGGAGCGCGGCGATCTGGTCGGCCAGGTTCGGCAGTTCCAGGTCTTGCGCAACGGAAGTAACGGGCAGGTCGGAGGGATCGGGAGCGATCGGTGCAACGCCTACGGCGCCAAAGGCGCACACGCTCAGGAAGACGGCGCCGGCGCTCAGGACGCGGGCTTTACGGGTCTTCGGCAGCAGCGCTAGCAGGCTTTTACCAGTGATTTTCTGTATAGGGTTCATGCAATCAGTTAAAATTTGCGGCTGAACTTTCAAGGGCCATGAATTGTCATTTCCGAAAAGTTTTCTTTGGGAAATGAAAACAGGATCGTGAATTATACCAAAAGAAGTGGTCCTACAACCGTTTTAGCTAATTTCCTACACGAATTATATGACCTCAACTGCAGCTGGTGCTAGCAATCCGGCAACTTCCATTAATGCTTTGCCACTGACTGACAAGGTCCTGGAGTCCCTGGCGATCGCCAAGCGCGGCGCCGACGAACTGCTGGTCGAGAGCGATTTTGCGCAAAAACTGGCGCGCTCGGAACAGACCGGCAAGCCGCTGCGCATCAAGCTGGGCCTGGACCCTACGGCGCCCGACTTGCATCTCGGCCACACCGTCGTACTGAACAAGTTGCGGCAATTGCAAGACCTGGGTCACCAGGTGATCTTCCTGATCGGCGACTTCACTTCCATGATTGGCGACCCGTCGGGCCGCAACGCGACCCGTCCGCCGCTGACCCGCGAGCAGGTCGAGGAAAACGCGATGACGTATTTCCGCCAGGCGTCGCTGGTACTGGACGCCAGCCGCACGGAAATCCGCTACAACTCCGAATGGTGCGATCCTTTGGGTGCGCGCGGCATGATCCAGCTCGCCTCGCGCTATACCGTGGCACGCATGATGGAGCGCGACGATTTTACCAAGCGCTACAAGAGTGGGACTCCGATCGCCGTGCATGAGTTCCTGTATCCGCTGATGCAGGGCTACGATTCGGTGGCTTTGCAGTCTGATCTTGAGCTGGGTGGAACGGACCAGAAATTCAACTTGCTGGTTGGCCGCGAGCTGCAGAAGGACTACGGCCAGGAGCCGCAGTGCATCCTAACCATGCCGCTGCTGGAAGGCCTGGACGGTGTCGAGAAAATGTCCAAGTCCAAGAACAACTATATCGGCATCACCGAGGCCCCGAACAGCATGTTCGGCAAGCTGATGAGCATCTCGGACGAGATGATGTGGAAGTATTTCAACTTGCTGTCCTTCCGCTCGCTGGACGACATCGCCCAATTGAAGGCGACGATCGATGGCGGCGCCAATCCGCGCGATGCGAAAGTGGCGCTGGGTAAAGAGATCGTCACGCGCTTCCACTCGGCCGCGGCGGCCGACGAGGCGCTGGCCGACTTCGTCAACCGCGCCAAGGGCGGCATTCCGGACGATGTGCCCGAAGTGTCGCTGTCCGGCGCGCCACTGGGCCTGCCGCAACTGTTGAAGGCCGCCGGCCTGTGCGCGTCGACCTCGGAAGCCATGCGCATGGTCGACCAGGGCGGCGTGCGCATCGACGGCGCCGTGGTCAGCGACAAGGGGCTGCAAGTGGCCGCCGGTACCGTCGTGGTGCAAGTCGGCAAGCGCAAGTTCGCCCGCGTCACCCTGGCGGCCGGGACGCCGGAACGATGATCGGCCTGCTGCAACGCGTGAGCGAAGCGGCGGTGCGCGTCGACGGCCAGACCGTCGGCGCCATCGGCCCCGGCCTGATGGTGCTGGTGTGCGCCGAAAAGGGCGACACCGAACGCGAGGCCGACCTGCTTTTAACCAAGTTGCTGGGTTACCGCGTGTTTTCCGACGAGGCCGGCAAGATGAACCGCAGCGTGACGGATACCAGCGGCGGCCTGCTGCTGGTGCCGCAGTTCACCCTGGCGGCCGATACCAAATCGGGCACGCGTCCCTCGTTCTCGCCGGCCGCCGCGCCGGAAGACGGACGGCGCCTGTTCGAGCATGTCGTGCGCCAGGCGCGGGAGCGCCATGGCATTGTCGAGACCGGCGTATTTGGTGCCGACATGAAAGTGTCGCTCATCAACGATGGCCCGGTCACATTCTGGCTGCGTATTGATCCCGTCGGGGCGGCGCGCTGAAACCCGCGCCTGGCGCCAAGGTCAAATCTAGTAGCCAGGGAGGTCACATGCGAATCTGGAGCGACTCATTCACCGACGGGGCCGACATCCCCGCCGCCTGCGCGTTCGCGGTCAGCGATCCCGACGTCCACGTCAAGCTGTCAAGCAACCGCAATCCCCATATCGCCTGGGACGACGTGCCGGCCGGCACGCAGTCGCTGGTGCTGATCTGCCACGATCCCGACGTGCCGTCCGAAGGCGGCGACGTCAACAAGGAAGGCCGCACCGTGCCGGCGGCCTTGCCGCGCGTCGATTTCTTCCATTGGACGCTGGCCGACATCCCGGTCTGCCTCAAGTCGCTGGCCGAAGGCATGTTTTCCGACATGGTCACGCCGCATGGCAAGCCCGGTCCCGAAGTCGCCTTCACCATCAAGAATGGCACCGAACACGCGCTGCGCCACGGCGTCAACGACTATACCGGCTGGTTCGCGGGCGACCCCGACATGGCGGGGGAGTTCTACGGCTATGACGGCCCGTGCCCACCGTGGAACGACGAGCGCGTGCACCATTATGTGTTCACGCTGTATGCGCTCGACATCCCGCGCCTGCCGCTGGAGGGGCGCTTCACGGGCGCCGCGGCGCGCATGGCGATCCAGGGGCATATCCTCGACGAGGCGCGCATCTTCGGCACGTATTCGCTCAATCCCCAGGTCGCAGCCGACCTCTCAAGATAATCGATCATCTGATTTTTTCACCGCCCCGAGGTTCGGGTGCAAGGACCTCATGACATTGAACGACGCGCCTGCGGGCACGACCACGATCCTCCTGATCCGCCACGGCGAAACCGCCTGGAATGCCGAGCGCCGGCTGCAGGGCTATCTCGATATCGCGCTCAACGCCGAAGGCGAGCGCCAGGCCGCGGCACTCGGCGCGGCGCTGGCTGGCGAGCAGATAGACCTGGTCATTTCCAGCGACCTGGCGCGCGCCCGGCAGACGGCCGAGGCGATCCTGCGCGCCCGCGGCGCATCCGACGCCAGCCGTGTCCAACTCGATCCCCAGTTGCGCGAACGCTGCTACGGTGGCTTCGAAGGCTTGCTGTACAGCGAGATCGCAACCCGCTTTCCGCTCGAATTCGCCGCCTGGCAGGCGCGCAACGTCGATGCGGTCCTACCTTCAGGCAAGAACCAGGGCGAGACCTTCCGCAGTTTCTTCGAACGGGCCACCAAGGCGATCCTGGGGCATGCGGCGCGCCATCCCGGGCAGACCCTGGCGCTGGTGGCGCACGGCGGCGTGCTCGAGTGCGCCTATCGGGCCGCCCTCGGCCTGCCGCTGGAAACACCGCGCGACTTCAAGGTACACAATGCCAGCATCAACCGTTTCGTGGTCGAGCAGGGCGTGCTGAAGCTGGTCAGCTGGGGTGAAATCGCGCACCTGCGCCAGGTGGCGCTGGACGACTTGCCCTGACAGCCATGCACGTGGAACAGGCGCGACAACGCCTGTTTCGTTGGCCTGCCAATAACGCACGCGCAACAATCGAAATAATTTTGCTGATAATTTGAGCAGCGCTTGGGGTAAAATAGCAGGTTCCCAACAAACTTCTGAGTTTTTCTGCTGTGCAAATCGGTCCATATCACCTGCGTAATAACGTCTTTGTCGCCCCCATGGCAGGAGTGACGGACCGTCCGTTCCGGCAGCTATGCAAGCAGCTGGGCGCGGGCTATGCGGTGTCCGAGATGGCGGCGTCGAACCCGCGCCTGTGGGCCAGCGAGAAGACGTCGCGCCGCATCGACCACGCGGGCGAGATGGAGCCGAAGGCGGTGCAGATCGCGGGCGCCGATCCTAAAGACCTCGCCGATTGCGCGAAGTTCAACGTCGAGCGCGGCGCCCAGATCATCGACATCAATATGGGATGCCCGGTCAAGAAGGTGTGCAATAGCTGGTGCGGTTCGGCCCTGCTGCAGCACGAAGACCTGGTCGAGCGCATCCTGCACGCCGTGGTCGAGGCGGTCGACGTGCCGGTCACCCTGAAGTTCCGCACCGGCTGGGATCGCCAAAACAAGAACGCGCTGCGCATCGCGCGCCTGGCCGAGCAGGCCGGCATCCAGATGCTGACCCTGCATGGCCGCACCCGCGCCGACGGCTACAAGGGCGAGGCCGAGTACGACACCATCCGCGCCGTGAAGCAGGCGGTGAGCATCCCGCTGGTGGCCAATGGCGACATCACGACGCCCGAGAAGGCGAAGTTCGTGCTCGACCATACCGGCGCCGATGCGGTGATGATCGGCCGCGCAGCCCAGGGCCGTCCCTGGATCTGCCGCGAGATCGACCACTACCTGCGCACCGGCGAACACCTGCCGGCGCCGCTGGTGGATGAGGTGCGCGAGCTGATGAACGAGCACCTGCCGGCCCATTACGCCTTCTATGGCGAATACGTCGGCGTGCGCACCGCGCGCAAGCACATCGGCTGGTATGTGCAAGACCTGCCGGGCGGCGAGGAATTCCGGCAGCGCATGAACTTGCTGGAATCGACGGCCGAGCAACTGGCGGCGGTCGATGACTTTTTCAAATCGCAGCACCGGCATGGCGAGCGGTTACAATACCGCCCCTCGCATCCGGATGTCGATGCGATCGCGGCATAAGCACCAGCAACAAGCACCACACCACAAGAAGAACACGGGGACGCGCTGTGCGTGAGCGCAGCAATCATTAAACCAGGATGAAGCAGCAGAAGACATGAGCAAAGAAAGTATCCAGGAAGTCGTCCAGAAGAGTCTTGAAGACTATTTCAACGATCTGGGCGAACAAAAGCCGACCAACATCTACGACATGATGGTGTTGACCGTCGAAAAGCCCGTCCTCGAAGTGGTCATGTCGCGCGCCGACGGCAACCAGTCGCATGCCGCGCAGATGCTGGGCATTAACCGGAACACTTTGCGCAAGAAACTGCAGGAGCACGGGCTGCTCTGAGCGTGACCCACGTGGCCGCGCACCGGGCGCGCGGCCATGACCGGATCCCCGATCCGCCTGCCCGCCGCCAGGAATTCTCAACCACAGGCCACACCATGATCAAACAAGCTCTCATTTCCGTATCCGACAAGACCGGCGTGCTCGATTTCGCGCGCGCGCTCTCGGCGCTCGGCGTCAACATCCTGTCTACCGGCGGCACCGCCAAGCTGCTGCAGGATAACGGCGTGCCGGTGACCGAAGTCGCCGACTACACCGGTTTCCCGGAAATGCTGGATGGCCGCGTCAAGACCCTGCACCCGAAAGTGCACGGCGGCATCCTGGCGCGCCGCGATTTCCCCGAGCACGTCGCCAAGCTGGAAGAGCACGGCATTCCGCAGATCGACATGGTCGTGGTCAACCTGTATCCGTTCCAGCAGACCGTCGCGAAAGAAGAGTGCTCGCTGGAAGACGCGATCGAGAACATCGACATCGGCGGCCCGACCATGCTGCGTTCGGCGGCCAAGAACCACCGCGACGTGGTCGTGATCGTCGACCCGCTGGACTACGGCGTGGTGCTGGCCGAGATGAAAGGCCAGGGCGAAGCCACCGGCCCGGTCAGCTATGAAACCAAGTTCCGCCTGGCCAAGAAAGTGTTCGCGCACACCGCGCAATACGACGGTGCGATCACCAATTACCTGACCAGCCTCGGCGAAGACCGCGCGCACGCGACCCGCTCGAGCTTCCCGCAGACCCTGAACATGGGCTTTGAAAAAGTCCAGGACATGCGCTACGGCGAGAACCCGCACCAGGGCGCCGCCTTCTATCGCGACCTGATGACCGTCGACGGCGCGCTGGCCAACTACACCCAGCTGCAGGGCAAGGAACTGTCGTACAACAATATCGCCGACGCCGATGCGGCCTGGGAATGCGTCAAGTCGCTGGGCGGCATGCAACAGCCGGCCGGCTGCGTGATCGTCAAGCACGCCAACCCGTGCGGCGTGGCGATCGGCTTGGACGCCCTGGACGCTTATTCGCGCGCGCTGCAGACCGATCCGACCTCGGCCTTCGGCGGCATCATCGCCTTCAACGTCGAAGTCGACGGCAAGGCGGCCGAAGCCCTGTCGAAGCTGTTCGTCGAAGTGTTGATCGCACCATCGTTCACCGCCGAGGCGCGCCAGATCATGGCGGCCAAGCAGAACGTGCGCCTGCTGGAAATCGCCCTGGGCGCCGGCCAGAACGCGTATGACGTCAAGCGCGTCGGCGGCGGCCTGCTGGTGCAGTCGCCGGACGCCAAGAACGTCGGCCTGGGCGACCTGCGCGTGGTCACCAGGAAGCAGCCGACCCAGCAGCAGCTGCAAGACATGATGTTCGCTTGGCGCGTGGCCAAGTTCGTGAAATCGAACGCGATCGTGTTCTGCGCCAACGGCATGACCCTGGGCGTCGGCGCCGGCCAGATGAGCCGCATCGACTCGGCCCGCATCGCTTCGATCAAGGCGCAGAATGCCGGCCTGTCGCTCACCGGTTCGGCCGTGGCGTCGGATGCCTTCTTCCCGTTCCGCGACGGCCTGGACGTGGTGGTCGATGCGGGCGCGACCTGCGTGATCCATCCGGGCGGCTCGATGCGCGACCAGGAAGTGATCGACGCGGCCGACGAGCGCGGCGTGGTGATGCTGTACACCGGTACCCGTCACTTCCGTCACTGATCCGGCGGCACCATCGGGCCGGCGGAATTTGCCGGTCCGATGCGATCAAAGCGTGGTGAACTGTGTTTTTACACAGTATTTTTCCCACGAACACCCCCAGCCGGGGTAACATTCCATCATGATTATTCTCGGCATCGACCCGGGCCTGCGCACGACGGGGTTCGGCGTCATTGAAAAACACGGCGCCAGGCTGCGCTACATCGCCTCGGGCACCATCAAGACCGGGCTGGAGGGCGCTTTGCCGCCGCGGCTCAAGGTCATCCTGCACGGCGTCAGCGAAATCATCGCCACCTACCGCCCGGCCTGTTCCGCCATCGAAAAAGTCTTCGTCAACGTAAACCCGCAATCGACATTGCTGCTGGGCCAGGCGCGCGGCGCGGCGATCACGGCCCTGGTCAGCGCCGATCTCGACGTGGCCGAATATACGGCGGTGCAAGTGAAGCAGGCCGTGGTCGGCACCGGCAAGGCGGCCAAGCCGCAGGTGCAGGACATGGTTGCGCGCCTGCTCAAGCTGCCGGGCCTGCCGGGCACCGATGCCGCCGACGCCCTGGGCGTCGCCATCTGCCATGCCCACAGCATCGACACCTTGTCGCTACTGGGCACGCTGTCGCCCGATATGCAGGCGCTGCGCATGAAGAACAGCCGTCTCGTCTCTTAATTAGGAACCTTACCGATGATCGGTCGCCTCTCTGGAATCCTGCTCGAAAAAGCGCCGCCGCACGTGCTGGTCGATTGCAATGGCGTCGGCTACGAAGTCGACGTGCCGATGAGCACCTTTTATAACTTGCCGCATACCGGCGAAAAAGTCGTCCTGTTTACCCACCTGGTGGTGCGCGAGGATGCGCACCTGCTGTTCGGCTTCGGCTCGGCATCCGAACGCGCGCTGTTTCGCCAGCTGATCAAGATCACCGGCATCGGCGCGCGCATGGCGCTGGCGATCCTGTCCGGCATGTCGGTGGCCGAGCTGTCGCAGGCCGTCACCCTGCAGGAAACCGGCCGCCTGGTGAAGGTGCCGGGCATCGGCAAGAAGACGGCCGAACGCCTGCTGCTGGAACTGAAAGGCAAGCTTGGCGCCGACATCGGCATGGTCGCCGGCGCGGCCCGTGACGACGCGCAGGTGGACGTGCTCAACGCGCTGGCCGCGCTGGGGTATTCTGACAAGGAAGCGCTCCTCGCGATCAAGAACATGCCGGCCGGCGCGAGCGTCTCGGACGGCATCAAGTTCGCGCTGAAGGCGCTGTCCAAAGGCTAATCCAGAAAACACCCCATGAGCATCCAGACCGACAGTTTTAATGGCAACTTCGCCGAACACCGCGTGATCGACGCCGCGCCGGCCTCGCCCAACGAAGAGGCGATCGAACGCGCCTTGCGTCCAAAGCAGCTGGACGAATACGTCGGCCAGGAAAAGATCCGCGACCAGCTCGAGATCTTCATCAGCGCCGCGCGCAAGCGGCGCGAGGCGCTCGATCACACCCTGCTGTTCGGTCCGCCGGGCCTGGGCAAGACCACGCTGGCCCACATCATCGCGCGCGAGATGGGCGTCAACCTGCGCCAGACCTCGGGCCCGGTGCTCGAGCGTCCCGGCGACCTGGCGGCGCTGCTCACCAACCTCGAGCCCAACGACGTGCTGTTCATCGACGAGATCCACCGCCTGTCGCCGGTGGTCGAAGAGATCCTGTATCCGGCGCTCGAGGACTACCAGATCGACATCATGATCGGCGAGGGCCCGGCCGCGCGCTCGGTCAAGCTCGACCTGCAGCCGTTCACCCTGGTCGGCGCCACCACCCGCGCCGGCATGCTGACCAATCCGCTGCGCGACCGCTTCGGCATCGTGGCGCGCCTTGAGTTCTACAACGTCGAGGAGCTGACCAAGATCGTGGCGCGCAGCGCCGCATTGCTGGAAGCGCCGATCGACGAGGACGGCGCGCGCGAAGTGGCCAAGCGCGCGCGCGGCACGCCGCGTATCGCCAACCGCCTGCTGCGCCGCGTGCGCGACTACGCCGAGGTGAAGGGCAATGGCGAGATCACGCGCGAGATGGCCGATCGCGCGCTCAAGATGCTCGACGTCGACACCGTCGGCTTCGACGTGATGGACCGCAAGCTGCTGGAGGCGGTGCTGTTCAAGTTCGCCGGCGGCCCGGTCGGCATCGGCAACCTGGCGGCGGCGATCGGCGAGGCGGCCGACACCATCGAGGACGTGCTCGAACCGTATCTGATCCAGCAGGGCTATCTGCAGCGCACCCCGCGCGGACGCATCGCCACGCCGCTGGCCTACCAGCACTTCGGCGTCACCGCGCCGCGCATCAGCCCGACGGGCGATTTGTGGGACAGCTTGCCGCCGGCGTGAGCGGCGACGCGCGTCAGGAACCTGGCGCGGAAGGGCGGCGCCGCAACGCGAACAGCGCCATGGCGGGTGCGCTGCGATACACGACCGTCAGGCACAGCAGCACGCTCAAGGCGATGACGGCGCCGGCCAGCCACAGCACATCGGCCGAACCGCCGCGCCACAGCAGCGCGGCGCTGGCCAGCGTCGGCACGCCCAGCAGCACCGCCGCCAGCGCGCGCAGCAGCGTCGAGCGGCGCAGGCGCTGGCCGGCCATCCCGACCAGGAAAAAGCCGCTTGCCGCCAGCACCACGCAGGCCAGCGTCGCCCCGGCCCGGCCGGCATCCGGGGGCATGCCGCCGACACGGATCAGGATCGCCGGTGCGATCAGCACCAGCACGCCGGCCACCAGACTGGCGAGTCGAAGCAAGATCATGGCAAATCCTTGTAGGGTGAAGAGACAGCAAAGGCCGGATTCATGGATAGCCATACGAAAAACGTCCTGCCGGTCCGGCAGTGAAACCAAGATAGCACACAGGAAAAGAAACTTGTTGTAACTATTTCTTCGTGCGAGACGGTTTCGTCATGTCCGCCGGGCTTGATCCCATGCTGTGGCCTGGGTCAATGCCCAGTCGATCGGGGGCGGCGGCTTGCCTGGATGGCCGCTCATGAAGGCTGCGTATAGCGGCGTTCGCGCTGGCCGCCGCGGCGCGCCGGGATCCACTGGATCGGCTTGTGAGCGCGCCGCGAAGGCGTCTTGGGCACGATCGGCTGCTGCGGCACATGGGTGAGCGGATAGATGAAGCTGAGGTACAGCAGGATGGTCAGCATCAGCAGGAAGGTGCACAGGAAGACCATCAGCATATTGCTTGCATGCCAGATCACAATGCCACTGGCGCCGAAGGGCATCATCAGGAGCAGTGCGGCGAACGAGCGCAGCATGGGATCGCGGTTCATGCGGTGGCCGGCCATCGCCACCAGGAAGAAGCCGCCCGAGCCGAGCGCCACGCCGACCAGCACGATATACGGCTCGATCCAGTCCGGAATGCCGTGCGCGGTCGAGGCCAGCAGGGCGGCCGGCAACAGGATGCCGAACACGCCGCCAGCCAGGCTGAGAAGGCGAATCACGCGCATGGCCCGTCCGCGGAAGACGGGGCGTGCGGCACGCGCTACGGAAGTCGGTTTCATTGCGCCAATGGTCGAAGGTGGGCTGGAAGTAACGTCCGGCAACACGTCGCGGTTGACGCGCCGTTGACTTGATCCTGGCGACAGCATAGCCGACATTGCCCGGCGCGTGAACCAGGCGTGCGCTAGTGGCCGACGCTCTTCGAAAACAGGTTGATGACCAGCACGCCGGCAACGATCAGGGCCAGGCCGGCGATGGCCGCCAGGTCCAGGCTTTGCCGGAAATACAACCAGCTGACCAGGGAGATGAGCACGATGCCGACACCGGACCAGATCGCATAGGCGATGCCGGTGGGCAGCACGCGCAGGCTGAAGGTAAGCAGGTAGAACGACAGGGCGTAGCAGCCGACCGTGACCAGGCTCGGAATGGGACGGGTAAAACTGTCGGAGGCCTTGAGGGCGGTGGTGCCGATCACTTCGGCGACGATGGCGAAGCCAAGGAAGAGATAGGCTTGATTCAGGGTCATCAGGAAGAAAAACGGCCCGTCGCCGGGCCGCGGTAAGGTTTATTGGTCGCGCTGCCAGGTCTGGGTGCGGCCGAACATCGGGGCGCCGACATAGCCGCGCACTTCGAGCTTGCTGCCGTTGTCGGCCAGGCTGGCCTTGCTCTTGTAGGTCTTGCCGTTGGACGGATCGAGGATCTGGCCGCCGGTGTATTCGTTGCCTTCCTTCTTGAGGCCCGAGAGGATCGTCATGCCGATGATCGGCTGGTCCTTGCGCGCGTCGCTGCACTTGACGCACTTGGGATTCTGGTCCTGGTCCGCCGGGCGGAACAGTTTCTCGATCTTGCCGGTCAGGACGCCGCCTTCCTCGGTGATGCGCACCAGCGCCTTCGGCTTGCCGGTCTCGTCATCGATGGTTTTCCAGGTGCCGACCGGCGAGGCGTTCTGCGCGATGGCGGCGGTGGGCAGGGCGAGCATGGCGGCGGCGATCAGGCTGGCGTGCATCAGGTGGCGCATGGTAGGTCTCCAGTATTGTTGTTGGTACGGCAGAGTGTAGCAAAGTCGCCTGGAGACAGGACGGCCTGAAATCAGAGGATTCCCTCCAACCTACGGCGCGTTGCGCACGTCTTCCGGCGTGACCTGGTGGCGCCGCTCGGCCGGGCGGGTGAGCACGCGCATCGTCACTTCCAGCGGTACGCCGAGCTCGGCGAGCTGGCGCGCGGCGCTGGTGCGCTGGTCGGGGGACGCCTCGTGAATCACGGCGTCGATGCGCAGGGAGGTCTTGTAGTCGCTTCGTCGGTCCATGGGCAGATCGTATCATGTATTTATTAGATGCCATTTCTCATGAAACCACGGTCGATTGCGAGGCCAATCTATTTTTTTTCGATGCAAATTTCCCTCTAATTAATGTATCTTGTGGCATCTTTACCAAAGGTAAATCTTCAACCTCTGCCACGCGACAAGGACTTTGCATGAACGATCTGGTAACCGCCATCAATGGCATCATCTGGAGCCCCGCGCTGATCGCGCTGTGCCTAGGCGTGGGGCTGTATTTCTCGCTTCGGTCACGATTCCTGCAGGTACGGCACGTGCGGGAGATGACCCGCCTGATGCTTGAAGGTAAAAGCTCGGAGCAGGGCGTGTCCTCCTTCCAGGCACTGACGATGACGCTCGCCGGCCGGGTCGGCACCGGCAACATCGCCGGCGTGGCCACCGCCATCACCTTCGGCGGCCCCGGCGCGGTGTTCTGGATGTGGGCGGTAGCTTTCCTGGGCGCCAGCTCGGCCTTCGTCGAGTCGACGCTGGGCCAGGTCTACAAGGAGCAGATCGGCAAGCAGTACCGCGGCGGTCCCGCCTTCTATATCGAAAAAGGCCTGGGCATCAAATGGTATGCCTGGACCTTCGCGATCGCGACGGTATTCGCCACCGGCCTGCTGCTGCCCGGCGTACAGGCCAACTCGATCGCCGAGGGCCTGAAGACGGCCGTCGGCATCGATCCGAACGTCACCGCCGCTGTCCTGGCCATCGCGCTGGCCTTCATCATCTTCGGCGGCGTCAAGCGCATCGCGACCTTCGCCGAACTGGTGGTGCCTTTCATGGCGCTGGGCTATATCGTGGTGGCCTGCGTCATCGTGTTCCTGCACATCGAACAGTTGCCGGCGGTAATCTCGCTGATCGTCAGCTCTGCCTTCGGCCTTGACGCCGGCTTTGGCGCCATCATCGGCATGGCCATCATGTGGGGCGTCAAGCGTGGCGTGTACTCGAACGAGGCAGGCCAGGGCACCGGCCCGCACGCCTCGTCCGCCGCCGAAGTCAGCCACCCGGCCAAGCAGGGCTTGGTGCAGGGCTTCTCGGTCTACATCGACACCCTGTTCGTGTGCTCGGCCACCGCCTTCATGCTCCTGATTACCGGCCAGTACAACGTCGAGGCGCCGGACGGCACCCAGATGTTCGTCGGCGTGCAGGGCGTGGCGGCCGGCCCCGGCTACGTGCAGACCGCGCTCGAGAACGTGATGCCGGGCTTTGGCGCGCTGTTCGTGGCGATCGCGCTGCTGTTCTTCGCCTTCACCACGATCGTCGCCTACTACTACATCGCCGAGACCAACATCGCCTACATGGACCGCCACGCGCGCCATCCGTGGCTCAATTTCGCGCTCAAGATCGCGATCGTGGCCGCCACCGTCTACGGCGCGGTCAAGACCGCCGACGTCGCCTGGGCGCTGGGCGACATGGGCGTCGGGCTGATGGCCTGGCTGAACATCGTGGCGATCATCCTGCTGCGCAACGTCGCCTTCAAGTGCCTGCGCGACTACGAAGCGCAGAAGAAGGCAGGCAAGGATCCGGTCTTCGATCCGGTGGCGCTCGGCATCAAGAACGCCGACTACTGGGAGCAGCGCAACGCCGCGTCGCGCGCGCAGCCCGCCAGCGCGCCCCTCGACACGCCGGTCAAGTAAGGCGCTATTCGCGCAGCGCCTGCGCCGGCCGCAGGCGCATCGCCGCCAGCGCGTGGCGCAGGGTAGCCGCCAACGTCACCCCGCAGGCCAGCAGCAGGCCCAGCGCGAGCGTCCAGCCGCCGATCGGCGCCCGGGTGGCGAAGCCGCCCAGGTACTGCTGGATCGCCAGCCAGGCCAGCGGCAGGCCAAGCAGGGCGCCGGCGCCGACCAGGAGACCGGTCTCGCGCGCCACCAGGCGGCCGATCGCGCCGCTGCTGGCGCCATACAGCTTGCGCAGCACGATCTCCTTTTCGCGCCGCTGCACGCTGTACGCGGCCAGCACATAAATGCCGAAGGCCGCGATGGCGCCGGCGATCGCGCTCGACGCGCCCAGCAGGCGGGCCAGGCGCAGGTCGTCGGCATAGAACATGTCCGAGGTCAGCTGCTGCATGCGCACCACGCCCAGGGTCTCGTTCGGGAAGTGGCGCGGCCACAGCGCCTCGATCTCGCGCGCCACCGCCTCGGGTCGGGCGCGCGCCCGCACCGTGAACACGCGGGTGTTCTCGCGCAGGTAGTAGGCGGCCGGCGGCTGGTGGTCGCGCGCCGAGCGGTGCCGCAAGTCGGGCGCGACGCCGACGATGCGCTGCGGCGCCAGTTCTCCATCGGTGCGCAGCAGGGGCGTGCCGACCGCGTCCTCGGGACTGGCGTAGCCGAGCAGGCGCGCCGCGCTGCGGTTGATCACCACGCGGTCGATCTGCTTCGGCCCGTCCAGCCTGGGGTCGAACAGCCGGCCCGCCACCGCGCGCACGCCCAGCACCTCGAAGAATTCCGGGCTGAGCACGTACAGGCTAAGGTCGGCGGCTTGACCGCCTTCGCGCCGCATGCTGATGATGTTGTGGCCGACGCTGAACGGCATCTGCGACGTGGCGACGCCGGCCACGTCCGGCAGGCGCGCGATCTCGTCGCGCAGCGCGCGCGTGCGGGCGTCGCGCATGTCGTTGTTGGCGCCGAACAGCAGCAGCGGCGCCGGATCGAAGCCGGGATCGATGGTGCTCGCATGGCGCGTCTGCCAGGCCACCGCCAGCGTGATGGCGGTGAGGCTCATGGCAGTGGCGATCTGCAACACCGTCAGCAGGCGTCGCAGCGACAGGCCGTGCGCGCTTTCGCTGCCGTTGCGGCCCGCCAGCGCCGCTCCCGGGCGCACCTTGAGGGCCGACCAGGCCGGCCAGGCGCCGGCCACCAGGCCGAGCAGCAATCCGAGCGCCAGCGTGGCCAGCACGGCGCCGGGCGTGAACATGGCGTCGAATTCGCGCTGCACCAGGTCGGCAAACGCCGGCAGCAGCAGCCAGGCCAGCAGCAGGCCGGCCAGGGTCGCCACCATGCAGACCAGCACCGACTCGGCCAGGAACTGGCGCGCCACCGCCGGCGCCGAGGCACCCAGCACCTTGCGCATCGCGATCTCGCGCTGGCGCGCCAGGGTGCGCACCGTGGCCAGGTTGACGTAGTTGGTGGCGGCCAGCAGCAGGATCAGCAGCGCCACCACGCCCAGGCCGAGCATGCCCTGGCGGTTGCCGTGCACGGCCATCGCACCATCCAGCTCGGGGTCGAGGTAGGCCTCGGGCAGGGGCGCGAGGCGGTAGTCGATCAGGTCGCGCCCGTCCAGGGCCGCGACTTGCTCGGCGTATTCGCGCTGCACCAACGGCGACTGGCGCAGGCCGCGCCGCACGTTCTCGAGCACCGCTTCGGGATCGGCGCCCGGCAGCAGCTTGATGTAGACGCTCCCTCCGACGAAGCCCCATGAACGCCGCATGTCGCGCCGCAGGCTGTCGGCCATGACGGGGCCATCGAGTCCGGACAGCGCTTCGTAGGGCATGGTGGTGGCCGCCGGCTGGTCGGCCAGCACCGCCGCCACGGTGTAGCTCGCGCCATCGCCCTGCATGGTGGCGCCGACCACGTCCTCCCGCCCGAACAGGGTCACGGCGGTCTTGCGCGTCAGCGCCAGCGCGCCGGGGCGGGTGAGGGCGGCCTGCAGGTCGCCGGCCAGCACCTCGGGCGCGAAGATCTGCACGAAGGCGGGATCGACCAGGGTCACGCCGAAGGCGCGCACCTGGTTGTCGACGCGCACGTCGAGTCCGCGCGCCAGGAAGGCGGTGGCCAGCAGCGGCTGGCCGCTGGCCAGGGCCGCGTCGCGCGCCGGCAGGCTGGCCATGGCCGTCCACTTGCGCCCCATCAGGTCGATGTTCCAGCGCTCCAGCAACAGGTGCACGCGCTCGGCCTGCGGCACGTGGCGGTCGTAGGAGAAGGCATGGCGCACCAGCCCCAGCAGCAGGAAGCAGGCGGCGATGCCGACCGCCAGCCCCAGGATCACGACCGCGGAATACGTGTGGTCCTTGGCCAGCAAGCGCCAGCCGATACGAAAGTCGCGCAACAGCATGTTCGCTCTCCTCACGCGGCCTGCAGCGCATCGACCACGATGCGCCCGTCCAGCAGGCGCACGGTGCGCGAGGCCTGGGCCGCGTGCGCGGGCGAGTGGGTGACCATCACCACGGTCGTGCCTTCGGCATTGATGGTGCGCAGCAGGCGCATTACCTCGTCGCCGTGGGCGGAATCGAGATTGCCGGTAGGCTCGTCGGCCAGCAGGACGGCCGGCCCGGCCACCAGGGCGCGCGCGATCGCCACCCGCTGTTGCTGGCCGCCCGAGAGCTGCGACGGCCGGTGCTTGCTGCGATGCGCCACGCCCAGGCGTTCGAGCATGGCCTGCACGCGGCGGCGCCGTTCGCTCCCCGACACGCCGGTGTACTCGAGCGCCAGTTCGACGTTCTCGAACACGCTCAGTTCCTCGATCAGGTTGAAGCTCTGGAAGATGAAGCCGACCATGCCGCGCCGCAGGCCGTTCAGGCGCGCCTCGCTCCAGCCAGTGACGTCGTGGCCGTCGAACAGGAAGCTGCCGGAACTGGGCACGTCGAGCAGGCCAAGAACCCCCAGCAGGGTCGACTTGCCGCAGCCGGAAGGCCCGGTGATGGCGACGTATTCGCCGGCGCCGATCTCGAGGTCGATGCGGTCGAGGGCGCGGGTCTGGACTTCGCCCGCCGTGTGGATCTTGCTGACGTTTGACAGCTTGAGCATGGTGGATTCCTGTGTGATGTGTGAATGTTACTCGGTCAGGCGCAGCCGCTCGGCCTTTCCGAAGCCGGCATAGCCGGACACGACGACCTGGTCGCCCGGCGCCAGGCCGGACAGCACTTCCACCTGTGTCGTGCTGCGCCGGCCTAGTTCGATGTCGCGCTTTTCGGCATGGCTGCCGTCTTCCGTCACGACGAAGGCCCAGGCGCCGCCGCCGTCGTTGGCGAAAGCGCCGTTTGGCAGCAGCAGGGCGCGCGCGCTCTGGCCGAGGGTGAGTTGCACGTCCATCCCCTGGCCGGGACTGATTACCGCCGGCTGGGCATCCGTGAATACCAGTTCGGCGTTGAAGCGGCCTTCCTTGATCTGCGGGTAGACGGTGCTGACCCGCAGCGCGTAAGTCTTGCTGTCCTGGGTGATGCGGCCTCCACGGCCGGGCGTGACGCGGCTCAGGTAGAACTCGTCGACCTGGGCGCTGAGCTTGAAACGGTTCGGGTCGTCAATGCGACCGATGGCCTGGTCCTGGCGCACGGCCTGGCCGACCAGCAGGCGAAAGTCGGTCAGCACGCCGTCGCTTGGCGCGCGCACCGCCAGCGCATCGACCGTCGCGGCCACCAGCTCCAGGCCCGAGGCCAGGCCGCGTATGGCCTGGTCCATCTGGTTCAGGGCGCGCTCGCGCACCTCCTGCTCGAGTCGCATGCCGCGGCTTTCCTCGTCGAGCGCGCGCCGCGCCTGCGCCAGCTTGTCGCCCGATTCTTCCAGCGCCACGGCGGAGATGAAGCCATCCCGCGCCAGCCGGGCGTTGCGGGCGTGCTGCTTCCCGACTTGCCTGAATGCGAATTCGAGATCGTCCAGGCGGCGCCGGTGGTCGGTCCGCACCGCCTCTTGCGCCACCTGCAGGTTGGCCAGGTTCGAGATCTGCTGCGCGTGTTCGGCCTGGCGCGCCAGCAGTTCCAGGTTGCGCTGCGGGTTCGACAGGCGAAACAGCAGGTCGCCTTTCCTGACCACCTGGCCGTCGCGGGCGAACACTTCCTCGACGCGTCCCGATTCGACCGCATCGAGCATGATCGAATTGAGCGGCTCGGCCAGCGCGCGCACCACGATCTCGTCGCGGAACACGCCGGCTTCGACGCTGGCGATGCGCACGTCGCGCAGCTCGACTTCCAGGCCGCGCGGCAGCATCTTCCACAGCAGCGCGCCGGCAGCGGCGACGGCGGCAAAGGCCAGCGCAAGTCGCGCGGCGCGCCGGCCGCGCCGTCGCGGCAACGTCACGTCCATGGCGGCGCCGGTGACGGCGGTTGGTGGTATCTGGTCCATGCCGGAACTCTTTGCAAGCGGCGTGCCAGGCGGTTTTCGGGCTTGTGGACGGTTTTTTGGTCCTTACGTGTCCGATTCCGGACAGGTCGGGTGTGCGGAGTCGGTCAGGTGTCCGGAGGATGCCGCACGACGCAGTTTTGCGCTGCTAGAATGCCTGCTCGCCCGACCATCCCGATCTCCATGTCCCAATCCTCCGCGCGCATCCTGATCCTCGACGACGACCCCGACGTCGCCTGCGCCGCGCAGATGCTGCTCCGGCGGCGCCATGGCGAGGTGGCCACGCTGGACGATCCCGCGCGCCTCGACGCTTTCCTGGCGGCCGGCGTGCCCGACGTGGTCCTGCTCGACCTGAATTTCACGCCGGGCCGCATCGACGGCGCCGAGGGACTGGCGCTGCTCGACCGCTTGCGCGCCATGGCCTCGGCGCCGGCCGTGATCGTGCTGACCGCCTACGC
Organism: Massilia oculi; assembly: GCF_003143515.1. Taxonomy (NCBI): domain Bacteria; kingdom Pseudomonadati; phylum Pseudomonadota; class Betaproteobacteria; order Burkholderiales; family Oxalobacteraceae; genus Massilia; species Massilia oculi. The sequence goes on along the minus strand of NZ_CP029343.1, from coordinate 2,090,363 downwards.
CGACGTGCCGCTGGCGGTGGAGGCGCTCAAGCGCGGTGCCGGCGACTTCATCACCAAGCCTTGGGACAATGCTCGCCTGCTGGCAGCGGTCGATGCCGCGCTGGCGCGCCGCGGTGCGAGGGGCACGAGCGTCGATGCCGCCCTGATGGGCGACTCGCCGGCCATGCAGGGCGTCAAGGCGATGATCGCCAGCGTGGCGCCGACCATGGCCAACGTGATGGTGCTGGGCGAGAACGGCGTGGGCAAGGAACTGGTGGCGAGCGCCATCCACGCGGCCTCCAGCCGCGCGCATGCCGCCTTCCTGGCGGTCGACATGGGCGCATTGCCCGAAGCGACCTTCGAGAGCGAGATGTTCGGCCACCGGCGCGGCGCCTTCACAGACGCCAGGTCCGACCGCGCCGGGCGCTTCCAGGCCGCTCAGGGCGGCACGCTGTTCCTCGACGAGGTCGGCAATATGCCGCTGGGTGCCCAGGCCAAGTTGCTGACGGCGCTGGAGCGGCGCCAGGTGACGCCGGTCGGCGCCGACCGCGCCGAGCCGGTCGACGTGCGCATCGTCAGCGCCACCAACCTGGATGAAACAAGGCTGTTCGATGCCTCGGTGTTCCGCACCGACCTGCTGTTTCGCCTGAACACGATCGTGATCCGCGTGCCGCCGCTGCGCGAGCGGCGGGGCGATATCCCGGCCCTGCTGCATCACTACCTGTCATTGTATGAAAGCCAGTACGGCCGGCCGGTGCGTGAACTGGCGCCGGGTGCGCTCGATCGCCTGTGCGCCTGGGATTGGCCGGGCAATGTCCGCGCACTGCGCCATGCCTGCGAACGCGCCGTCATTCTCGGTAATCGTCCCGAGTACCATGTCGAGGACTTCGGCCTGGTGGCGCCGCCGGCAGCCATGCCGGCGACGACAGGAGAAGAATTCAAGCTCGGCGCACTGGAACGCGACACCATCGCCGCCGCCATGGAGCAGGCCAAGGGGAACGTCAGCCTGGCCGCGCGCCTGCTGGGCCTGAGCCGCGCGGCCCTGTACCGCAAGCTGGGCAAGCATGGGATCTAGGGCCGGCATCTGGCTGGCATTGGCCGGCATGCTGGCGCTGGCGTTCGGCGCCGGTATGCTGCACGAGTCGCCGCGCCTGCAGGTGACGTGCGCGCTGGCGGCTTTGCCGCTGCTGGCGCTGCTGTGGTGGTGCGTGGAGCGGCTGGCCCGGGCGCGCCAGGCGCCAATCGTCGTGCCGGACGCCGGCATCGAGCAGCGCGCGCTGCTCGATAACGCGCTGGCCTTCGAGGCGCGGCTCGAACATGCGCCGATCGCCTTGTTCTCCATCGACGCCGCCGACGGCGTGGCGCCGTTCAATGCCAGCGCGCGCAAGCTGGTCGCGCCGGGCCGCGCGCTCGACACCGGCGCGCTGTATCGGCAGCTAGTCGCACAGGCGGGGCAGCGGCGGCTGATCGAATTCGACACCGAGCGCGGCGTCGAGCGTGCGTTGGTCGCGGTGTCGATGCTGACGCTGCAGGGGGCGCCGCAGCGCCTCGTCGCGCTGATGCCGGTCGAGAGCGAGCTCGAAGCAGAAGCCCTGAAATCCTGGCGCCAGCTGGTGCACGTGCTGACCCACGAGATCATGAATTCGCTGACGCCGGTCGCCTCGCTGTCACGCACCGCACGCGACCTGCTGGACGAATTCGAGGCGAGCCAGCCGCCGGACGTCGGCGCAGACCTGAAGACGGCGCTGGAGGCGATCAACCGCCGCGCCGACAGCCTGGTCGATTTCGTCGCCAGTTACCGCAGCCTGTCGAACGTGCCTCCCGCGCGGCCCGAGCGCGTGGTGCTGGCCGACCTGTTCGAGCGTGTCGATGCGCTGGTGGGGCCATGCTGGCGCGCGCGCGGCGGGGAGGTGAGGTGCGCGGTCGAACCGGCTTCGCTGGAGTTGATGGTGGATCCAGGCCAGCTGGAGCAGGCGCTGATCAACCTGCTCAAGAATGCCTTTGAGGCCACGCAGCCCGGCGGCCGGGCCCGGGTCGACGCGCGCCTGGTGCGCGGCAGCCGGCTGCGTATCGAGGTCGTCGACGACGGCATGGGCATTCCGGACGCCTCGGTGCCGCACGTCTTCACGCCGTTCTACACGAAGAAGAAGCAGGGCGGGGGCATCGGGCTGGCGATGGTGCGCCACCTGGTCCATGAAAACGGCGGCACGGTGCGCTATGCCAGGTCGGTGGGCAAGGGCGCCCGGTTCGTGATCAGCTTCTAGTCGACCGCGAAATACGACAGGAACATCGACACCGCGGCGTCGATGACCCGCTCCTGTTCCGCCGGCGCGAGGGGCGCGGCGCCCATCGCGATTTGCGGCCAGAAGGCGAAGGTCTTGATCTGGCCCTGCAGCAGGGTCGCCGCGAACGAGGGATCACCGGGTTTCAGCTTGCCGTCGGCCTGCGCCGCGCGGATCCAGGCCGTCACGCCTTCCTCGCGCTCGCCGAGGCGCGCGATGATCGGCAGGGCGCGCTCCGGCGCGTGGATCGCCTCGCCGATCGCCACCCGCGCCAGGGCGATGAACGCGGGATCGGCCAGGCTTTGCATCTTGAGCGTCATCAACTCGACGAGCTGCTCGCGCAGGCCGCGCTCGCTCCGGTAGCCGAGCTCGAGCTGGCCGGCGCTGCTCTCGAACATCTGCATCAGTGTTTCACCGAACAGCTCTTCCTTGCTGCCGAAATGGTTGTACACGGTGCGCTTGGACACCCCGGCGAGCGCGGCGATGTCGTCCATGCTGGCGGTCTCGTAACCGTGGACGCGAAACTGCTCGGCAGCGGCGGCCAGGATGGCGCTGCGTTTTCGGTCGGTCAGGCGGGTCGGCGTGTGCATGCGCGAATTCTACACTCAGTAGTTTACTTCCTCAAATTTCGATACTACACTGTGTAGTGTACTTCACGACTATTCATCCCTACCATGCGCCTACTGTTCGGCACTATCCTACTTGGAGCACTCGCTATCATGGCTGTCTGCACCTCCTTCGCCAGCACCACTACCGCCCCCGTTTCGCCGCAATTCCACGACGGGAAATACCGCAACCCGGTCGAGATGCACAAGATGAGTTTTGGCGAAATGGCCAAGCTCTGGTGGGTTGTCATGTTCGACAAGCCCAAGGGCACGATTCCCGAGCAGGCGGTGCCGGTCCGCGCGCTGAGCCAGGCCACGCTGCTGGCGGCGCCCGACCATACGCTGTACCGTCTCGGCCACTCGACCATGCTGATCAAGCTTGGCGGCGAGTTCTATCTCACCGATCCGGTGTTTTCCGAACGCGCCTCGCCCGTGCAATGGGCCGGCCCGGCGCGCTTCCATGCGCCGCCGATCTCGATCGACGAACTGCCGCCGATCAAGGCCGTGATCCTGTCGCACGACCACTACGACCACCTCGACTACGCCGCCATCAAGGCGCTGGCCGCCAAGACCACGCTGTTCCTGACGCCGCTGGGCGTGGGCGACCGCCTGGTCGGCTGGGGCGTGGACCAGGCCAAGGTGCGCCAGTTCGACTGGTGGCAGGGCTTGGAGCTGGGCGGCGTGCGCTTCACCGCGACCCCGGCCCAGCACTTTTCGGGCCGTACCCCGACCGATGCGAACACGACCCTGTGGGCCTCGTGGGTGATCCAGCACGACGAGCTGCGCCTGTTCTTCAGCGGCGACACCGGCTACTTCAAGGGCTTCAAGGAGATCGGCGCCAGGTTCGGCCCGTTCGACGTGGCGCTGCTGGAAACCGGCGCCTACGACAAGCGCTGGCCCGACGTCCACATGCAGCCCGAGGAAACCATGCAGGCCTTCCACGACCTGAACGCCGGTTGGCTGTTCCCGGTGCATAACGGCACCTTCGACCTGGGCCTGCATCGCTGGCAGGATCCGTTCGACCGCATCGCGCAGCTGGCCGACGACAAGGGCGTCAAGCTGACCACGCCGGAGATGGGCGAGGCGCTGGACTTGAAACAGCCGCATGCCGGCGGGCGCTGGTGGCAGAACATGAAATAAAAAAACGCGGCCGAGGCCGCGTTTTTTGTCTGGACGTGCGCCGGATCAGGCGGCCGGCAGCTTCGCCAGCTGCTCCTGCATCTTGGCCAAGGTGGCCGAGAAGTTCGCCACGCGTTCCTTCTCCTGCGCCACCACGGCGGCCGGCGCGCGGGCGACGAAACTCTCGTTCGACAGCTTGCCTTCGGCCTTGGCGATCTCGCCGGAAACGCGCGCGATTTCCTTCGACAGGCGCTCGCGCTCGGCCGCGACGTCGATCTCGACCTTCAGCATCAGCTTGGTGGTGCCGACGATCGACACCGCGGCCGGCGATTCCGGCAGCGCGTCGACGATCTGCACCTCGGCGAGTTTGCCCAGCAGCTGGATGTAGGGCGCGAACACCGCCATCTTCGCGCGGTCTTCCTCGTTGGCCGGCTCGACGATCAGCGGCACGCGCACCGACGGCGACAGCGACATCTCGCCGCGCAGGTTGCGGGTGGCGTCGGTCAGCGCCTTGAACTGCTCCATCCACGCTTCGGCTTCCTCGTCCACCAGCGACGTATCTGCCAGCGGGTAGGGCTGCAGCATGATGGTCTCGCCCGTTTTGCCGGCCAGCGGTGCGATGCTCTGCCACAGCGCTTCGGTCACGAACGGGATGATCGGATGCGCCAGGCGCAGGATCACTTCCAGCACGCGCAGCAGCGTGTGGCGGGTGGCGCGCTGCTGCGCTTCCGTGCCCTGCTGGACGCGCACCTTGGCCACTTCCAGGTACCAGTCGCAGTATTCGTCCCACACGAATTTATAGATGCTGCTGGCGATATTGTCGAAGCGGTAGTCGGCGAAGCCTTTCGCCACGTCCAGTTCGACGCGGTTCATCAGCGAGATGATCCAGCGGTCGGCCGGCGACAGGTCTTCGGCAGCCGGTGCGCCGCAGTCCTTGCCTTCGGTGTTCATCATCACGAAGCGGGTCGCGTTCCACAGCTTGTTGCAGAAGTTGCGATAACCCTCGGCGCGGCCCAGGTCGAAGTTGATGTTGCGGCCCAGCGAAGCGTAGCTCGCCATGGTGAAGCGCACGGCGTCGGTGCCGAAGGCCGGAATCCCTTCCGGGAATTCCTTGCGGGTCGCCTTGGCGATCTTTTCCGCGGCGCGCGGGTCCATCAGACCCGTGGTGCGCTTGGCCACCAGGCTATCGAGATCTATCCCATCGATCAGGTCGATCGGGTCGAGCGTATTGCCCTTCGACTTCGACATCTTCTGGCCCTGCGAGTCGCGCACCAGGCCGTGCACGTACACGGTCTCGAACGGCACCTTGCCGGTGAAGTGGGCGGTCATCATGACCATGCGCGCCACCCAGAAGAAGATGATGTCGAAGCCGGTGACCAGCACCGACGATGGCAGGAACATCTTCATGTCCGGCGTTTCTTCCGGCCAGCCCATGGTCGAGAAGGGCACCAGGGCCGACGAGAACCAGGTATCGAGCACGTCGTCGTCACGGCGCAGCGCGCCGGTGATGCCTTGCGCGGCCGCCTTGGCCTGGGCTTCTTCTTCATTGCGGGCGACGACGATGGAGCCGTCCTCGGCGAACCAGGCCGGGATGCGGTGTCCCCACCACAGCTGGCGCGAGATGCACCAGTCCTGGATATTGCCCAGCCACTGGTTGTAGGTGGTGCTCCAGTTCTCGGGCACGAACTTGATCTCGCCGCTGGCGACTTTTTCCAGCGCCACTTCGGTGATCGACTTGCCCGGATTGAACGTGCCTTCCGGCGCCGGCTTGGTCATGGCGACGAACCACTGGTCGGTCAGCATCGGCTCGATCACGACATTGGTGCGGTCGCCACGCGGAACCATCAGCTTGTGCGGCTTGATCTGTTCCATCAGGCCGAGCGCCTCCAGGTCGGCGACGATCTGCTTGCGCGCCGCGAAACGGTCGAGGCCACGATATTGCTCCGGCGCGTTCTCGTTGATCTTCGCATCCAGCGTGAAGATATTGATTGGCTCCAGGCCGGCGCGCTGGCCGACGGCGTAATCGTTGAAATCGTGGGCCGGCGTGATCTTGACGCAGCCGGTGCCGAATTCCTTGTCGACGTAGCTGTCGGCGATGATCGGGATTTCGCGCCCCGTCAACGGCAGCTTGATCGTCTTTCCATGCAAATGCGTATAACGCTCATCGGTCGGATCGACCGCGACCGCGACGTCGCCCAGCATGGTTTCGGGACGGGTGGTGGCGACCGTCAGGTGGCCGCTGCCGTCGCTAAGGGGGTACTGGATGTACCACATCGAGCCGTCTTCTTCCTGCGAATCGACTTCGAGGTCGGAGACCGCCGTGCCCAGCACCGGATCCCAGTTGACCAGGCGCTTGCCGCGGTAGATCAGGCCCTGCTCGTACAGGCGCACGAAGACTTCGACCACCGACTTCGAGCGGGTCTCGTCCATCGTGAAATATTCGCGCTGCCAGTCGGCCGAGGCGCCCAGGCGGCGCATCTGGCCGGTGATGGTGTTGCCCGACTTTTCCTTCCACTCCCAGACTTTTTCCAGGAACGCGTCGCGGCCGAGGTCGTGGCGCGAGATCTTCTGGGCGTCGAGCTGGCGCTCGACCACGATCTGGGTCGCGATGCCGGCGTGGTCGGTGCCCGGGACCCAGGCGGTGTTGTAGCCGCGCATGCGGTAGTAGCGGGTCAGGCCGTCCATGATGGTCTGGTTGAACGCGTGGCCCATGTGCAGGGTGCCGGTCACGTTCGGCGGCGGCAGCTGGATACTGAACGACGGCTTGCCCTCGTCCATGGTGGCGGTGAAGTAACCGCGTTTTTCCCACTCGGCGCGCCAGAACTGTTCAATATCGGCTGGCTCGAAAGACTTGGCTAATTCCATGATGTGGTTGGAGTGATATTTTCGAAAACAACCATTATAAATTACAAGCGCGTATAATTTACTGCGCTGGACCGGGGAAACTCGGTCCGGCAAACGCTAGGGGTCCTGCGCGCCATATCAGTGGAGCGTGGGTGAGAAATACCCTCCGAACCTGATCTGGATAATGCCAGCGAAGGGAAGCAGCCGAATCGATGGGAGCGTGCGCACATCCGCGTCCGCCTCGCACCCCGGCACCTCCTTTGCTGGCTCCGCAAGCAAGGGAGCCACATGAACGCACCTCTGAAATCATCCCGGGTATTCGATGCCGCCACCGCCACGGTGGACCACGCGGCCATCAATCCGCTACCCAATTCGCGCAAGGTCTATATCGAAGGCAGCCGGCCCGACATCCGCGTGCCGATGCGCGAAATCAGCCAGTCGCCCACGCCGGACAGCTTCGGCGGCGAGCCGAATCCGCCGCTGTTCGTCTACGACACCTCCGGCCCGTACACCGAGCCGGGCACGGCGATCGACATCCGCAGCGGCCTGGCGCCGATGCGCCAGGCATGGATCGCCGAACGCGGCGACACCGGGCAGCTGGACGGCCCGACCTCGCGCTACGGCCAGGCGCGGCTGAACGATCCGCAGCTCGCCGCGCTGCGCTTCAACCTGCAGCGGGCGCCGCGCCGCGCCCATGGCGGGCGCAACGTCACCCAGATGCACTACGCGCGCGCCGGGATCATCACGCCCGAGATGGAATTCATCGCCCTGCGCGAAAACATGCAGCGCAAGGAGTACATCGCCTCGCTGGAATCCTCCGGCCCGATGGGCCAGCGGGTGGCGGCGCTGCTGGGCCGCCAGCATCCGGGCCAGTCCTTCGGCGCCAGCATCCCGTTTGAAATCACCCCCGAATTCGTGCGCTCGGAAGTGGCGCGCGGCCGCGCCGTCATCCCCGCCAACATCAACCACCCGGAACTGGAGCCGATGATCATCGGCCGTAACTTCCTGGTGAAGGTCAACGCCAATATCGGCAACTCGGCCGTCACCTCGTCGATCGGCGAGGAAGTGGAAAAGATGACCTGGGCCATCCGCTGGGGCGCCGACACGGTGATGGACCTGTCGACCGGCAAGCACATCCATGAGACGCGCGAATGGATCCTGCGTAACAGCCCGGTGCCGATCGGCACGGTGCCGATCTACCAGGCGCTGGAAAAGGTCAACGGTAAGGCCGAAGACCTGAGCTGGGAGATCTTCCGCGACACCCTGATCGAACAGGCCGAGCAGGGCGTCGACTATTTCACCATCCACGCCGGCGTGCTGCTGCGGTATGTGCCGATGACGGCGAACCGCCTGACGGGCATCGTCTCGCGCGGCGGCTCGATCATGGCCAAGTGGTGCCTGGCCCATCACCGCGAATCCTTCCTGTACACGCACTTCGAGGACATCTGCGACATCATGAAGGCCTACGACGTCTCGTTCAGCCTGGGCGACGGCCTGCGTCCCGGCTCGATCTACGACGCCAACGACGAAGCCCAGCTGGCCGAGCTGAAGACCCTGGGCGAGCTGACCCAGATCGCCTGGAAGCACGACGTGCAGACCATCATCGAGGGCCCCGGCCACGTGCCGCTGCACCTGATCAAGGAAAACATGGACCTGCAGCTGGAGCAGTGCCACGAGGCGCCGTTCTACACGCTGGGACCGCTCACCACCGACATCGCGCCGGGCTACGACCACATCACCTCGGGCATCGGCGCCGCCAATATCGGCTGGTACGGCACCGCCATGCTGTGCTACGTGACGCCCAAGGAGCACCTGGGCCTGCCCGACAAGAACGACGTCAAGGACGGCATCATCACCTACAAGATCGCCGCGCACGCGGCCGACCTGGCCAAGGGCCATCCGGGCGCCCAGCTGCGCGACAACGCCCTGTCGAAGGCGCGCTTCGAGTTCCGCTGGGAAGACCAGTTCAACCTGGGGCTCGACCCCGACAAGGCGCGCGAATTCCACGACGAGACCCTGCCGAAGGATTCGGCCAAGGTCGCGCACTTCTGCTCGATGTGCGGCCCGCATTTCTGCTCGATGAAGATCACCCAGGAGGTGCGCGAATATGCCGCCGCCAGGGGCGTGCAGGGAGAGACCGCGCTGGCCCACGGCATGCAGGAAAAGGCGATCGAGTTCGTCAGGAACGGCGCCCAGCTGTACCGGGAGGTGTGAATGACGCCAATCGAAGTCAACGGGGCGCCGTGCACGGTGCCGCAGGGGCAAACCCTGTTCGGCCTGCTCGAACAGCTGGGCCTGAGCGGACAGGGGATGGCGCTGGCGGTCAACCGCGAGGTGGTGCCGCGCCAGCAGTGGCTGCACCGGCGCCTGCAGGAGCAGGACCGGGTCGATATCGTGCGCGCCATCGGTGGCGGCTGACAGGAGACGAGACATGAATGCATTGAACGACATCAAACAGGACGTGCTGACCATCGCCGGCCGGTCTTATCAATCGCGCCTGCTGGTCGGCAGCGGCAAGTACCGCGACCTGGAGCAGACCCGCGAAGCCACGCTGGCGGCCGGCGCCGAGATCATCACGGTGGCGATCCGCCGCGTGAACATCGGCCAGGACCCGAACGCGCCGAGCCTGCTGGACGTGCTGCCGCCGAGCGAGTTCACCATCCTGCCGAATACGGCCGGGTGCTATACCGCCAAGGACTCGATCTACACCTTGCAGATGGCGCGCGAGCTGCTGGGCGGGCACAAGCTGGTCAAGCTCGAGGTGCTGGGCGACCAGAAGACGCTGTTCCCGCACATGCCCGAGACCCTGGTCGCGGCCGAGGCGCTGGTGAAGGACGGCTTCGACGTCATGGTCTACTGCAGCGACGACCCGATCCAGGCCCGCATCCTGCAGGAGATCGGCTGCGTGGCCGTGATGCCGCTGGCGTCCCTGATCGGATCGGGCATGGGCATCCTCAATCCGTGGAACCTGTCCCTGATCATCGAGCAGGCCACGGTGCCGGTGCTGGTCGACGCCGGCGTCGGCACGGCGTCGGACGCCGCGATCGCGATGGAGCTGGGCTGCGACGGCGTGTTGATGAACACCGCGATCGCCGCCGCGGGCGATCCGGTGCGTATGGCGCGCGCCATGAAGCATGCGGTAATGGCCGGGCGCGATGCCTATCTTGCCGGCCGCATGCCGAAGCGCTTCGCAGCCTCGCCCTCGTCGCCCGTTGAAGGAAAGATCACGGGATGACGCCCTGCGTGCTGGTGTTCGCCGGGCTCGATCCCGGCGGCGGCGCCGGCCTTGCCGCCGACATCCTGGCGATCGCGGCGCAGGGCGCACACCCGCTGCCGGTGGCCACCGCCCTGACGGCGCAGGACAATAACCGCGTCCATGCGGCGAGCCCGGTGGATGCCGAATGGGTCGCGCGCCAGGCGGCGCCGCTGCTGGCGGCCTTCGAGATCGGGGCGGTCAAGCTCGGCATTCCCGGCAACGCCGCCAACGCGGCGGCGATCGCGGACGTCATCCGGACCTTGCGTGCGCGCCGGCCCGCCTTGCCGGTGGTGCTCGATCCGGTGCTGGCCAGCGGCCATGGCGATGCGCTGGGGCAGGGCGACGCCATCAGGGCGCTGCGCGAACTGCTGGCGCTGGCGACGATCGTGCTGCCCAACCTGCCCGAACACCAGGCGCTGGGCGAAGTCCACGGCGCGCAGGTGCTGGTGACCGGCGGCCATGCTGCGGGCGACATGGTCGTCAACCGCTGGCTGGTCGACGGCGTCGAGGCGCGCGCCTGGCACTGGCCGCGCCTGCCGCACGGCTACCACGGCAGCGGCTGCACGCTGGCCGCGGCGCTGGCGGCGCGGCTGGCGCTGGGCGAGCGCATGGAAGCAGCGCTGGGCGCCGCCCAGGCCTATACCCACCACACGCTGGCGCAGTCGTACGCGCTGGCGCCAGGGCAGCGCATCCCGCGCCGCCTGCTTCAATTGACAACCAGCTGACAACCTGAAAGGAGTCCGCCATGCGCGGCTTGTACCTCGTTACCCCGAACTGGGACGATACGGAAAAACTGATCCTTGCTACCGACGCCGCCCTTGGCGCCGGCGCGGCGCTGGTCCAGTACCGTCACAAGGAAGCCGGTCCCGACCTGCGCCGCGAGCAGGCAACGGCACTGCTCGCGCTGTGCCGCCGCCATGGCCGGCCGCTGGTCATCAACGATCACGTCGACCTGTGCCAGGCGATCGACGCCGACGGCGTGCACCTGGGCCATACCGACGCCGGCATCCGTGAGGCGCGCGCGCTGCTGGGCCAGGACAAGATCGTCGGCGCCTCGTGCTACGGCGAGCTGGCCCTGGCGCGCACGGCGGTCGACGCAGGCGCCAGCTACGTCGCCTTCGGCGGCTTCTATCCGTCGCCGGTCAAGAAATACACCTTCGTCACGCCGCCGGAGATGCTGGACCAGGCGCGCGCCGAATTTTCGGTGCCGATCGTCGTCATCGGCGGCATGACCCCAAGCAATGCGGCGCCGCTGGTGTCGCGCGGGATCGACCTGGTTGCCGCCATCACGAGCGTCTATGGTTCGCGCGATCCGGCCGAGGCGGCGCGCGCATTCGGCGCGCTGTTTCCACCCGCCTGAACCTACAATGGGCGCATCGTGATCACCGTCGTCCATCCATGCGCCCATTGCTGCTGTTCGCCCACACCCGCCGCCACCCGTCCGCCATCCTGCTGCTGGTCCAGCTGGTCGGCATGCTGGCCTATCCCTTCATCGAGGGCACACCGGCCGGCCAGGTGGTCTTCAATGTGTTCGGCATCGTGGTGCTGGCCTTCACGATTCGCATGGTGCGGCGCACGCCGGGCGAGGTGCGGGTCAGCTGGGCGCTGGCGGTGCCGATCATCGCGCTGCTGCTGGCGCAGATCCTGTTCGGGATGCGCGATCTGCTGGCCTGGTCGTCGGGACTCGAGGCGCTGTTCTATTTCTATGCGGCGGGCAGCCTGATCGCCTACATGATGGACGACGAGCTGGCCACCACCGACGAGCTGTTCGCGGCCGGCGCCACGTTCACCCTGATCGCATGGGGCTTCACCCACCTGTACGTGCTGCTCCAGGAAGTCCATCCCGGCACCTTTGCCGCCGCCATCAATGCGGCCGCGCCGCGCACCTGGACCGAACTGAACTACCTGAGCTTCGCGCTGCTGTCGAGCACCGGCATCGGCGACGTGATTCCGCTGACCGTGCACGCGCGGGCGCTGGCCAGCGTCGAGATGCTGATCGGGCTGATGTACCTGGCGGTGGTGGTGGCGCGGCTGATCGCGTTCACCACGCGTAACCGGATAGCGGTCGGGCGGGCGCGCAAGCGTGGCATGGAGGATTGGGAGAAGGACTAGTTGGCTGGCACCACGAAGGCGCGCAGCTCGGCCATCTTGCCGTCGCGGAAGCGCCAGACGTCGCTGTAGGCGTTCTGCACCGTATGGCCTTGCTCGTCCTTCGATGCGATCTCGCCGATGGCGACCACGAGATCGCCTTCCGCGACCAGCTCGCGCACGGTGAACCTGGGCGGCTCGGCATAGCCATCCACCATCCAGGCCCGCACCGCCTCCTTGCCGCGCAGGGTCTCGCCGCCAACCGTCGACCAGACGAGGTCGTCGGTGCAGCACGCCAGGAATCCTTCGTTGTCGCCGCGGGTCACCGCGGCATTCGCCTTCAGCAAAACATCCTTGTTCGATGAGGACATGGCCATCTCCGTGGTTAAAGATAAAAATGTACCGATTGTCGGCAATTCGCGGCGCTCGGCAGTGGGCCGATTCCTCCCTGCTAGAATTGTTTTCCGAAAGTAACCGAGAGTCTTCCATGACGCATGCAGCTGCCGCATTCTCGATCAGACCGTTCAAGGCCGAGGAATGGCCGGCCTACCGCGCAATCCGCCTGCGCGCCCTGGCCGACGCCCCGGACGCCTTCGGCAGCACCCTCGCCGCTGAGGAAGCGCTGGCGCCCGAGACCTGGGCCGCACGCCTGGCGCGCTCGACCACGTCAGGCATCGACCGCGCGCTGGCCGCCGAGATGAACGGCGCGCTGGTCGGCCTGGCCTGGGCCAAGGAGAACGGCGACGACGCAACCATCGTCAACCTGTTCCAGATGTGGGTGGCGCCCGAGGCGCGCGGGCTGGGCGTGGCCGGTGCGCTGCTCGACGAGGCGCTGCGCTGGGCCAGGGAGCGCGGCGCGCAGGCGATGCAACTGGGCGTGACCTGCACCAATGCCGACGCGCTACGCCTCTACGAGCGCGCCGGTTTCGTCGAGGCCGGCGTGCGCGAGCCCTTGCGGCCGGGCTCGGACCTGATGGAGCAGCGAATGCGGCTCACGCTCGCACCGCCTGCGCCGTGATCCGCGGTCCGGCCACATTCCATGAATCTGACATTGTGTCTTTCTTGACTAGCGCGTTCACAATCTTGCGTGCTATATTTTTCATGCTCCAGCACGTCAGCGGCGCTGACCTCCATGTATAGACAGGAAAAAGCATGAACCCACAACCACCAGCGCGCCGCCTGGTACTGATCGTCGACGACGATGCGCTGCTGCGCGAATACCTGGCCGAGGTGCTGCAGCACGCCGGCCACGACACCCTCGGCGCCGGCACCGCGGCCGAGGCCCTGCGCACGATCGAGGAACGCGGGGACGGAATCGCCCTGGTCCTGCTCGACATCGAGATGCCCGGCATGTCCGGCCTGGCGCTGGCGCGCCTGCTGCGCGAAGAGACCACCATCCCCTTCATGTTCCTGTCCGCCAGCGACGATGCGGAGACGGCGCGCGCCGCCGCCGACGCCGGCGCGGTCGGCTACCTTGTCAAGCCGGTCGATGGCGCGCAGCTGCTGCCGGCCTTCGAGGCGGCGCTGGCGCGCGGCGACGATATCCGGCGCCTGCGCCGCAGCGAGGAAAGCCTGACCTCGGCGCTGGCCGCCGGACGCGAGACCAGCATCGCGGTCGGCGTGCTGATGGTGCGCTTCCACATCGACCGCCACCAGGCTTTCGACGTCCTGCGCGACGAGGCGCGCTCGCAGCGGCGCAAGATGGGTGAGGTGGCCGAGGAGGTCCTCGCCGCCGAGGAGAAGCTGGGCGGCCTGCATGGGGCGATCGGCGAACGATTGCGCGGGCGGGGCCGGACGTGATCGAGCAAGCTTGTTATCATGTCACCTTTGCGGCGCGCTCATGGACGCGCGGTTTTTCTTCAAGCAACAGGAATACGACATGAAAACGAAGGCAGCAATCGCATGGAAGGCGGGCCATCCGCTCACGATCGAAGAGGTCGAACTCGAAGGTCCGAAGGCCGGCGAGGTGCTGGTCGAGGTCAAGGCCACCGGCATCTGCCACACCGACTACTACACGCTGTCGGGCGCCGACCCCGAAGGCATCTTCCCGGCCATCCTGGGCCATGAAGGCGCCGGCGTGGTGGTCGACGTCGGTCCCGGCGTGACCAGCCTGCGCCGCGACGATCACGTGATCCCGCTGTACACGCCGGAATGCCGCCAGTGCAAGTTCTGCCTGTCGCAAAAGACCAATCTGTGCCAGGCGATCCGCTCGACCCAGGGCCGCGGCCTGATGCCCGATGCGACGTCCCGTTTTTCGCTGGACGGCCAGCCGATCTATCACTATATGGGTACCTCGACCTTCTCGAACTACATCGTGGTTCCCGAGATCGCCCTGGCCAAGGTGCGCAATGACGCGCCGTTCGACAAGATCTGCTACATCGGTTGCGGCGTCACCACCGGCATCGGCGCCGTGATCTTCACCGCCAAGGTCGAAGCGGGCGCCAACGTGGTCGTGTTCGGCCTGGGCGGCATCGGCCTGAACGTGATCCAGGCGGCCAGGATGGTGGGCGCCGACAAGATCATCGGCGTCGACCTGAACCCGGAACGCGAAGCCATGGCGCGCAAGTTCGGCATGACCCATTTCATCAATCCGACCAAGGTCGAGAACGTGGTCGACAGCATCATCGGGCTGACCGACGGCGGCGCCGACTACAGCTTCGAGTGCGTGGGCAACGTCAACACCATGCGCCAGGCGCTGGAGTGCTGCCACAAGGGTTGGGGCCAGTCGATCATCATCGGCGTGGCGGCGGCCGGCCAGGAGATTTCCACCCGTCCGTTCCAGCTGGTGACCGGCCGCGAATGGAAGGGTTCGGCCTTCGGCGGCGCCCGCGGCCGCACCGACGTGCCGAAGATCGTCGACTGGTACATGGAAAACAAAATCAATATCGACGACCTGATCACCCACCACCTGCCGCTGGACCGCATCAACGAAGGCTTCGATTTGATGAAGTCGGGCGAGTCGATCCGCTCGGTCGTGGTGTACTAAGTCATCCCGGCGGACCGCCCGGTCCGCCGCATAGGCATGCTTTCAGCGCGGCCTTCGGGCCGCGTTGTTTTTCCGGCGGCGTTTTAGCCGACTGTTCCGCGATTTCGACCGTCTGTCGCAGCGCTCTGGGCGACGCATGCGGGATTGTCTACAGTGTTTCCATCGCCGGCTGCGTCCGGCCCATCACTGGAGACCGACCCATGTCACGCACCGCATCGTCCCACTGGAAACTGGCGCTTCCGCTTCTCGGCCTGGCCATCATGGCCGCTTTCGCCGTTCCGACCCAGGCCGCGGCCGACGGCAAGGCGGGCGTGGTGCGCGTGGCGGCCGCGGACGAGCCGTATGCCCTGGTGCGCGACACTTCCGGCAGCTTCGACATCAGCGGCAGCAGCGACGACTGGGACGATGTGCGCGCCGCCCAGCGCGCCATCAATGGCGAATTCATCTGGTTCCGCGAAGGCGGGCGCAGCTACGTGATCCAGGATCCGGAGACCCTCAAACGGGCGCGCGCCGCCTGGGCGCCGCTCGACCGGCTGGGCGAGCTGATGAAGGTCCACGGCAAGGACATGGAAAAGCACGGCAAGAAGATGGAAGCGCTGGGCCGCGACATGGAGCGCGCGGCGGCCAGGCCCGCCAACATGCCGAGCGAGCGCGACATGCGCGAAGTCGACGACGGCATGCAGGCGCTGAGCAAGCATATGGACCTGCTGAGCCGGCAGATGGCCGCGGCGCGCGACGATGCCGAACGCCGGATCATCCAGCAGAAAATGGCCGAGACCGGCAAGCGCATGTCCGACGCCGGCGAGCGTATCGGCGACGCCTACAACGGCCCGCAGGCGCGCCAGCAGCGCGCTTCGATGGAAGACATCGGCCGCCAGATGGAAATCGCCAACCAGCCGATGGAAAAGCTGGGCAAGCGCATGGGCGAACTGGGCAAGGAAATGGAGCGCGAGAGCAAGGCTGCCGACAAGACGGTGCGCGCCCTGATCAAGGATGCGCGCACGAAGGGGCTGGCCAAGCCCGTCCCGACGGCGAGCTGAACGCGCGGTTAATCCGGAACCGGCAGCATCGATCCCGTCTCGCGGTAGCGCACGTGCCACGAATACGCCTTCTCCAGCACGTGCGGCGTGTGGCCGCCGCGCCCGTTCGCTTCCTCGACGTAGTCGCGCAGGATCTGCCGGTACGGTTCGACCACGCAGTGATCGATGATGCGCTGGGCGCGTTCGCGCGGGGCCAGGCCGCGCAGGTCGGCCAGGCCGACTTCGGTCACCACGATGTCGACGTCATGCTCGGTGTGGTCGACGTGCGAGACCATCGGCACGATGCTCGAGATCTTGCCGCCCTTGGCGGTCGACTTGGTCGCGAACACCGATAGATAGGCGTTGCGCGCGAAGTCGCCCGAGCCGCCGATGCCGTTCATCATGTGGGTGCCGCCCACATGGGTCGAGTTGATGTTGCCGTAGATGTCGAACTCGAGCGCCGTGTTGATGGCGATGAGCCCCAGGCGGCGGATGACTTCCGGATGGTTGCTCACCTCCTGCGGACGCAGGACCAGGCGGTCCCTGTACTTTTCCAGCTCGGCGAACACCTGCCGCCCTTTGTGGTCCGACAGGGTGATCGACGAACCCGAGGCGAAATCGAGCTTGCCGGCGTCGAACAGGTCGAAGGTCGAATCCTGCAGCACCTCGGAGTACATGGTCAGGCCCTTGAACGGACCGTCGATCAGGCCGGCCAGCACGGCGTTGGCGATGGTGCCGATGCCGGCCTGGATCGGCATCAGCCGCTCGGTCAGGCGACCGGCGGCGATTTCGGCGTTGAAGAAATCGGTCAGGTGGCCGGCGATGGCGGCGGTGTCGTCGTCAGGCGGCTGGATGGTGGAAGCGCTGTCGTGCTTCTCGGTCATGACGATGGCCACGATCTTCTCGGGCGGGATGGCGATCGCGGTGGCGCCGATGCGGTCGCTGACGTTCATGAGCGGCATCGGCTCGCGCTGCGGGCGGTGTTTTGGGATGAAGATGTCGTGCAGGCCTTCGAGCGCCGGCGACTGGGAGAGGTTGATCTCGACGATCACCTTGTCGGCCAGGATTGCGAAGCTGGCGCTGTTGCCGACCGAGGTGGTCGGGATGATGGCGCCCGTCTCAGTGATCGCGATCGCCTCGATGATGGCGACGTCCACCGGCGCGAGCTGCCGCGTGCGCAGCAGTTCGACGGTCTCGGACAGGTGCTGGTCGGTGAACATGACCTCGCCGCGGTTGATCGCGGCGCGCAAGGTGGGATCGGTCTGGAACGGCATGCGGCGCGCCAGCGCGCCGGCCTGGGTCAGCGCCGCGTCGGTCTCGCCGCCCAGCGAGGCGCCGGTGATCAGGGTGATCGCCAGCGGCGCGCTGCGCGCGCGTTCGGCCAGCGCCAGCGGCACCGCCTTGGCGTCGCCGGCGCGGGTGAAGCCGCTGGTGCCGACGGTCATGCCGTCCTGGATCCATTCGGCGGCGCGTTCAGCGCTGGTGATGCGCTCGCGCAGCTGCGGCAGGCGGACGCGGTCGTGGGCAAGGTGGTGATCGTGATGCATGACTTCTCCTCAGGTTCGGACTTGGTGTGGCTTTGCTTTTCTTTATGCGGTATCAGGTGAGGCAGTAGTCGACCGGCTGCAGCGGCGGCGGCACGTGTTCGTCGCGCAGCGCATTGCGCAGGTCGATCTCGATGGCGCGGCACATGGCGTCCAGCGGCAGGTCGTTGGGTTCGATGCCGAACGGCTCTTCGAGCTCGTCGCCCAGCGCGTCCAGCCCGAAGAAGGTGTAGGCCACGATGGCGACCACGAATGGCGTCATGAAGCCGATCGAGTCGACCAGGCCGAAGGGCAGCAGGAAGCAGTAGATGTAGGCGGTGCGGTGCAGCAGCAGCGTGTACGAAAAGGGGATGGGCGTGTTCTTGATGCGCTCGCAGGATGCGGCGGCGGCGGTCAGGCTTGAGAGGGTGTTGTCGATATTGGCCGCCAGGCAGCCTTCGATGCGTCCCTCCTTGATGCAGCGCTGCAGGTCGGCGCCCATGTGGCGCATCAGGCTGTCCGGCTTGTTGTGGGCGCGCGCCATGTCGTCGTATTCGTCCGGCAGCAGGAAGGTGGCGAGGTAGGGCGAGCCGGGCTGGTCGCGCAGGTGGTCGCGCAGCGCGTGGACGAAGGCAATCGCGCGGTAGATGAGCCGAACCCGTGTATCCTGCAAGCCATTACTTACAAGTGCAGGCCGTGGATCGTCGATCAGGCTGGTCGTCTGGCGCGCCAGGTTACGGCAGCGCAGCACCAGTTCGCCCCACAGCTTGCGGCCTTCCCAGAAGCGGTCATAGGCCGAG
Source organism: Massilia oculi (assembly GCF_003143515.1). NCBI lineage: Bacteria > Pseudomonadati > Pseudomonadota > Betaproteobacteria > Burkholderiales > Oxalobacteraceae > Massilia > Massilia oculi. The sequence continues at coordinate 2,071,862 of NZ_CP029343.1, read as the reverse complement.
TTGTTGCGAAAGCCAAGGAAGATCGCGATCGGCAGCCCGATCAGCGTGAACGGGATCGTGGTGAGGGTGATCTTGAGGTCCCACAGGTCGCCGTGCGACCAGGTGACCAGGGTGGCCACCGCAATATTGACCAGCAGGGTGGGCAGGATGCGGGGCAGGACCGAACCGCGCAACAGGAGGAACAGCTTGAGCCCGGAAGGGCGCTCTCGGATAATCACGGTACCGACCGCATTCGCAAAAAATAGACGGAGTCAAGGAAACTCACTAATATATTCGCAGTTAATCACTAATATCTTAGTAGGTCAAGTGCTTGTTCTCACGCTATCTTTTTGATGTAGACCATTTAATAACTCGGAGCACGCATTGGCCCGCCGTATCACTCACCGCAACCTGCCCCAGCTTTTCCTGAAAGCGCGCGAATCGTTGATGTCGCATTTTCGTCCCATCCTCAACCACTTCGGCGTGACCGAACAGCAATGGCGGATTCTGCGCGTGCTGGACGAGCACGAACAGCTGGAGCCGCGCGAGATGTGCGACCTGTGCCAGATCCTGAGTCCGAGCATGACCGGCGTGCTGTCGCGCATGGAAGAACTGGGTCTGGTCGAGCGCCAGCGCGTGGCGGCCGACCAGCGCCGCATCTGGGTGCGGCTGGCGCCGAAGGGGGACAAGCTGATCGACGAGATCGCGCCGCTGATCGAGCAGCAGTACGCATTGATCGAGGCGGCGTATGGCAGCGGGGTGGTCGACGACCTGTCGCGGGCGCTGGAGGGGTTCATTGCGGCGCAGGCGACGCCGGTGCAGAGGGTGGAGTTGCCGGCGACGACGAAGGCGGTCAATAGCCGTCGGCCGTGATGAGGCAGGGGCGGCGGCCAGGCCGCCGCCCCTGCCTCATTGGTCGATCAATGCTGCTCGATCTTCCCGCGCCAGCCACCGGTCTCGCTGCCGCGTTTTTCCAGCAATTCCTTGAAGTTGGACAGGTTCGAGCGCGCTTCCATGCGCACCGCGCCCAGGGCGTCGCCCAGGGTTTCCAGCGGGCCTTCCGGCTCGTAGTCCATCTGCAGCGCAATGCGGGTGACGGTGTCCGAGATCTTGTGGAAGGTGACCACGCCGCCGTTCTTGACGCCGGTGACGCTGCGCCAGGCGATGCGGTTGTCCGGGATTTGCTCGGTGATCTCGGCATCCCATTCCTTGTCTTCGCCGGCCACGTTGGCCTTCCAGTGCAGGTGCTTGTCGTCCAGCTGGCGAATCTCCTTCACGCTCTTCATGAATTGCGGGAAGTCTTCGAACTGGGTGAACTGATTGTAGGCGGTACGGACAGGCACGTTGACTTCGATCGTTTCGACGATCGACGAGCTGGCGCCAAAGCCACGGTTCTGCTTGAGTTTCTTCGACAGCATTGCGCCGCCGACGGCCAGTGCGGCCACGGTAACTACACGACCCAACATAGTGTTCTCCTTAGGTTTCGCCCTGGCGCGTCGCGCCGGGGCTCGAATGAATGCACATGCGAACGGGGCTCGCGACCTTGTCGCGAATCTGTCATTAAAATAAGCGAAAAGACAAGGGAGGGGCGCGCGGCTGGCATGTCGCTTCAAAGAAGTTGCGCGATGTTAATGTGGTTTCCTGTGTGAAATCGACGATGTTGCATCGAGGAGAGAATCGGATGAGCTTGCAAGGTGGATGCTTCTGCGGGGCGGTGCGCTATGAGGCGCGCGGCGAACCTTTCAACAGCACGCTGTGCCACTGCACGGATTGCCGCAAGGCTTCCGGCGCCCCGGCCTTCGCCTGGTTCAGCGTCAGGATAACGAGCCTGCACTGGACCGCCAGCGCACCGCAACGCTTCCGCTCCAGCGAATATGCGCTGCGCAGTTTCTGTCCTTCCTGCGGCACCACGCTCACCTGGCACGACGAGCGCTGGCCCGACGAGATCGACCTCGCCACCGCCAGCCTGGACGACCCGGAACAGGTGCCGCCGGCCGACCACACCTACGTGCGCAGCCGGCTGGGCTGGCTGAAATTGCAGGACGGCTTGCCGCAGTACCAGAAAACGCGGTCGGAAGGCTGATTTCATGCGGACCGCATTGTCATCCGTGCAGGAAGGTGCGAGCATGGAATCATCGTGACTTCCCGGAAAGTACCCGCCATGAGCGTCCCATCGTCCAACCGCAAGCGCCGCCAGCTTTGCCTCGCCCTGCCTGTTGCCGCATTCGCAGGAATGGTCAGCTCCGCCGCGCAAGCGCGTCCCTGGCCGCCGGCCGGGATCGGTCACACCAATCACCATACGGGATTCGAGGTGGCGCTCAAGCTGGACATGTTCGGCGAGGTCAGCAAGCCGGTCGTGGTCGCGCAGAATGCCGAGCGCATCAAGCTGAGCGGCGTGCATGGCGAAACGCCATGGAACCTGGAATTCACCATCGTTCGTGTGGGCCACGACGACAACCTGCGTGTACTGGCCAGGCTGACCAGTGGCGACGATGTCCTGGCCGCACCGATACGCACTGCCGTGGTCGGCCAGCGCGTCGTGGTGCGCGCCGACGACGAGTTCAATGTGGCCATGCTGATCAGGCGGGTTTGACCGAGCGGCGTCGGGATGAGGCCGATGCAATGAAACTGGATGGGCATACAGTAAATCGCGGCGGTATAATGGCCGGATGCAGACCCTTCTTCACAACCTTAATCCCGAACAATTGGCCGCCGTCACTCTGCCATCGCAGAGCGCGCTGATCCTTGCTGGCGCCGGTTCCGGCAAGACGCGCGTGCTGACCACGCGCATCGCCTGGCTGATCCAGACCAACCAGGTGTCGCCCGCCGGCATCATGGCGGTGACGTTCACGAACAAGGCGGCGAAGGAGATGCTGACCCGTCTGTCGGCGATGTTGCCAATCAATACACGCGGCATGTGGATCGGCACCTTCCACGGCCTGTGCAACCGCCTGCTGCGCACGCACTACCGCGACGCCGCGCTGCCGCAGACTTTCCAGATCCTCGACTCGCAAGACCAGCTGTCGCTCATCAAGCGCATGCTCAAGGCGCACAACGTCGACGACGAGAAGTACCCGGCCAAGAACCTGATGTACTTCATCAACAATGCCAAGGACCAGGGCCTGCGCGCCTCGCAAGTCGAGGCCTACGATCCGATCGAGCGCCGCATGGTCGAGTTGTACGAGTTGTACGATCAACAGTGCCAGCGCGAGGGCGTGGTCGATTTCGCCGAGCTGCTGCTGCGTTCTTACGAGCTGCTGGCGCGCAATGGCCCGCTGCGCCATCACTACCAGATGCGTTTCCGCCACATCCTGGTCGATGAGTTCCAGGATACCAATGATCTGCAATACAACTTGCTGAAATTGCTGGCGGGGCAGGGAGAGACCGGCGGCGGCGCCATCTTCGCCGTGGGCGACGACGACCAGAGCATCTATGCCTTCCGCGGCGCCAACGTCGGTAATATGTCGGCCTTCGAGCGCGACTATCAGGTGAAAAACCTGATCAAGCTGGAGCAGAACTACCGCTCGCATGGTCACATCCTCGACAGCGCCAACTACCTGATCGCCAACAACACCAAGCGCCTGGGCAAGAACCTGCGCACGGATGCGGGCCAGGGCGAGCCGGTGCGCGTGTACGAGGCCTCGTCCGACCTCGAAGAAGCGCAGTGGATCATCGAAGAGGCGAAAAGCCTCATGAACGAGGGCATGCCGCGCAACGAGATCGCGATCCTGTACCGCAGCAATGCGCAAAGCCGCGTGATCGAGCACGCGCTGTTCGCGGCCGGCCTGCCTTACACCGTGTATGGCGGCCTGCGTTACTTCCAGCGCGCCGAGGTCAAGCACGCCATCGCCTACCTGCAGCTGATGGACAATCCGCACAACGATTCGGCTTTCCTGCGCGTGGTGAACTTCCCCACCCGCGGCATCGGCGCGCGCTCGATCGAGCAACTGCAGATGGCGGCCGACAGCCATGGCATTTCGCTGTACGCCGCCGTGCCCTACATGACCGGCAAGGCCGGCACGTCGCTGGGCGCGTTCGTGAAACTGATCGAAGGCGCGCGTTTCGAGACCCAGCAATTGCCGCTGCCCGAGCTGGTGCGCGTGGTGCTCGAGCGCAGCACCTTGCTCACGCATTACGCCAACGAGAAGGAAGGGGCGGACCGCATCGAGAACCTGGAGCAGATGGTCAACGCGGCCACCCAGTTCGTGCAAGAAGAAGGCTTCGGCATCGGCGCGCCCGCTCACCTCGGCCCGCCATCCCAGGCCCAGGCCGGCGAGGCGGTGGTGTACCAGGACGGCATCGAGGTCATCGACGGCGGCGCGCCGCTGCCGACCGTGATGTCGCCCTTGTCCGCCTTCCTGTCGCATGCCTCGCTCGAGGCGGGCGACGCCCAGGCCCAGGCCGGGCAAGAGGCCTTGCAGCTGATGACGGTGCACTCGGCCAAGGGCCTCGAATTCGATGCGGTATTCATCACCGGCCTCGAAGAAGGCCTGTTCCCGCACGAGAGCAGCGCGCGCGAGGCAGAAGGCGTGGACGAAGAACGGCGCCTGATGTACGTGGCGATCACGCGCGCGCGCCGCCGACTGTACATGAGCTTTACCCAGCAGCGCATGCTGCACGGCCAGACGCGCTTCAACATGAAGTCGCGCTTCTTCGACGAGCTGCCGGAAGAAGCGCTCAAGTGGCTGTCGCCGCGCGTGCAGACCGCCTGGTTCGGCGGGCGCAAGCAGACGACGGCCTGGGACGACGCCAAGTTCCGCGACGGCGGCAGCGACAACAAGATCGCGCAGCAGATCACGCAAAAGTCGAAGTCGGATAACGGCCGCGGCACCGGCTGGCGCGTGGGCGAGTCGGTCTCGCACGCCAAGTTCGGCGAAGGCGTGATCGTCAATATCGAAGGCGGCGCCGGCGCGGCGCGGGCCCAGATCAATTTCGGCTCGGCCGGGATGAAGGTGCTGGACCTGTCGATCGCGAAGCTCGAGAAGATCGGCCGCTGAACCACGCGGGTTGGCGGCATAGGCGCCAACCCCGCATCAATCCATCATTTCTCGAGGCTGACCTTGTCGGCCGGCGCCGCCTCGGGCTTGCCGAAAATCTCCCGATACCCCGCATACATCGCGCACTGCAGCAGCAGGATGAACAGGAAGATCACCCACATGATCACCACCCGCGCGAGATTGTTCCCGCCCAGCAGCATGGCGATCACCATGCACACCGCGAAGAAGATCGCGAACCAGGCCAGCAGCAGCACCAGGAACACGCCGGCGCTGCGTTTCACGGCAAAGAAGCTGTAGAACACGGCCTTGAACGGCGGCATCTTTTGCCAGTAGGTGAGCGGGGCGGCGAAGCACAGCGAGATCAGCGCCGCGACGTCGACCGCGAAGATCAGGAACATCGCCATCACGTCCGATCCGGCCAGCACGGCCGGGGTGCCGGTCGTGCCCTGGGCCCGGACCTGCTCCCAGAACGTCGCATCGACGGCGAAACGCGTGATCAGCGCCAGCACCAGCGACACGCCCAGATAGACCACGCCGACCTTGCACAACTCGCGGAATACCGGCTTGCGGAATCCCGTCAGCAGCACCGCGGGCGTGACGCGCTGGCCGCTCTCGATCATCGAGCAACCCATCATGAAGGCCATCGAGAACGAGGGAATCAGCACGACCGCCACCATCGGCCCCAGCAGCGGCACGGCGCTGATCAGGATGCTGATGAGGATGTTGGCGAACAGCAGCGTGGTGAGGGCCGCGGGTTGTTGACGGAACAGGCTGGCGCCGCGTTTGAGCCAGATCCAGCCGGTGATAGCAGGCAAATTGTTCATTTAGGGCAAATTCGGCGCCGGGCAAGCGATGCGCTCGCGCAGGATGCGTTCGAAATGGGTCGGATCGTGCGGCGTCAACAGCTCGGCCGCACGGGGAAGATGCAGATCATACAGGCGCGACAGCCAGAAGCGAAGCGCGCCGGCGCGCAGCATCGGCTGCCAGGCGGCCCGTTCGTCGTCGGTGAATGGCCGCACCTCGTGGTAGGCGTCCAGCAGCGCACGCACCCGGGGTGCGTCAAGAACGCCAGTTGCCAGGTCGACGCACCAGTCGTTGACGGTCACGGCGATGTCGTACAGCCAGGTGTCGACGCCGGCAAAATAGAAGTCGAAGCAGCCGCTCAGGCGCTCGCCCTCGAACATCACGTTATTACGGAACAGGTCGGCGTGCACCGGCCCGCGCGCCAGCCGCGCATAGGTGGCGCCGGCGGCGAATTCGCTCTGGTAGACCACTTCGCTGCGCAGCAGCGCGGCTTCGGCTTCACTCAAGTAGGGTAGGACGACCGGCGCGGTTTCCACCCACCAGTCCAGGCCACGCAGATTGGGCTGATGCAGGGCGAAATCCTGGGCCGCCAGGTGCATGCGCGCCAGCATGCGGCCCACTTCGGCGCAGTGCACCGGTTGCGGGTCGAGCTGGGAACTGCCCTGCAGGCGGCTGACGATGATCGCCGGCTTGCCGTGCAATGGCACCACAAGTTCGCCGTCCGTGTTCGGCACCGGCGCCGGCACCGGAATGCCGCGCTCGGCCAGGTGGGCCATCAGCTTGACATAGAAGGGGAGCTGGTCGAAGCGCAGGTTCTCGAAGATCGTCAGCACATACTGGCCAGACCGTGGACCATGCGCGGTATTCAAGAAAAAATTGCTGTTATCAATGCCGGAGGAAATGCCTTCGAGCCCGACGGCCTGGCCGAGCGGGTACTGCTTAATCCACTGGTGAAGGTCATCCAGCGAGACCGCGGTAAATACTGCCATGTGCTAACAAAAGAGAAGGTGAGAATCCGCCGCCGCGACACGGGCGCCGCGGCTGACGGGATCATTGTTTGGTGGTCGGCTCCAGCGCGGGCGGCGGCGGCACGTCGGCGCGGGCGGGCACGCCCGGACGCGCGGGTGCCGGCGCGACCGGCTGATCGGCTGTGTCCTGCTTCTTGGGATTGCCAAAGTCGAATTCCATCACCGTCCATTGTGGGGCACGGATGTTGTTGGCAGTGGCATCGCCGGGTTGGGCGTTACCTGGTGCAACGTTAGGCTTCATGGTGTAGCGGCTCGGGCCGCTTTCTACCTCGACCTGGGTGACCGTGCCGTCGTTGCTGCGGCGCTCGGTGATCTTGGTGCGCTGGCGCGGCGGAATCGTGGTCGCCGGCGTGTCGCTGCCCGGCTCGATGCGTTCGAGCTGGGGCGGCGCATCGCTGGGGCGCTGCTGGTTCTGCGGTGGGGTCGGCGTCGATTGCGTCGGGGGCAACGCCGACTGCTGGGCCGCTACCGAGCCGGCGAGCAGGCAAAGCGTCAGGAGGGCAAAGCGGGGAGTCGAGCGCAGCATGATGGTCACCTAATGTCGTTTAGTCCATTGTAGCAAAGGGCGCCGCTTCCCTGTGAAAAGTGTGCCAAAACCCCTTGTTTGCAGCCGGGAAATGGCATCAAGGCACAGACGCGGCTGGCCATGCGGATTCTGCGATAATGAGGGTTACCCTGGCGCCACCGACGGCGCTGCCTGCCGAATGCTGAATTACACCCCCTATGGACAATACCCTGCTGCTCGTTGACGGTTCCAGTTATCTTTATCGCGCCTACCACGCGCTGCCCGACCTGCGCAGCCCGGACGGCTTCCCGACCGGCGCCATGCACGGCATGGTCAATATGTTGCGCCGCCTGCGCGCCGACTTCCCGGCCGCCTACATCGCCTGCGTGTTCGACGCCAAGGGCAAGACCTTCCGCGACGACCTGTATCCGGAATACAAGGCCACGCGCGCCTCGATGCCGGAAGACCTGGGCAAGCAGATCGAACCGATCCACGAAGTGGTACGCTACATGGGCTGGCCGATCCTGATGGTCGATGGGGTCGAAGCCGATGACGTGATCGGCACCCTGGCGGTGCAGGCGACGGCGCGCGGCATGAAGACCGTGGTCTCGACCGGCGACAAGGACCTGGCTCAATTGGTCAACGACAAGGTCATGCTGATCAATACCATGACCAACGAGCGCATGGACGAAGCGGGCGTGCTGGCCAAGTTCGGCGTGCCGCCAAACCGCATCATCGACTACCTGACCCTGGTCGGCGACACCGTCGACAACGTGCCGGGCGTGGCCAAGTGCGGCCCCAAGACGGCCGTCAAATGGCTGACCCTGCACGGCTCGCTCGATGGCGTGATCGAGAACGCGGCCAGCATCGGGGGCGCCGTCGGCGCCAACCTGCAGGCGGCGCTGGAGTGGCTGCCGAAGGGGCGCGAACTGATCACCGTCAAGACCGACTGCGACCTGGTCAAGCACGTGATTTCGTTCGAGGAAACGCTGGTCGGCCGTCCGGAAGACGCCGAGGCGTTGCGCGACTTTTTCCAGCGTTATGGTTTCAAGACCATGCTGCGCGACCTGGGCGGCGCCAAGGCGACCGATGGCAGCGTGCGTCCGGCCGCCGGCAGCGCGCCGGGCGGCGGGCCGCTCAATTCGCCGGAAGGCGCGGCGACCCTGGCCGGCATGCCGGTCATCAAGGGCGAGTACGAAACCATCCTCACCGACGAGCAGCTGGATAAATGGCTGGCGCTGGTCGACGCTGCGGAGCTGACCTCGGTGGACACCGAAACCACCTCGCTCGACCCGATGACGGCCGAGATGGTCGGCATCTCGTTGTCGGTCGAGGTGGGCAAGGGCGCCTACATCCCCGTAGCGCACCGCTACGCCGGCGCGCCGGACCAGCTGTCGCGCGAGCACGTGCTGGAAAAGATGCGCGGCTGGCTGGAAAATCCGGCCAAGCCGAAGGTGGGCCAGAACCTCAAGTACGATATGCACATCTTCGCCAACCATGGCGTGACCCTGAAAGGCATCGCGCACGACACGCTGCTGCAATCGTACGTGTTCGAGTCGCACAAGCCGCACGATATGGACACGATGGCGATGCGCCACCTGGGCTACACCACGATTCCCTACGTGGACGTGTGCGGCAAGGGCGCCAAGCAGATCTGCTTCGACCAGGTCGAGCTGGCGCGCGCCACCGAGTATGCCGGCGAGGATTCGGACATCACCCTGCGCCTGCATCAGAGCATGCTGCCGGAAGTGCAGAAGGACAAGGGTCTCGCCTATATCTACCGCGAGATCGAGATGCCGACCATGGAAGTGCTGCACAAGATCGAGCGCAACGGCGTGCTGATCGACAGCGCGCTGCTCGATGTGCAGTCGGGCGAACTGGGCAAGCGCATGATGGAGCTGGAACAGCAGGCCTATGAGGCGGCGGGCGGCCCGTTCAACCTGGGTTCGCCGAAACAGATCGGCGAGATCTTCTTCGGCAAGCTCGGCCTGCCGGTGATCAAGAAGACCGCCACCGGCGCGCCGTCGACCGACGAAGAGGTGCTGCAGAAGCTGGCCGAGGATTATCCGCTGCCGAAGATCCTGCTCGAGCACCGCGGCATGTCCAAGCTCAAGTCGACCTATACCGACAAGCTGCCGAAGATGGTCAACCCGAACACTGGCCGCGTGCACACGAATTACGCGCAGGCGGTGGCGATTACCGGCCGCCTGTCGTCGAACGAGCCGAACCTGCAGAACATCCCGGTGCGTAATGCCGAAGGCCGCCGCATCCGCGAAGCCTTCATCGCCGCCCCCGGCCACGTGATCGTCTCGGCCGACTATTCGCAGATCGAGCTGCGCATCATGGCCCACATCTCGGGCGACGCGGCGATGCTCAAGGCTTTCGCCGACGGCGAGGACATCCACCGCGCCACCGCCGCCGAGATCTTCGGCATCCCGCCGGCCGACGTGCAAAGTGAGCAGCGCCGCTACGCCAAGGTGATCAACTTCGGCCTGATCTATGGCATGAGCGCTTTCGGCCTGGCCGGCAACCTGGGCATCGAACGCGCCGCGGCCGCCAACTATATCGAGCGCTATTTCGCGCGCTTCTCGGGCGTGAAGCAGTATATGGACAACACGCGCCTGGAAGCGAAGGCGCGCGGCTACGTCGAGACCGTGTTCGGCCGCCGCCTGTGGCTGCCCGAGATCAATTCGCCGAACGGCCCGCGCCGCGCCGGCGCCGAACGCGCGGCGATCAATGCGCCGATGCAGGGCACGGCGGCCGACCTGATCAAAATGGCGATGATCGCGGTGCAAAACTGGATTGAAAGCGATGGGCTGGGCACGCGCATGATCATGCAGGTGCATGATGAACTGGTGCTCGAAGTGCCGGAAGGCGAGCTGGAACTGGTGCGGGTCAAGCTGCCGGAGCTGATGGCGGGCGTGGCCAAGTTGAATGTGCCGCTGTTGGCCGAGACTGGCGTGGGCAAGAACTGGGAAGAAGCGCACTAAGCGGTGATGGGAAGGGTGGACCGGGACGCGCAGTCGGCTATGCCGTCCACGCGTCCCGCCCACCCTACTGTCGTGTTACCCGAACGGCGTCGCGTGCCAAGTTCGCCTTCAATCCAGGGCAGCGGCTACGATTCTTTCGATATCGGACTGCGCCGCCTCGCAATTCGCCAACTGGATGACCGACATGCGGCGCGCCGGAATCCTCATGATCAACGTGTCGAACCCCCACAGGCCGCCGCTGTGGAACACGATGTCATGTCCTGCGTGCTGGATCACTTCCAGCCCGAAGCGGTAACTGGGCGCCGATCCATTCAGTAGCGGCGATGGCTGCAGCATGGCGTGCAGCAGGCTCGATGGATCGTCCCACTGGCGATGCCACTCCCTCTCCCAGCGCAGCAGGCTGGGGATGCTGGCGTAGACGCCGCCATCGCCGACGGTGTTGGTATTGCCCAGGTGTTGCCTGACACCGAAAGGACGCGTGACATCCGCCACGCAGCTGAATACCCGATGCTCGATGATGCTGAAGCGGTCTTCGTCGAACGCAATGCCTTGCATGCCGAGCGGATCGAACCGCTTCTCTCTTGCGTAGCGGCCGAGCGACATGCCGCCCAGGCGTTCGACCAGGGCGGCGAGCAGGATCTAGTTGCTGTTGCTGTAGCGGTAGCTAGTCGAGGTGGGAAAGACGACCGTGTCGAGGCGCGCGATCAGTGCCAGGATCATCCGGTTGTTGAAATAGTCCGCCTCGTGCCGCGACAGCTGGCATTCGAGGAACTGGAAATAGTCCGGTATACCGCTGCCGTGATTGAGCAGGCTGCGCAGCGGGAAAGGCTGTTCGAACTTCGCCAGCTCCGGCAGGTGAGCGCAGACGTCGTCATCGAGCCCGATGACGCCTGCGCGCACCAGCGACATCACGCAGGCGGCGGTGAACTGCTTGAACTCCGAGGCCAGGTAATAGGCCGATTCGGCCGACAAGGGCACTTTCAGTGCGAGCGACGCCATGCCGTGGTGAAGCTCGAACACGCTTTCCCCTTCCAGCAGCAGCGCAGCGCTGAAGCCGGGGCCGTCTGTGGGCAGGGGCGATTGCAGTTGCTTCAAATGGTCGGCTAAGCTGTGCATGTCGATCCTGATCGGTTTTGATGGACTGTGAGTCTATGGCCGTGCCGGCGCCAAGCCCGGTAAAAGTTTTTGTAAAAAATATGCGTATTTATATAAGTGATTATATAATTGCCTCGACGGTTCATTTCGATTAACCACTGGAGCCAATATGCGCAGCGCCACGATAAAAGCCATCTCGACACCGTCGGAAGCTCCCGACCGCGCCGGACTAAGCCGTTTCGCCTTCGTACGCACCTTGCTGGCGTCGCTCGCCGTATGCGTCCCGGTCGCACTGGTGTTGGTACCGGCTGCCCAGATCGCCGACAAGAGTCTGCGCATGCACTGGCCGCCGCTGCTGGCGGCGCTGCTGGGGCTGTCTGGCTACTTCCTCTACGTGCGGCGGATCGAGCGCCGTTTCCCTGCCGAACTGGCCGGCGCCGGGTGGCCGCGCGAGGCGCTGGCCGGCGCTCTGATCGGTACCTTGCTGTTCCTGGCCGCGCTTGGACTGGCGGCAGCGATCGGCGACTATCATTTCCTGGGTACCGGGGGCTGGGACCGGCTGGCCAAGACCGTGACCGAGATGATCTTCGTCGCCACGATTGAGGAAGTGCTGTTCCGTGGGGTGCTGTTCCGGATACCGGAGCGGTCCCTTGGCACTTGGTGGGCAATGCTGTTGTCAGCGGTTTTTTTCGCACTGGCCCATGTTCCGAACCATGACGTCACCGTACTGGCGGTGATCAATACCGCGCTGGCCGGTGTGCTGTTCACTGCCGCCTACCTGGCGACGCGTCGCCTGTGGTTGCCGATCGGGATGCATTTCGCCTGGAATCTGATCCCGGCCGGCATTCTGTCGCTGCCGAACTCGGGCAATCCAGGGCGCGGCTTGCTACAGGGCGAACTGAGCGGCCCGCAGTGGATCACGGGCGGCGCCTACGGCATCGAGGGATCGGTCATCACCCTGGTCTTGTTTGGCGTGGCGAGCCTGTGGCTGCTGCGGCGCGCGATGCGCGCCGGCCATCTGGTGGCGCGTCCAGGCGCCGTGAAAGCGCCAGCATGAAGCGCGGGCTGGGCACACAGTTGCGCCACCTTCTCGAACTGCTCGATGGCGCGGTTGAGCAGTCATACCTCGATGCGGGGCTGGATTACCGGCCGCGCTTCACGCCGGTGATGCGCGCGCTGATCGAGCGCGAGCCGATGACGATTGGCGAGATCGCCGCCAGCGCCGGGATCACCCAGCCGGCAGCCACCCAGACCGTGGGCCTGATGGTCAAGCAGGGTTTGCTCAGTGCCTGCGTGGGTGAGCACGATGGCCGCCAGAAAATGGTCCGGTTGTCCGACGCCGGCCGCGCCATGGCGCCGCGCATCCGGCACTGCTGGCAAGCGACGGCGGCCGCGGCGGATAGCCTCGATGCGCAACTACCTTACTCCCTGTCGCAGGCGCTGGACGACGCCATCTCCGCCCTCGAACAACGTTCATTCGGCGAGCGCATCCGTGCCGCCGAAGGTGGGCCTGACGATCAGGCATGAACCGGCCGCTGCCGGCGCAGAAGATGGCGCGCAGCGTGGCCGATGCGGTGCGCGGTTCTGCGTCGCGCCATATCCGGCGGGCACCGCGCCGAGCGTGATGCGCGGCAAAATGGTTTCGCGGTCGGCCTGGCCCCAGCCGAATACCAGCTCGTGGCGGCGCCCGAGCAGCGTGAATTTACCGTCGATGTTCAACTCGAGCACGTCCATGGTCTCGTCGGCCGGGAAGCGGCCGTATGCAACGGTACGTTGTCGCCATTGGCCTTGAGCGAGCTGCCTGCACAAATGCTCATCCGTGCGGCGCGTGCAAGCCCCATCAGCGATGCTAAACTGGCAAGCCTGTCCAACACTGTTCAGAAAGGGATGTCCATGAAAGATCTCGTCAACGATGCCCACAGCCTGCTGGGCGCCAGCGCCTATGACGACGGCGTGAAGCGGCGCGACTTCTTGAAGGCGGCGGTCGGCACCGGTTTCGCCGCGGCCGCGCTGCCGGTGGTCGCGCAAACCCAGATCCAGACCGATGCCGAAGGCCTCGACGCGGCCGACAGCATCCTCGTCATCGAGGGCCAGGATGTGCCCGTTTACCGCGCCCAGCCGCGCGGCAAGACCAACGTCCCGGTGATTCTGGTGGTGTCCGAGATCTTCGGCGTGCATGAACACATCAAGGACGTGGCGCGTCGCTTCGCCAAACAGGGTTATATGGCGATCGCGCCCGACCTGTTCGTGCGCCAGGGCGATGCGACCAAGGCGCCCAATACCGCAGAACTGATCAAGAACATCGTTTCGAAGACGCCGGACGCGCAGGTCATGTCCGACCTCGACACCGTGGTGGCCTGGGCCAAGCAGCGCGGCGGCGACACCACCAAGCTGGGGATCACCGGTTTCTGCTGGGGCGGCCGCATCACCTGGCTGTATGCGGCGCACAACCTCGACGTCAAGGCCGGCGTGGCCTGGTATGGCCGGCTGGTGGGCGAGGCGACGCCGATGACCCCGAAGCACCCGATCGACGTCGCCCAGAACCTCAAGGTGCCGGTGCTGGGCCTGTACGGCGGCAAGGACAACGGCATCCCGCTCGATACGGTCAAGCGCATGCAGGCCGCCCTCGACAAGGGCAACAGCCGCTCGACGATCCACGTGTATCCGGACGCCGACCACGCCTTCCACGCCGACTACCGCCCGAACTACAACGAGGCCGACGCCAAGGACGGCTGGAACCGCGCGCTGGCCTGGTTCCGCAAGCACGGCGTGGCCTGACGCCTGTCGCTTTGGACGGGCTCTTGGACGACCGCGGGCCGGGAGCGGTACAATGTCCGGTTTGCGGATCGTCGCAAGAACAGAACAAGAGGCTTTCAAATCGACCCGCTTTTCGACCCGACCCTGAGTTCCATCCTGCTGGCGACCGTGATCGCCGGCGTCGTCAGCATTTCCGGGGCTGCGCTTTTCTCGTTCGCCCTGCTGTCGAAAGTGGTCGAAAAGATGGTCAGCCTGTCGGTCGGCATCATGCTGGCGACGTCGCTGCTGCACGCGCTGCCCGAAGCCTTCGAATCGGGCGCCGACATCAAGAGCCTGTTCGCCACCCTGCTGGCGGGCCTGCTGGCCTTCTTCTTGCTGGAAAAGGTGGCGTTGCTGCGCCATTCGCACCTCCACGAGGGTGACGGACACCACCACGCCCACGGCCATGACGCGCGCGAAGCCGGCAAGTCGGGCTGGATGATCCTGCTCGGCGACGGCATGCACAACTTCACCGACGGCATCCTGATCGCGGCGGCCTTCCTGGCCGACCCGGAAGTGGGCATCGTGACCGCGCTGGCCATCGTCGCCCACGAGATCCCGCAGGAGATCGGCGACTTCATCGTCCTGCTCAACGCCGGCTTCTCGCGCCTGCGCGCCTATGTGTTCAACCTGCTGTGCAGCCTGCTGGCGGTGGCGGGCGGCCTGCTGGGCTACTTCACGCTGGACCAGGCCAGCGGCCTGATTCCCTACGTGCTGGTGTTCGCGTCGTCGGGCTTCATCTATATCGCGGTGAGCGACCTGATGCCGCAGATGCAGCGCCGGGCGACGCTGAAGGAGACGGTGCCGCAGGTGTTCCTGATCGGGCTGGGCGTGGCGATCGTGGTGGCGCTGCACGCGTTCTAAGCCAAAAGAAAAGGGCTTCGTGACGAAGCCCTTTGTTTTCAATCCGCGCCTTTCGCGACCGGCCGCGCCGGATCGCCTACCCACTCGCTCCACGAGCCCGGATACAGGCTGGCGCCCGGCATGCCCGCCACTTCCAGCGCCAGCAGGTTGTGGCAGGCGGTCACGCCCGAACCGCACTGCATGATGGCGCGCTCTGGATCGTCGACCAGGGCGCCGAACTCCGCGCGCAGCTGACCAGCATCCTTGAAGCGGCCATCGGCCTGCAGGTTGTCCTTGAAGAAGCGGTTCTTCGCGCCCGGGATGTGGCCACCCACCGGGTCGATGGTTTCGTTTTCGCCGCGGAAGCGGTCGGCCGCGCGGGCGTCGATCACGATGCGCTGGCCGCTCTCCAGGTTGTCCATCACCTCGCGCACCGTCACCGTGGGCACGAAAGGCGCGCGCACGGTCAGGCTGCCGCCCGGTCTGGTGGGCGTCTCGGTCGACAGGGGCTGGCCCAGCGCCTGCCAGGCCGCCATGCCGCCATCGAGCACCGCGACCGCCTCGTGACCCAGCCAGCGCAGCAGCCACCACAGGCGCGCCGCGAACATGCCGCCGTGGGCGTCGTAGGCGACCACTTGCGTGTCGTCGTCGATGCCGAATTCGCGCAGGGCTTGCGCCAGCGCTTCCTTCCCCGGTAGGGGATGGCGGCCGAGGAACACGCCGTCAGGCCCGCGCTTGGCGCCCGACAGCACGGTCTCGATGTCGGCGAACGCCGCGTTCGGCAGGTGGCCGGCGGCATAGCCGTCACGGCCGGCGGCGAGGTTCACCAGGTCGTGGCGGCAGTCCACCACGACCCACTTCGGGTCGTCGATATGGGCGGCCAGCTGGCTGGCCGAAATCAGGGTCTTGAACATGGCGTTAAGTCTCCTTCTACGATTCGCTGACCACGGGGTCCTGGTCCTTGACGACGGCGCCGCGCGCCGTCTTGCGGGTATTGTAGAACGTCGCGGCCAGTCCCGAGAGCAGGATCACGCCGATGCCCAGCCACACATGCCAGTCGAAGGCGTCGCCCCACAGGATCAGGCCCCACAGGGTGGAGAAGACGATGCCGGTGTACTGCAGGTTGGCCACCACCAGCACCTTGCCCACGCGGTAGGCGCGGGTCATGCACATCTGGGCGATCAGGGCGGCGCCGCCGATCCCCAGCAGCAGCAGGGCGCCGTACATCGTATGCGCATGGAATAGCGCGCCCTGAGGCCCGTCGCCGGCCACGGTGGCGGCCAGGCCGACCAGGGTCGTGGTCAGCGAGAAGTAGAACACCACGCGGTACTCGGGCTCGCCCAGCTGGCCGAGCTTACGCACCTGCATATAGGCCATCGCCGAGATCATCGACGAGCACACGCCGGCCAGGCCGCCCAGCCACTGCTCGCTCTCGACCGCCGGCTGCAGCACCATGGTCACGCCGAAGAAGCTGGAGGCGATCGCCACCACCAGCGGCCATTCGGCATGCTTGGTCCTGGTCCACCAGCCCATGGCGAACATCCCGGCCGCGATCCAGATCGGGGCCATGTAGTTGAGCGTCATCGCGGTGGCCAGCGGCAGGCGGCCGATCGCGAAGAACCACAGCCACAGCGAGGTCACGCCAACCAGGCTGCGCCACAGGTGGGCCTTGCCAAAATCCGTTTTAAAAGTGCCGCCCTGGCGGCGCACCATGAGCAGCAGGATGACGCTGCCGATCAGGCCCCGGTACATCAGGAGTTCTGACGTGGAATAGAACTCGGAAGCCAGCTTCACGCCCGCGCCCATGGCGGCGAACGCGAAGCTGGCGTACAACATCCAGAGGGAAGCCATCGGATTTCCAGTGAAAGACCGTGCGGCGAGGAGACCGCGCGGTCCGTGGCGCCAGGGTGCGGCGCCGGTTTGACGATGTGAGAGTTACAAGGCGATCCTGCTGCGATACCACTCATGGAAGTGCTGCATGCCGTCTTCCATCGGCGACTGGTAGGGACCGACCTCGTTGACGCCACGCGCCAGCAGGATCTTGCGGCCGGCGTCCATGCGCAGGCCGATCTCGTCGTCCTCGACCGCCGTCTCCATGTAGGCGGCGCGCTCGGCCTCGACGAATTCGCGCTCGAACAGCACGATCTCTTCGGGGTAGTAGAACTCGACCACGTTGCGGGTCTTCTGCGGGCCGTCCGGCCACAGGGTCGACACCACCAGCACGTTCGGGTACCACTCGACCATGATGTTCGGGTACAGCGTCAGCCAGATCGCGCCGTACTTGGGCGGCTGGCCGTTGTTGAACTTCAGCACCTGCTCCTGCCAGCGTTTATAGGCCGGCGAGCCGGCCTTCTGCAGCGCGCGGTTCACGCCCACGGTCTGGACGCTGTAGTCGCTGCCGAACTCCCATTTCAGGTCGTCGCACGAGACGAAGTTGCCCAGGCCCGGGTGGAACGGTTCGACGTGGTAATCCTCCAGGTAGACCTCGATGAAGGTCTTCCAGTTGTAGTCGCACTCGTGGATCTCGACGTGGTCGAACATATAGCCCGAGAAGTCGAGGTCCTTCGTCACCGACAGCTTGCCGAGCTTGTCCATCACGTTGTAGCCGTTTTGTTCGAACAGCAGGCCGTTCCAGTTCTGCAGCGGCGTCTTCGACAGGTTCAGGCACGGGGTGTCCGCGAAATGCGGTGCGCCGATCAATTCGCCCTTCAGGTCATAGGTCCAGCGGTGCAGCGGGCACACGATGTTCTTCGCATTGCCGCGGCCATTGAACATCAGCGCCTGGCGGTGGCGGCAGACGTTGGA
This sequence comes from Massilia oculi, assembly GCF_003143515.1. NCBI lineage: Bacteria > Pseudomonadati > Pseudomonadota > Betaproteobacteria > Burkholderiales > Oxalobacteraceae > Massilia > Massilia oculi. Next base: position 2,054,020 of record NZ_CP029343.1, on the reverse strand, counting down.
AAGCACTTCGATGCCGCCGGCGTTACGCACCAGCATGCGGCCTTCGTGTTCCGAGGCGAGCGTTGCGAAGTCCCCGGTCTCCGGCACCATCAATTCATGGCCGATGTAGCGCGGGCCATTGTGGAACAGTTGCTGCATCTCGCGCTTGAGGAGCGCGTCGTCAAAATAAACATTTACCGGAAGCTGTGCGTTCGAGCGCGCCAGCTTGGCGTGGGTAGCCAGATCGGACATCCCAACCCCCTTTAAGGTAGCTTCCAAAGAAGAGAAAGAATCCAAAGACCAGTATTTAAGTAGAGGAATACGGTATTTCGGACAGAACCGGAGATTATACTGCGTAACAGGCTCTACCGTCTTGGGCCGGCGCGAGTTTGTGGTGCGCGGCGCTTGATGTGTTGCCGATGAGGCATGGTTTTCATATGGGGAAGAAGGGCGAGTGGGGGCGTCGGCCGGATTGTTGACGCACTTGCTAGTTGTGAATGCTGCAATGTGCGCCCCCCGTGGGGTGGGATTGATCTAAAATACGCGATTGGACTGACCCATGGCGCACAACTCGGCGCCTTCACGATAGCGACTTATGGCAAAGAATATGACAGCGGACAGCGCGCCGGCAACGCCGGCGCCTCCGCAATCCTTCGAGCAGGCGATGGCCGAACTGGCCCAGCTCGTGACACAGATGGAATCCGGGGCCTTGCCGCTGGAAGCCTCGGTCGCGGCCTATGCGCGCGGCTCCGAACTGGTCAAGTACTGCGCGGCCCAGCTCGAAAAAGTCGAGTCCCAGGTCAAGATGCTCGAAGGCGACATGCTCAAGCCATTCAGCGACGACGAGGCAACGCAATGACGGTCCAGGACTTCAGCGCCTGGACCCGCGATGTCCAGGCCACGGTGGAAGAGGCGCTCGACGCCTTCCTGCCCCCAAGCGACCGCGTGCCGCACAAGCTGCACGAGGCGATGCGCTACACGACGCTCGGCGGCGGCAAGCGCGTGCGCCCGCTGCTGGCGTATGCCGCCGGCGCGCTGTTCGACGCCGCCCCGCAGGCAGTAGCCCGGGTCGCGAGCGCGGTCGAGATGATCCATGTGTATTCGCTGGTGCACGACGACATGCCGTGCATGGACGACGACGCCCTGCGCCGCGGCAAGCCGACGGTGCACGTGGCCTATGACGAAGCGACCGCGCTGCTGGTCGGCGACACCCTGCAGGCGCAAGCCTTCGAGGTGGTGGCCGGCCTTGATGCCGCGGCGGTGCCCCCGGCGCGCCAGCTGACGATGGTGCGCCTGCTGGCGCAGGCGGCCGGCTCGAACGGCATGTGCGGCGGCCAGGCGATCGACCTCGATAGCGTCGGCCTGTCGCTCACCCGCGAACAGCTCGAGCGCATGCACCAGCTCAAGACCGGCGCCATGCTGCGCGTGTCGGTGCTGCTCGGCGCGCTCGCCGGCCGCGACCTGGAGCCGCGCGAACTCGAAGCGCTGGATGCCTATTCCGCCGCGGTGGGACTGGCGTTCCAGGTGGTCGATGACGTGCTCGACGCCACCGCCGATTCGGCCACGCTGGGCAAGACCGCCGGCAAGGACGCGGCCGACAACAAACCGACCTATGTGTCGATCCTCGGGCTGGAGCCATCGCGCGCGCTGGCCGAGCAACTGCGGCGTGACGCGCACGAAGCGCTGGCGCCATTTGGAGACAAAGCACAGCGTCTGCGCGAACTGGCAGACCTGATCGTGCAGCGGAAGGCCTAAATGAACCTGCTAGAAAAAATCAACGACCCATCCGACCTGCGCAAGCTGCCGCGCACCCAGCTCACCCCGCTGGCGCACGAGCTGCGCCAGTTCCTGCTCGAGTCGGTGTCGAAAACCGGCGGCCACCTGTCGTCCAACCTGGGCACGGTGGAGCTGACGATCGCACTGCACTACGTATACGACACGCCGCGCGACCGCATCGTGTGGGACGTCGGCCACCAGACCTATTCGCACAAGATCCTCACCGGCCGCCGCGGCCGCATGCCCACCTTGCGCCAGCTGAACGGCCTGTCGGGCTTCCCCAAGCGCGACGAGAGCGAGTACGACACCTTCGGCACCGCCCACTCGTCGACCTCGATCTCGGCGGCGCTGGGCATGGCCACCGCGGCGAAGATCAAGGGCGAGGACCGTCATGCGATCGCCGTCATCGGCGACGGCTCCATGACCGCCGGAATGGCGTTCGAGGCGCTCAACAACGCGGGTGTGGAAGAAGACGTCAACCTGCTGGTCATCCTGAACGACAACGACATGTCGATCTCGCCGCCGGTCGGCGCGCTGAACCGCTACCTGGCGCGCCTGCTGTCGGGCCAGTTCTACGCCGCCGCCAAGAACGTGGGCAAGAGCGTGCTGCCGGCGCCGGTGCTGGATCTGGCGCGCAAGCTGGAAGAGCATGCCAAGGGCATGGTGGTCCCGGCCACGATGTTCGAGGAATTCGGCTTCAATTACATCGGCCCGATCGACGGCCACGACCTCGATTCCCTGATCCCGACGCTGGAAAACATCAAGAAGCTCAAGGGCCCGCAATTCCTGCACGTGGTGACCAAGAAGGGCCAGGGCTACAAGCTGGCCGAGGCCGAGCCTATCCTGTACCACGGCACCGGCAAGTTCAACCACCTCGAGGGCATCAAGCCGTCCACCGCGCCGGGCAAGATCACCTACACCGAGGTATTCGGCAACTGGCTGTGCGACATGGCGGCCGCGGACAAGCGCCTGGTCGGCATCACGCCCGCGATGCGCGAAGGCTCGGGCATGGTGCGCTTCCACCAGGAGTACCCGCAGCGCTACTTCGACGTCGGCATCGCCGAGCAGCACTCGGTGACCTTCGCGGCCGGCATGGCCACCGAAGGCGTCAAGCCCGTCGTGGCGATCTATTCTACTTTTCTCCAGCGCGCCTACGACCAGCTGATCCACGACGTGGCGCTGCAGAACCTGGACGTGACCTTCGCGCTGGACCGCGCGGGCCTGGTCGGCGCCGACGGCGCCACCCACGCCGGCAACTACGACCTGGCCTACCTGCGCTGCATCCCGAACATGGTGGTGATGGCCGCCTCGGATGAAAACGAGTGCCGCCAGATGCTGACCACCGCCTACCACTATCCCGGCCCGGCCGCGGTGCGCTACCCGCGCGGCGCCGGCGTCGGCGCTCCATTGGTGGAGGCCCTGACCTCGATCGAGATCGGCAAGGGCGAGGTGCGCCGCACCGGCAAGGGCGTCGCGATCCTGGCCTTCGGCTCGATGGTGGCGCCAAGCCTGAAGGCGGGCGACGAACTCGATGCGACCGTGGCGAACATGCGCTTCGTGAAGCCGCTCGACATCGAACTGGTCAAGCGCCTGGCGCAGGAACATGACTTTTTGGTGACGGTGGAAGAGGGCTGCATCATGGGCGGCGCCGGCGCCGCCGTGATGGAAGCGCTGGCCGCGGCCGGCATCGCCAAGCCGGTGCTGAACCTGGGCCTGCCCGACAACTTCATCGACCAGGGCGATCCGCAAGCGCTGCTGGCGTCGGTCGGCCTGGATGCCAAGGGCATCGCGGCATCGATCCGCGCGCGCCTGGGGGCGCAGGGCGAGCCGCGGCTGGTGGTGAACAACGGCTGATCGCCTCCGGACGCACCATGAACAAAGCCCCGCTTTCGCGAGAAAGCGGGGCTTTTTGCTTCGTCAGGCTGCCTGTTTGAACAGTGGGTCGGGCCGCCGTCGTGGCATCACGTCGTTGTCACGCCGGCTGACCGAACAAGGCCTCGGCGCGCTGGTACAGGATCCAGGAAGTAGCGATGTACTTGTCGCCGCTCCGGGCCACGTTGCCGCGGTGGGTATGGGTGAAGCCGGCCGGCGCGATCACCAGCCGCCCCTTTTTTGGCGCGATCTTGCGGCCCTGGTACAGGAACTCGGTCTCGCCGCCATCTTCCACGTCGTTGAGGTAGAACATCCACAGCAGCACCCGGTGCAGCGAATCGCAACTGGCGTTCTGCGGATAGATCTCGGAATGCCAGTGGTGGTAGCCGCCGCTGGCCTGCCGGTACTTTTGCAGGTTGATGGTGCCGGGCCGGTACAGCACGCGCACCAGGTCTTCGATGTACGGACGGCCTACTTCCTCGAAGTTGTCCATCGATAGCACCGTCGGCGCGCCGGTGGCCGGATGCGCCAGCGTCGGCGACAGGGACCCCATCAGCAGCATGCGGTAGCGGTCGACGTACTGCACCAGGTGACGCGTCATCGATTCGAGCAGCAGCTGGGTGACGTCGTCCCATTCGCGGTGCAGGTTGATGGTGATGTCGTAGCTGTCCTTCTTGGCGACGTCGACGCCGTTGCCGGTGCGCCCGCGTACGACCTTGTCGCTGGCCTCGAAGCGCGCCAGCAGCGCGTCGCATTGCTGCGCACTGAGCGCGTCGTCATAGACGCCGATGAAGTCGTCCATCACCTTGTCATCCATGGATCAGCCCCGCTTGCGTTCGTGCTGCCACAGCACGTCGCTGCCGCCGGCATGGCGGTTCAGCACGCGCGCCAGCACGAACATCAGGTCGGACAGGCGGTTGACGTACTGGCGCGGGTGGGCGTGGATCTGCTCTGCCTTCGACAGGGCCACGATGGCGCGTTCGGCGCGCCGGCACACGGTACGGCAGACGTGGGCGGTGGAGGCCGCGCGCGAGCCGGCCGGCAGGATGAATTCCTTCAGGACCGGCAGGTCGGCGTTGTATTTCTCGAGCAGGCCGTCCAGGCGCGCCACGTGCTCTTCCTTGATCATCTGGTAGCCGGGGATGCACAGCTCGCCGCCCAGGTCGAACAGGTCGTGCTGGATCGAGACCAGCTCTTCGCGCAATGGCGTCGGCATGTCTTCGCACAGCAGCAGGCCGACGAAGGAATTGAGTTCGTCGACTTCGCCCAGCGCGTGGATGCGCGCGCTGTCCTTGCCGGTGCGGCTGCCGTCGCCCAGGCCGGTGCTGCCGTCGTCGCCGGTGCGGGTCGCGATTTTCGAGAGGCGGTTGCCCATGATGTTGCCTTATGCGTTGGTGTGAAAAAACGATGGGATGAGCATACGACAAAACGTGGCGAATGTGCATGCTTGTGCTTACAATCGAAGCATGCCCGATCATGCCATCCATTCCGACCCGGCGGCGCGGCGCGCTCAGGTGGCGGCTGCCCTGCGCGCGCGCCTGCCCGCCTCCTGCGTCCTGTCCGACCCAGAAGACACCCGGCCCTACGAATGCGACGGCCTGGCCGCCTACCGCCAGCTGCCGCTGGTCGTTACCTTGCCGACCGACGAGGCGCAGGTGCTCGCCATCCTCGACATCTGCCGCGAATTGCAGGTGCCGATCGTGCCGCGCGGCGCCGGCACGGGCCTGTCGGGCGGCGCGCTGCCGATCCGCGACGGCGTCGTGCTGTCCACCGCGCGCATGAGCCAGATCAGGCGCGTCGACCCGCTGGCGCGCACCGCCGTCGTCCAGCCGGGCGTGCGCAACCTGGCGATCTCCGAAGCCGCTGCGCCGTTCGGCCTGTACTACGCCCCCGATCCTTCGTCGCAAATCGCCTGCACCATCGGCGGCAACGTGGCCGAGAACGCGGGCGGCGTGCACTGCCTCAAATACGGCCTGACGGTGCACAATGTGCTGCGGGTGCGGGTGGCCACCATCGAGGGCGACGTGGTCGAACTGGGCGGCGCGGCGCTCGATGCGCCGGGGCTCGACCTGCTGGCCGTGTTCATCGGTTCCGAAGGCATGCTCGGCATCGTCACCGAGGTGACGGTGAAGCTGGTGCCCAAGCCGGCGCTGGCCCAGGTGATCATGGCCTCGTTCACCGACGTGGTCACGGCCGGCAATGCGGTGGCCGACGTGATCGCGGCCGGCATCATCCCGGCGGGCCTCGAGATGATGGACCGCACCTCGGTGCGCATGGTCGAGCCCTTCGTGCGGGCCGGCTACGACCTCGACGCCGCCGCCATCCTGCTGTGCGAGGCCGACGGCACGGCGCTCGAGGTGGCCGAGGAGATCGCGCGCATGAGCGCGGTGCTCGAGCGCGCCGGCGCGACCGCCATTGCCGTGTCGCAGAGCGAGGCGGAGCGGGTGCGCTTCTGGTCCGGCCGCAAGAACGCCTTTCCGGCCGCGGGCCGCATCTCGCCCGACTATTACTGCATGGATGGCACCATCCCGCGCAAGCAGCTGGCGCGGGTGCTGGCCGGCATCGCCGCGATGGAACAGACCTACGGCCTGCGCTGCTCCAACGTGTTCCACGCCGGCGACGGCAATATGCATCCGCTGATCCTGTTCGACGCCAGCGCGCCCGGCGAATTCGAGCGCGCCGAAGCCTTCGGCGCCGCGATCCTGGCGCTGTGCGTCGACGTGGGCGGCACCATCACCGGCGAGCACGGCGTGGGCAAGGAAAAGATCGATTCGATGTGCGTGCAGTTCAGCCGCAAGGAACTCGACGCTTTCTTCGCGGTCAAGCATGCCTTCGACCCGTTCGCGCTGCTCAATCCGGACAAGGCGATCCCGACCCCGCACCGCTGCGCCGAATTCGGCAAGCTGCACGTGCACCACGGCGAGGTCCCGTTCCCGGACCTGCCGCGTTTTTGAACGAGAGCCGATATGGGAACGATCGAACGATTCCAGGAGCGGGTGCTGACCGCGGCTCGTGAGCGTGAACCGCTGTGCATCCGCGGCGGCGGCAGCAAGGACTGGTATGGCGGCTCGCCGCGCGGCACAGTGCTCGACACCCGCGATTACGCCGGCATCGTCGACTACGAGCCGACCGAGCTCGTGATCACCGCGCGCTGCGGCACGCCGCTGGCCGAGATCGAGGCGCTGCTCGCCCGCCACAACCAGATGCTGGCCTTCGAGCCGCCGCATTTCGGCGCCAATGCCACCGTGGGCGGCACGGTCGCGGCGGGCCTGTGCGGCCCACGGCGCGCCAGCAGCGGCGCCACGCGCGACTTCGTGCTCGGCGCCAGGCTGCTGGACGGGAAGGGCGACGTGCTGTCCTTCGGCGGCAAGGTGATGAAGAATGTGGCCGGCTACGACGTCTCGCGCATGCTGGCCGGTTCGATGGGCACGCTCGGCCTGCTGCTGGAAGTGTCCTTGAAGGTGCTGCCGCGGCCCTTCGCCGAAGCCACGCTGCGCTTCGAGATGGGCGAGATCGACGCCATCCGACGCCTGAACGAATGGGGCGGCCAGCCCTTGCCGCTGTCGGGCAGCGCCTGGTGCGGCGGCCAGCTGGCGCTGCGCCTGTCCGGCGCCGAGGCGGCGGTCGACGCCGCGATGCGGCTGCTGGGCGGCGAAGCGGTGCCGCATCCGGATGCGGCTGCGTTCTGGGCCGACGTACGCGAACAGCGGCATGCCTTCTTCTCGGGGGGCGAACCCCTGTGGCGGCTGTCGGTGCCGTCGACAACCGGCGCGCTGGTGCTCGGCGGCGACCAGCTGATCGAGTGGGGCGGCGCCCAGCGCTGGCTGCGCGCCGGGGGCGACGCCGCGACGGCCCGGGCGATCCGGCGCACGGTGGAGGCGTGCGGCGGCCACGCGACCCTGTTCCGGGGCGGCGACAAGGCTAGCGTCGTGTTCCAGCCGCTGGCGCCTGCGCTGGCGCGCATCCATGCGCGCATGAAGGATGCCTTCGATCCCGCCCACATCTTCAACCCGGGCCGACTATATCCCGAAAGCGCCTGACCCATGCAAACCCTACTGGCCGACTTCATCAAGGGCACGCGCGAAGGCGCGGAAGCCGAAGCGATCCTGCGCGCCTGCGTGCACTGCGGCTTCTGCACCGCCACCTGTCCGACCTATCAACTGCTGGGCGACGAACTCGATGGCCCGCGCGGCCGCATCTACCTGATCAAGCAGGTGCTCGAGGGCTCGCAACCGACCCGCAAGACCCAGCTGCACCTGGACCGCTGCCTCACCTGCCGCAATTGCGAAACCACCTGTCCGTCCGGCGTCAAGTATGGGCGCCTGGTCGACATCGGCCGCAAGCTGGTCGACGAGCGCGTGCCGCGCCCGTTGAAGGAAAGGATCACGCGCACCACGCTCAAGGAATGCCTGCCGCGCGCCGGCGTCTTCAGGCCGGCCTTCAGGGCGGGGCAGGCGCTGCGGCCGCTGTTGCCTGCAGGGCTGCAGGACAAGCTGCAGCCGGCGCGCGCCGCCGGCCGCTGGCCGACCCGGACCCACGCGCGCAAGATGCTGCTGCTGGACGGCTGCGTGCAGCCGGCGATGGCGCCGAACATCAACGCGGCCACGGCGCGCGTGCTCGATTCTCTCGGCGTGCAGCTGCTCGTGGCGCCGAAGGCCGGCTGCTGCGGCGCGCTGCGCTACCACATGAACGACCAGGAAGGCGGCCTGGACGACATGCGCCGCAACGTCGACGCCTGGTGGCCCTACGTGGAGCACGGGCAGGTCGAGGCGATCGTGATGACCGCCTCCGGCTGCGGCGTCACGGTCAAGGAATACGGCCACCTGCTGGCGCACGATCCGGCCTACGCCGACAAGGCCCGCCGCATCAGCGAGATCACACGCGACCTGTCCGAGATCCTGCCGCAGTTCGAGGAGCAGATCAGGGCGCGGGCGCGGGGGAAGAACGCGCCGCGCGTCGCCTATCACCCGCCGTGCACCTTGCAGCATGGCCAGCAAATCCGCGGCAAGGTCGAAAGCGTGCTGCACGCGGCCGGCGTGGACGTGGTGCTATGCGCCGACAACCACCTGTGCTGCGGCTCGGCCGGCGCCTATTCGGTGCTGCAGCCAGAGATCGCGCAGGCGCTGCGCGACCGCAAGCTGGCCAGCCTGGATGCGACCGGCGCCGATCAGATCGTGTCGGCGAACATCGGCTGCCTGACCCACCTGCAGTCGGGCACGGACAAGCCGGTGACGCACTGGATCGAACTACTCGAGCGGGCAGTGCGCTGATTACCCGCGCGGGCGTAACATCGATTTCCCGGCCGTGTTAGGATCGCGCCGAACCCGGCGAGCGGCGGGAATCCAGTGGCAACCAACAGGAACGATCTTGAGCTTTACCTTTCAACTCGTGCGTGATGACGAGGGCGGCCCGGCCGCCGTGGTCTTCGAAGACAGCAGCAGCCCCGGCCTCGTCCCGGTCTGGGAAGCCGCCGGCGTCTACGACGCGCTGTACAACAGCGACGGCCGCATGGCGCGCGACGTGTCGCGCGCCATCGCCTACGGCCTCGACCAGTTGAACGAGAACGCCGCGCTGGGCGGCCTGCTGCCGCCCGGCGTCTCGATGACCGAGGCGATCCGCTTCCTCGACAACGTCAGCCGTGGCTGCACCATCCACGGCGTCGCGCGCATACAGACGCGCTGACGACGAATCCGTGCGCTTGTCACAAGCGGTTACGACGGCGGTATGGTGTTCAAGTGCAAGGGCTTGTACCATGTGAGCGTTTTGCTCGACAACGAAAGCCTCTTATGACCTTGCCAATCTTTTCACGTTCCCTGTGCTGCGGCCTGCTCGCGATCGCCTGCGCCATCCCGGCCCACGCCGAAAGCTTCGCCTCCTCGGCCTCCAGCGCCGGCTCGGCATCGTCGGCCAGCATCTCGGATTCGATCAGCGATTCCAGCACCAGCTCGAGCGGCGACAACAAGGTGGCGGCGGGCGACTACCGTGTAATCGACATCGCGCAGGCGCCGAACAAGCCCGACACCACCCGCCTGACCCTGCGCGCCGAAGCCGGCCAGGCCCGCACCTTCTTCCTCGACGTGCCCAACCGCGCCATGGCCCAGCGCCAGGTCAATGCCGGCGACGTGGTGCGCGTGAACGAGCGCGTCTACGGCTACGAATTCGCCCACGCCGACACCCAGCGTCCATTCTTCCTGGCGCTGCAGGACGACTGGCAGCGCGACCTGGCGTCGCGCAAAGTCGTCATCTGATGCGGCAGCTGCGCAGGACGATCGCCGCGTTGGCGCTCGGCCTGTGCGCCACCTTCAGCGGCGCGGCCTGGGCCGGCCTGCCGACCTTCTGCGAGCGCGAGAACGACATCACCGCGCTCGAGCAGGACCGCGTGCTGCGCTTTGCCGGCGTGGTCCGGCAAGAGCTGGAACGCTCGGGCGGCAGGGTCGCCCTGATCTCCCGCGCCGGCGTGGACCTGAGCCGCTTCGGCCTGCTGTATTCCCACGCCGGCGTCGCCCTGCGCGACGACGCGGACGGCGCCTGGGTCGTGCGCCAGCTGTACTACGCCTGCGAGGATGCGCGTCCGCACCTGTTCGACCAGGGCATCTCCGGCTTCGCGCTCGGGGCCGACGCGCCATCCAGCGGCCATGTGTCGCTGCTGTTCTTGCCAGCCGACGACGGCGCCCGGCTCGAAGGCGCCGCGCGCGACAAGCGGCTGGCGCTGGCCCTGCTGGCCGGGAAATACAGCGCCAACGCCTATGCCTTCGGCACCGATTACCAGAACTGCAACCAGTGGGTGGCCGAGCTGCTGGCGGGCGCCTGGGGCGGAATATCGGGACACGGCGCAGGGCAGGGAGGGCAAGTGCGCGAACGGGCGCAGGACTGGCTGCGCGCCCAGGGCTACGTCGCCGGGCCGGTCAGGGTGCCGGGTCACTTGCTGATGTTCGCCGGGCAGTTCGTGCCGCTGGTGCACGTGAACGACCATCCGGTCGACGACCTGCACGCGCTCGCGCTGCAGGTGAGCGTGCCGGCCTCGATCGAAGCCTTCGTGCGCCAGCGCGCGCCGCAGGCGCAGCGCGTGGAGATCTGCCACGACGAGGGCCGCATCGTCGTGCGGCGCGGCTGGGAGCCGCTTGGCGCGGCGTGCGAGCCCGGGCTTGACGACGAAGTGATGATGCTCACGCCGTGAGCGCGCAAGTCGACAAGGAGAGAGGATGGAACGTCATTCCAGACGCCCGCCCGCGCCGGGCAAGCGCATTGCGCTGCTGGCCTGCATGCTTGCGTGGCATGCGGCGGTCGCTGCGTCCGACGTCCTGCCGGTCCATCTGACGGGCACCTGGGGCACGGCCGCATCGCTGCATGAAGGCGATGCCGGGCAGTCGCAGCTGCATCTCGACGCCGATGGCTACGGCGTCATGGCCGGCTCCACGCCACGTCCCACACGTATCGACGGCAAGGATCACGAAGGGCCGCAGGTGCGCGCGGTCATCGGTTTTCCGCTGCGTGCGACGCTGGACGGCACGACACTGACGGCCCGCGTGGTCGCACTCGATCCGAAGGATGCGGAAAAGGCCCGGCGCATCGAGATCACCTGCCGTCATGAAGCGACAAGCCCGACCCTGACCTGCAGGGGGCCGGGGCGCGAGCCCGTGGTCATGCGGCGATTCAGCGAGACGGTACCGGCGGAGGTCGCCCGAACGCTCGAGCAGGTGCGCTCGGTGGCGCGCTAAGAAAGGCGCTCCTGGACGTCAGGCCAGCAGCTTCTCGATATCGCCCTTCAGCTCTTCCGGCTTGGTGGCCGGCGCATAGCGCTTGACCACCGCGCCGTCCCGGTCGACCAGGAACTTGGTGAAGTTCCACTTGATGGCCTCGGTGCCCAGCACGCCCGGCTTTTCGCCCTTGAGGAAACCGAACAGCGGGTGGGCGTCGTCGCCGTTGACGTCGATCTTGGCGAACATCGGGAAGGTGACGCCATAGTTCTTTTCGCAGAAGGCGCCGATCTCGGCCTCGCTGCCCGGTTCCTGGCGGCCGAACTGGTTGCATGGGAAGCCGAGCACCACCAGGCCCTGGTCCGCATAGCGGCGCTGCAGCTCTTCCAGGCCCTGGTATTGCGGGGTGAAGCCGCAGGCGCTGGCGGTATTGACGATCAGGAGCGCCTTGCCGCGATAGCGTGCCAGGTCGACCGGCTGGCCGTCGAGGGCGGTGGCGTTGAAATCGTAGGCGGTCATGGCGTTCTCCTCGTGGTTGATTCGCCAAGTTTACGCGAAGGCGGCACGACGCGCACGCGTATTGACGCGACGTCGAGGCATGCATCATCGCGCTGACATTTATTTCGTCTTAGCATTTCTTAACGAATTTTGGGCGCATCGCGTGCGACAATTACGCTCGTTCAATTGTCCAGCATCCCGGGTTGTCATGCCACGTCATCGTTCTTCCGTTTTCCTGCTCGCGCCGATCGTGGCGGGCACGCTGCTCGCTCCTGCCCGCGCCCAGCAGCCGCCCGCGGCCCCCACGCCGGTCGCCACGGCGCCCGCGACGCCAGCGCCGGAAGCTCCCCCGGTGCAGGCCGAAGTCCCGGTCGAATCGACGGTCTCGGTCAGCGCGGTGCGCTCGTCGAACCGCATCGACCGCCAGGCCTACGACGTCAAGAGCGATGCGGCCGCCACCAACGACACCATCGCCGACACCTTGAACAAGGTGCCGTCGGTCGCCGTCGACCCGGACGGCAACGTGACCCTGCGCGGGCGCAGCAATGTGCAGATCCTTATCGACGGCAAGCCATCCGCCATGATGCAGGGCGAGAACCGCGCCGCGGCCCTGGGCGCGCTGCCGGCCGCCGACCTCGAGTCGGTGGAGGTGATCAACAATCCCGGCGCGCAGTTCGGCAACGAAGGCGGCGGCGGGCCGATCATCAACCTGGTGATGCGGCGCGAGCGCACGGCGGGCAGCTTCGGCGTGGTCAACGCCAACAAGGGCACGGAGGGCCGCTTCAATGCCTCCACCTTTGGCAGCTATACGGGCGGACGCCTGAGCGTGCAGGGCGCGCTGTTCGGCCGCCGCGACAGCCGCGGCTCGACCGGCGAGACGACGCGCGACCGCATCGACCCGGCCACCGGCGCCGTGGCCAGCAGCGTGCAGAGCTCCTACAGCGAGAACGACACCGAGTCGGCCGGCTTCAACGGCTCGCTCAGCTACAACCTGGGCGAGAAGGACGTGGTGTCGGTCAAGGCAGGCTTCAACGCCACCCAGCAGGACGGCCTTTCGTCCGAGCGCTACCGCGGCACCGACGCGTCCGGGGCGGTCGAGAGCGATTACCGGCGCTCGACCGTGCGCGACACCAGCAACCGCAGCGCCAACCTGAGCGTGAGCCTCGACCACAAGGGAGAGATGCCGGGCGAGATCTTCAAGACCGACCTGCGCCTGTCGGGCACCCGTGGCAAGGGCGACACCCGCTTCACCAGCGACTACACGGTGCGTCCGATTAATTCGTCCGATCCACTGACCCGCCAGGAAAACCTGAACGAGACCCGCATCATCGATTTCACCGGCGACTACGAGCGTCCGGGCGAGGCGGGCGTGCTCAAGCTGGGCTACAAGGTGGCGCGCAACAGCAGCGTGATCGATACCCGCTTCCTCAACATCGATCCGGGCACGCTGTTCGAAAGCGTCAACGCATCCCGCACCAACCGCTTCGAGCTGGTCGACACCACGCTGGCGCTGTACGGTACCTGGCAGATGCGCCTGGGGGAGAAGTGGGGCGTGCTGGGCGGCCTGCGCACCGAGTACACCGATCTCGACATGGACCAGGTCACGACCGGGATCCAGGCCGGCAACCACTACCTGGAAGCGATCCCCAGCGCCTTCCTCACCTATGACCTGTCGGATCGTACCGCGCTGCGCCTGAGCTATGCGCACCGCATCCGCCGTCCCGGCGCGTCGGACCTGAATCCCTTCGTGATCTACCTCGACGAAACGAACGTCTCGTCGGGCAATCCCGCGCTGATGCCGACCGAATCCGACTCGCTCGAACTGGGCGTCGAGACCAGGCTTGGCAACGTCGAGACCAATGTGCGCCTGTATGCGCGCCGCGACACCGACCTGATCTCGGAGCGCCGCTACTTCATCTCGGACACCGTGCTCCTGACCACGCGCGAGAACGCGGGCACCAGCCGCTCGAGCGGCCTGGAATTCACCTTCAGCGGACGCGCCACGCCCAAGCTGACGATCAATGCCAGCGGCAATATCGGCTATTCGGAGCAGTCGGTGCTCGGCAACGTGGACGACGACAAGCGCAGCGCGACCTCGATCGCCGGCCGCGCGCGCTTCAACTACCAGTTCAACCCGGCCAACAGCCTGCAGCTCGTGCTCAATGCCCAGGGCAAGACGCTGTTCGGCGAGGGCTATCGCCAGCCGACCCGCACCGCGGACCTGAATTACCGGCACAACCTGAGCCAGGCCCTGAGCCTGGTCGTCAACGTCAACGACGTGTTCGACTCGCAGAAGTCGGAGTCGATCACCGAGACCGACCGCCTGCGCGAATACAGCATCCGCCGCCAGGACGGGCGTCTGGTCTACGTCGGCCTGTCGTACCGTTTCGGCACCTTCGGCGCAGGTCGCGGGCCGCGCGGAGCGGGCGGGCCGGGCTTCGGTCCGCCGGGCGGCGGCATGGGGCCGCGCTAAACATCGCCCGTCAATACAGGCTCCTTGCCGGGCGAATAATTGCGGCAAGGCGGTTCGCGGGCGGCGAGCTGTGACAGAATACCGGGACCTTTTCACTTCGCTCCCCGATTCGATGCTCCGACCAACGCTCATCGCGCTTTCCCTCTCGTCGCTGTTCTCAGTGCCCGCCGTCGCCCAGGTCGGCCCGCCATCCGACCCGCCGCCGGTCAGCGTCGACACCATGCAGAAGGTCGAGGTCAAGGCCGATGCCAACAGCTACGATCCGCGCCACGACGACACCGCCAGCCGCATCGTGGTCTCGACCGAAGAGATCAAGCGCTATGGCGACACCTCGGTGCTTGACGTTTTCAAGCGCCTGCCCGGCATCACCGTCGGCGGTGGCGGCGGCCGTGGGGCGGGCGAGATCCGCATGCGCGGCCTGGGCAGCGGCTACACGCAGATCCTGATCAACGGCGAGCGCGCGCCGGCCGGCTTCGACATCGACCAGCTGTCGCCCGACGTCATCGAACGGATCGAGATCCTGCGCGCGGCCAGCGCAGAATTTTCCACCCAGTCGATCGCCGGCACCATCAACATCGTGCTCAAGCGGGTAGTGCGCAAGGCGCAGCGCGAACTGCGGGTTGGCTATGGCAAGAGCGAGGACGCCAGCAACCCGAGCGCGAGCCTGAACATGTCGGACCGTCTCGATGGGCTGTCGTACTCGCTCGGCGCCAGCGTCTGGCGCTACAACTTCGACCGCCCGCAGCCGTTCGAGGAGACCCGGACCGATCCGGAGGGCCGCCTGACGCAACTGCGCCGCACCGAGCAGATCGACAGCGGCAGCCCGCAAGGCTTCAACCTCACGCCGCGACTGAACTGGACGCTCGAGAACGGCGACACGGTCAGCTGGCAGACGATGGCTTCCTATAATCGCAACGACTATCACGGCGACGCCGTGACCACGACCGAGCTTGGCCCGGCGCCCATGTACGACGTGCGCGACATGAATAGCGGCGGCAGTTTCGTCATGCTGCGTTCCGATGTGAACTGGGTGCACAACCTGGAAGAGGGCGCGAAACTCGACCTCAAGCTGGGCGTGAACGGCACGCGCAATCGCGGCGACTGGCGCGAGTTCGATTACCGGCTGGAAGAGCTGGCGCGCGATTCGACCGTCTTGAGCGCGACCGATGAACGCGGCCTGACCTCGGTCGGCAAGTACACGACGCCGTGGAGGAAGGACCACGCGCTGGCAATGGGCTGGGATGCCGGCTATACGCGGCGCGAAGATGCACGCGACGAGAGCGAGGTATTCCCGCTGTTCGAGCGCGAGCAGGTAACGAACGAAAATTACGATGCCACCATCAAGCGCCTGGCGCTGTACATCCAGGACGAGTGGAACGTGAGCAAGCAGTGGTCGATGTATGCCGGCTTGCGCTGGGAAGGACTGGAGACGACCAGCGAGGGCAATACTTTTGAAACCAGCACCAACCGCGCCAGCGTGTTCTCGCCGCTGGCCCAGACCCTGTACAAGATCCCGGACAGCCGCGACCAGGTGCGCCTGGCGCTGACCCGCACCTTCAAGGCGCCGTCCGCGAGCAACCTGATCCCGCGCCGCTTCACGACGCCCAACAACAGCCAGACCGATCCCGACTACCGCGGCAATCCCGACCTGCAGCCGGAACTGGCGACCGGGATCGACGCCGCCTACGAGCACTGGTGGGCCGACAAGGCGCTGCTGAGCGCCAGCGTGTCGGTGCGCCGCATCGAGGACTACACGCGCCAGGGCCTGATCCTGGAAGACGGCCGCTGGATCCAGACCCCGGTCAACGACGGCGACGCGCTCACGCGCAGCCTGGAACTGGAAGCGAAGTTCCCGCTGTCGGCGGTGCTGGCCGACGTGCCCGAGATCGACCTGCGCGCGAGCGTGTCGCGCAACTGGTCCGAGGTGGACGCGGTGCCGGGGCCGGACAACCGCCTGGACCAGCAGGTGCCGCTGTCGGCGACGCTCGGCATCGACTACAAGACCCGCGACGGCAAGCTGAGTACCGGCGCCAGCTTCGCGTTCAAGGACGGCGGCCCGGTGCGGGTCAATGTGGAGCAGTCGCGCTACCAGAGCGTGCGGCGCGACCTGGATGTGTATGCGCTGTGGAAGTTCAACCCGAAGTACCAGCTGCGGCTGGCGGCGTCGAACCTGCTGCGCCAGGATGGGGTATCGGATTCGCGCTATACCGATGAATTCGGAACGCTGCGCAGGACCAGCTTCAGTGAGGGGCAGACCATGGCGCGGGTGACGCTGGAGTCGCGGTTCTAAGCTGGCCGATCACTCGTAACATCATTCTTTCGTTGGCCCCAAAACATCGTTCCCGCGAAGGCGGGAACGACGCGCGTGTGATGATGGTAGAGGGGGCGATCGTGGTATGCCGACCGTCAGATCAACCCCAGCTTCTCCGTCCCACTCAAAAAATCCCGATTCTTCGCGTGCTTGCTATTGAGCTTGATGTTCAAGCGCAGGTCATTCACCGAGTCCGCATTGCGCAGCGCATCCTCATACGTGATCTTGTCCGCCTCATACAGGTCGAACAAGGCCTGATCGAAAGTCTGCATCCCCAGCTCGCGCGACTTCTTCATGATCTCCTTGATCTCGTGCACCTCGCCCTTGAAGATCAGGTCCGAGATCAAGGGAGAGTTCAGCAGGATCTCGATCGCCACCACGCGCCCCTTGGCCTCCTTCTTCGGAATCAGGCGCTGCGAGATCAGTCCCTTGAGGTTCAGCGACAAGTCCATCAGCAATTGCTGCCTGCGCTCTTCGGGGAAGAAGTTGATGATGCGGTCCAGCGCCTGGTTGGCGCTGTTGGCGTGCAGGGTGGCCAGGCACAGGTGGCCGGTTTCTGCGAAGGCGATCGCGTGCTCCATCGTCTCGCGGTCGCGGATTTCGCCGATCTGGATCACGTCGGGCGCCTGGCGCAGCGAATTCTTCAGCGCCGCCTCGAAGCTGTCGGTGTCGACGCCCACTTCGCGCTGCGTGACCACGCAGTTGCGGTGCGGGTGGACGAATTCGACCGGATCCTCGACCGTGATGATGTGGCCATAACTGTTCTCGTTGCGGTAGCCGACCATCGCCGCCAGCGTGGTCGATTTGCCCGAGCCGGTAGCGCCGACCATGATCACCAGGCCGCGCTTGGTCATCACGACGTCCTTGAGCGTGTCGGGCAGGTCGAGGTCTTCGAATTTCGGGATCGCGGTGGTGATCACGCGCAGCACCATGCCCACGCAACCCATCTGCATGAAGGCCGAGACACGGAAGCGTCCCAGGTCGCCCGGCGTGATCGCGAAGTTCGCTTCGCGCGTGAGCTCGAAGCCGGCCGCCTGCTTGTCGTTCATGATCGCGCGCGCCAGGTCGGCCGTGTGGCCGGCGGTAAGCGGCTGGTTTGAAACCGGCGTCATGCGGCCGTCGATCTTGATCGCCGGCGGGAAGCCCGCCGTGATGAACAGGTCCGAACCGCCCTTGCTGACCATCAGGCGCAGCAGGTCGAACATGAACTTGGATGCCTGGTCGCGTTCCATGATGCGTCCTTAGCCGAGGAAGTTTTCCGGGATCTTGGCCGCGGCGCGCGCGGCGCCGGTCGAGATCACGTTGCGGCGCACCAGCTCCGTCAGGTTCTGGTCCAGCGTCTGCATGCCGGCATTGCTGCCGGTCTGGATGGCCGAATACATCTGGGCGATCTTGGCCTCGCGGATCAGGTTGCGGATCGCCGGGGTGCCGATCATGATCTCGTGCGCGGCCACGCGGCCCGAGCCGTCCTTGGTCTTGAGCAGCGTCTGCGAGATCACGGCCTGCAGCGATTCGGACAGCATCGCGCGCACCATCTCCTTCTCTTCGGCCGGGAACACGTCGACGATACGGTCGATGGTCTTGGCGGCCGACGAGGTGTGCAGGGTGCCGAACACCAGGTGGCCGGTCTCGGCCGCCGACAGCGCCAGGCGGATGGTTTCCAGGTCGCGCAGTTCGCCGACCAGGATCGCATCCGGATCTTCGCGCAGCGCCGAACGCAGCGCGTTGTTGAACGATAGCGTGTGCGGGCCCACTTCGCGCTGGTTGATCAGGCACTTCTTGGACTCGTGGACGAATTCGATCGGGTCTTCGATAGTGAGGATGTGGCCGTACTCGTTCTCGTTCAGGTGGTTCACCATCGCCGCCAGCGTGGTCGATTTACCGGAGCCGGTCGGGCCGGTCACCAGCACCAGGCCGCGCGGCTTCATGGCCAGGTCGGCAAAGATCCTGGGCGCGTTCAGTTCTTCCAGGGTCAGGATCTTGGAGGGAATCGTGCGCAGCACGGCCGACGCGCCGCGTTCCTGGTTGAAGGCGTTGACGCGGAAGCGCGCGAGGCCAGGGATCGCGAACGAAAAGTCGCACTCGAGCACTTCTTCGTACTGCTTGCGCTGGCCGTCGTTCATGATGTCATAGATCATGCCGTGCACGTCCTTGTGCTCGAGCGGCGGCAGGTTAATGCGGCGCACGTCGCCATGCACGCGGATCATCGGCGGCAGGCCGGCCGACAGGTGCAGGTCCGACGCCTTGTTCTTGACCGAGAAGGCGAGTAATTCCGAAATGTCCATTTATAATCCCTGTGGATAGTGTCCCGAATTGAAAATTCGTTGAATTAATGCAGCGAGAATCGGCCCGATACTGCGTCGCAAATGCGCGCAAGGCCACCGGCCTTGCTGTGCTTTGCTCCTTGCCTCGAACCGATTTCGCCACATTAATTGTTCAACGAACTTCCAATTCAGGACACCAGAGGTGCGCCTTTGTCATCGTCGCTGCGCGAAAAATATTTCCTATAGAAAATCATTATGTCCACAATCGCCGCCAACTTGCAAGCTGTCGAAGCGACAATCGGGGAGGCTGTCCAGGCTGCCGGACGCGCCCGGGGCGAGGTGCAATTGCTCGCTGTTTCCAAGACGTTTCCTGCGCAAGCCGTGCTGGATGCGATGGCGGCCGGACAACGTGCGTTCGGCGAAAATTATCTGCAAGAAGCGCTCGACAAGATCGCGAACGTCGCGCAGGCGCAACCCGATGCGCCGGTCGAATGGCATTTCATCGGCCCCATCCAGAGCAACAAGACACGCCCGATCGCGTCCCATTTTCATTGGGTGCACACGGTCGAGCGCCTCAAGATCGCCCAGCGCCTGTCCGAACAGCGTCCGCCCGAACTCGGCCCCTTGAATATCTGCCTGCAGGTGAACATCAGCGGCGAGGCCAGCAAGAGCGGTGCGACCGAGGCCGAGTTGCCCGAACTGGCGCGCGCGGTGGCGCAGCTGCCTAACCTGCGCCTGCGCGGCCTGATGGCCATTCCCGAACGCGCGACCGAACCCGGGCAGCAGCGCGCCGCCTTTGCCCGCCTGCGCATGCTGCATGACGCGCTGCGCGCCGACGGCCTCGCGCTCGATACGCTGTCGATGGGCATGTCGGGCGACATGGCGGCGGCGATCGCGGAAGGCGCGACCATCGTGCGCATCGGCAGCGCCATCTTCGGCGCACGCAATTACGATTAACAGGAAAAACACATGAAGATCACGTTCATCGGCGGCGGCAATATGGCCGCGGCGCTCATTTCGGGCATCGTCCGGCAGGCGGGTTCGGGCGCGAACATCCACGTCGTCGACCGCAACCCGGAAGCGCTGGAGCGCCTGTCGCAGCAGTACGGCGTGGGCACCGCGACGGCGATCGACGAACAGGTCGGGGAGAGCGAAGTGGTGGTGCTCGCGGTCAAGCCGCAGCAGATGCGCGAGGTCGCGGCCGAACTGGCGCCGCTATTGAAACGGCAGCTGGTGCTGTCGATCGCCGCCGGCATCCGCAGCAGCGATTTGTCGCGCTGGCTCGGCGGCTACGACGCGCTCGTGCGCACGATGCCGAACACGCCGGCGCTGATCGGCATGGGCGTGACCGGCCTGGCGGCGCAGCCGGGCGTGAGCGAGGCCCAGCGCGCGCAGGCCGATACGGTGATGCGCGCGGTCGGCAAGACCGTGTGGCTGGATGACGAGGCGCAGATCGATCCGGTGACGGCGGTGTCGGGCAGCGGTCCGGCCTATGTGTTCTTCTTCCTGGAAGCGATGCAGGAGGCGGCGTTGCAAATGGGCTTGAACGCGCAGCAGGGCAGGGAGCTGGCGCTGGCGACCTTTACCGGCGCGGCGCAGCTGGCGGCGCAGTCGGATGAGCCGGTCGAGGTGCTGCGTCAGCGCGTGACCTCGAAGGGCGGCACCACGCATGCGGCGATTACCAGCATGGAGGCGGCGGGAGTGAAACAAGCCATCGTCGCGGCGATGCAGGCGGCGGCCGCGCGCGGCAGGGAGCTCGGCGAGGAACTGGGCAGGGACTGAGCGCCACGGATGCGGCGCCCAGGCGAATGCCTAGTGGACTTCGAACTTCCGCCAGCCCAGCACCGGCAAGACCTTCTGCGCCAGCTTGTAGGCGGACAGGGCGCCGGTCGCCACGCCGACGACCCACTTCGGCTTGGTGACCAGGAAGCCCAGCCCCAGGCCGGCAGCGGCCAGCAGAGAGGTCTTGTGCTGGGCCACGAAGGCGGGGGCGCCGCCCATGTCGGCCGGATGGCGCAGCAGCGCCACGTCATGCGCCATCATCGCGCGCTGTTCGGCGCACTGGGCGGCCAGCAGGCGGCGGCGCGCCGCCAGGGTGTCATTGCTGCTCATCGATCGGCTCTCCTTTGACGGCTTGCGCATCCTTGCGCAGTTCGGCCAGCGTGGCGGCCATGAGCGGCGGACGGGTGACCAGGTCGCCGCGCACCTTGAAGAAGGCCAGTAGGCCGAGCAGCGCAAACAGGCCCGTCATGACGCCGATCGCCAGCAGGCGATGGGTATCCCAGAACAGCACCAGCACGAACAGGATCGCCAGCAACACCGCGACCACCGCGAAAAAGGCGGCCGCGACGCCCCAGGCCAGATAGCCGATCAGCCGGTGCGTCTCTTCCTGCAGCTCGAGGGCTGCCAGTTCGAGCCTGGTCCGCACCATGGCGAGCAGGTTGGATCCTATCCTTCCGACGGTCGCGGAGATTGTCATCGTCGTCCTTAGTCTTATTTACGCGCGATCAGCATGCCGATCACGACGCCGACGGCGGCGCCCAGGCCGACCGACTTCCATGGATTGTCCTTGACGTACTCGTCGGTGGCCTTGGCGGCGACCTTGGTGCGCTCGACCACGGTCTCTTCGGCGTGGATCAGGCTGGTCTTGGCGGATGCCAGGGTCTGCTCGAACTTGACCTTGGCGGCCTTCAGTTCCTCGCCGGTCAGCTGGCCGCCGTTGCGCAGCCAGGATTCGGCGTCGTGGATCACGGTCTTCAGGTCGTTGACCAGTTGGTCGCGGGTGCCGGTCTGGGTCGGGATTTTTTCGATCATGGTGGGCCTCTATGTGTTGTGGGGTGAATGCCTTTTGGACAATATTAACCTAATGCATAGTCGAGCGCGACACCAATGAACAGTGCGGCCCCCAGCCAGTTGTTGTGGCGGAACGCCTTGAAGCACTTCATGCGGTCCCGATCGCGGATCAGGGTGTAGTGGTAGAGCGCGATGCAGCCCGCCACCGCCACCCCGCCCACGAACCACCAGCGCAGGCCCAGCGACCAGCCGCACAGCAGCAGGATCGCCAGCGAGGCGCCATAGCACAGCATGATCGCGGCCACGTCGAAGCGCCCGAAGGTGATGGCCGAGGTGCGCATGCCGAGCTTGAGGTCGTCGTCGCGGTCGACCATGGCGTAGGCGGTGTCGTAGGCCACGGCCCAGAACACATTGGCCACCAGCAGCCACCAGGCCACGGCCGGCACCCCGTCCTGCACGGCGGCGAAGGCCATCGGGATGCCGAAGCCGAAGGCGATGCCGAGATAGGCCTGGGGAATCGCGAAGAAGCGCTTGAAATAGGGATAGGTGCCGGCCACGATCACCGCCACCACCGACAGCTGCTTGGTCAGCGCGTTCAGCGGCAGGATCAGGAGGAACGACACGATGGCCAGCACCGCCGCCACCATCACCGCTTCCTTGCCGCTGATCTTGCCGCTGGTGAGCGGGCGGTCGACGGTGCGCTTGACGTGGCGGTCGAAGTCGCGGTCGGCGTAGTCGTTGATGGCGCAGCCGGCGGAGCGCATCAGTGCCGTGCCGATGACGAAGATCGCCAGCACCTGCAGGTCCGGCACGCCGCCGGACGCCATCCACAGCGCCCACAGGGTAGGCCACAGCAGGAGAAGAATGCCGATCGGCTTGTCGGCCCGGACCAGGCGGAAATAGAGCGCCAGCTTGTTCATGGTGAATCGCGTCTTGACGGGCAAGAACTGTTGAGCGGAAGACAGCGATTCTAGCCGGTTTATCCGTGTGCGCCCAATCCGGCCCGTCCATGTGGGCGCCATCTCCCATGCATGACAACGGCGTGTATTTCTCAGATGGCGAATACATGATTGTTGTCTTTTTGTCGTCATCGAGTTGACATTTTTGTTTGTTTTAATGCATCAGTCCTACCGGGGGTGGTAGGGACGGAACGGACCTGATGCACGGGCGCCGCCAACGACACCAGACGCCGGACCACCGGCTCGATTCCTATTCTTTGGAGCATCTCGATGAACGAACACGATATGTCGCCTTCGCGGCGCAACCTGCTCAAGGGCATGGCCGGCGCCTCCGCGCTGCCTTTCGTCGGCGCCTTCGCCGCGCTGCACGCCCGCGAAGCGCTGGCGGCCAATGGCGCGACCGCCCTGGTCGACAGCCCCTACGGCCCGATCGCCCCGGTCAACGACCTGAGTACCGGACTGCCGCTGCTGCAATTGCCGCCGGGTTTCAGCTACAAGAGCTATGGCTGGCGCGGCGACACCATGAGCGACGGCCGTCCCTGCCCGGGCGGCCACGACGGCATGGGCGTGATCGTCACGCGCAAGGTCGGCCGCGTCACCGAGCAGGTGTTGGTGCGCAATCATGAAATCAGCGGCAGCGCCGCTGTCAATTTCATCAATGCCTATGGCCTGTATGACACCGGTAACGTCAGCGGCAGTTCGAGCAACCGTTCCTGCGGCGGCACGACCAACCTGGTGTTCCGCGACGGCGACTGGGTCAGCATGACCCCGAGCCTGGGCGGCACACAACAGAACTGCGCCGGCGGCATCACGCCCTGGGGCACCTGGCTGACCTGCGAAGAGATCGGTTCGGACACGGTCAGCGCCGGCGGCAAGAAGCACGGCTACGTGTTCGAGGTGACGGCCGACCCGCAGCAGGTGAGCGGCCAGCCGATCGTCAATATGGGCCGCTTCGCGCACGAAGCCGCCGCCGTCGACCCGACCAACTCCAACGTCTACCTGACCGAGGATTCGTCGGGCAAGTCGGGCTTCTACCGCTACGTCCCCGACGTCAAGACCGGCGCGCCCGGCTCGCTGGCCATGGGCGGCGTGCTCGAGATGGCCAAGGTCAAGGGCCGCAACAACGTCAACCTGGCGGTGGCCTCGGTCGACGACACCTATGAGCTGGAATGGGTGCCGATCGCCAATCCGGACGCCAACCGCGGCAATGGCGTGGGGCTGAACGGCGAGACGATCAACAGCGCCGCCGGCCCCTTCGTGCAGGGCTGGATGAAAGGCGCGCTGCGCATGAACCGCGGCGAAGGCATCTGGTATGCCCAGGGCAAAATGTACGTGATGGACACCTCGGGCGGCCACGTCAACCGCGGCGCGATCTGGGAACTCGATCTGGCGCGCCAGACCCTCAAGTGTATCTATTCGAGCCCGAGCCAGCTGGTGGGCAATATGGGCGACAACCTGACGGTCAGCCCGCGCAACGCGATCCTGATCTGCGAAGACGCGTCGAGCGCCATCACCGACCATTTCGGCTACGGCCAGCGCCTGATGGGCCTGACGGGCGCCGGCGACGCCTACATCTTCGCCAAGAACAATATCAACCTGACGGCTGAACAATTGCAGGGCGCTGGCAAGCTGACCTCGCTGGCCGGCGATCGTCGCGGCAACGAATTCGCGGGCGCCTGCTTCGACCCCACTGGCCGCTACCTGTTCGTGAACATCCAGACCCCTGGCGTGACCTTCGCGATCTCGGGCCCGTGGGCCAAGGGCCCGCTGTAACCGTCACCTTCAATCACAAGGAACCCGAACATGACCATGAACAAACTCGTCGCCGCCACCGCCGTTGCCCTCAGCGCGCTGACCTTTTCGCACTCCGCCAGCGCCGTCGTCCTGACGAGCAGCAGCGGCGCCAATATCGTGACCAACTACAGCGAAGCCGGCGTCGTGTCCTTCGACCTCGACCTGGTCGACTTCAGCACCACCACGTTGAACTTCGTGCTGGAAGAAGCCGACCTGGCCGGCCCGCTCAGCTTCAACGCCATCATCCGCAACCTGGTGGGCCTGTCGATGTACCAGTTCAACTTCGGCCTGCAGGGGATCGGCTACGCAACGGCGGGCAGCGTGTCCTCGTTCTCCGGCGCCGCGGCCAGCTACTCGGGTAACTACGCCGTCATCAAGTTCGCCAATGGCGAGACGGCCGACACCCTGTTCGGCAACCCGACCATGCTCGACGGCCGCAGCGACTGGCTGCTCGACACCAGCGGCCTGTCGGCGGGCGACACCTTCTCGATCGTGGCGCAGGTGCCGGAACCGTCGACCGTGGCGATGATGCTGCCGCTGCTGGCGGGCCTGCTGCTGGCACGCCGCCGCAAACGCGATTGAACTGTCAGGCAAGGCGTTTGACATGCCTGTCACTTGGTGACATAGTAAACGTCACTAAGTGACAGGCATGGAGCATCATGGGAGTGCAGGACGAAGCGAAGCTGGCGGTATCGCGCCATGCGGCAAGGCTGTTCGTGGAACGGGGCGTGGCCGCCACCAGCGGCGACGACATCGCCGCCGCGGTCGGCCTGTCGAAGCGCACGGTCTGGCGCTACTTTCGCAACAAGGAAAGCTGCGTCGAGCCGCTGTTCGATGCAACCTCGCTGCGCTTCATCGCCATGCTGCGCGACTGGCCGCGCACTGCAGCGATCGAGTCCTGGCTGCAGGACTGCCTGGGGCGTGAGCGCGCCCCCGCCGACCTGGCCGACGACGTGCTGGCCGTACGCCTGCTGGCCATGCTGCCGGACGAGCCGGACCTGCGCGCTTCCTGGCTGATGGCGACCCAGCGCGCCGAGGACGCGCTGGCCGGGATCGTCGCCGACCGCCTGGAGCGTTCGCCCAGGGACCTCGAGGTGCGGCTGTGCGCCGCGACCGTCATGGCCGCCATCCGCGTGGTCGACGAAAACATCAGCATCGCCGCCGTGAAGCACCGGCAAACCTTCACCAACCAGGACGTGATCGACCGCCTGGCGCATGCCATCCGCGTGGCCAGCACCCTGCCGATCTGCGATCCCGTCCTTGCCTGACAAGGAGAACCGCCATGCACCCAACCGCCTATCCCGCCACCCGCCGCACCGATACCGTCGACGTCCTGCACGGACAGCGGATCGACGACCCTTACCGCTGGCTGGAAGGCGATGCGCGCAGCGACGGCGAGGTCGCGGCCTGGATCGCGGCGCAGAACGCCTTGACGAACGCCTGCCTGGCCGAGCTGCCGGGCCGCGCGGTCTTTCGCGCGCGGCTCGAGGCGTTGCAGAATCACGAGAAATTCACGGTCCCGCGCGAGCGGGGCGGGCGTTATTTCTACACCCGCAATCCCGGCCTCGAGAACCAGGCGACCCTGCTCGTGCGCGAGGGCGTCGACGGCTTGGTGCGCGTGCTGATCGACCCCAATACCTGGTCCGAACACGGCACGCGAGCGCTGGCCGAATGGGCGCCATCGAGAGACGGCGCGCTGCTCGCCTACGCCGTGCAGGAAGACGGCGCCGACTGGCGCACCATCAAGGTCATGGAGGTCGCCACCGGAAAAATCCTCGACGATGCATTGGCCTGGGCCCGCTTCACGACCATTGCATGGATGCCCGATGGCGCGGGCTTTTTCTACACGCGCTATCCCGAAGCGACGGCGGGCGACGCCGCCCTGGCCAACCACGCGGTCTATTTCCATGCGCTGGGCACGCCGCAGTCGAGCGACCGGCTGCTGTATGCGACACCTGAGCGGCCCGAGCTGCTGCACTTCGTCGAGGTGACCGACAGCGGACGCCATGCGGTGATCACGTCCACGCCCGGCACCCAGACCAACAACCTGGTCGTCATCGACCTGCACGACGAACGCTGGCAGCCGCGCACCGTGGTCAAAGGCTTCGACGCCGAATGGTCGCCGGTGGGCGACGCCGGTAATACCTTGTACCTGCTGACCAGCGAGCGCGCCGAACGGCGCCGCATCGCGACCCTCGATCTGGCCGACCCCGGCGCCCTGCCGCAAGACCTGATTGCGCAGGACAGCGCGGTGCTGGGCGACGCGCGCCTGGTTGGCGGCCGCCTGATCGGGACGTACCTGGTCGACGTGAAAACCCAGCTGCGGCGCTTCACGCTCGAGGGCCGGCCGGATGGCGTGGTGCCGCTGCCCGGCATCGGCAGCGCGGGCGGCTTCCAGGGCCATCCCGATGACAACGAAGCCTTCTTCGTGTTCACCAGTTTCAATGCGCCGACGACGATCTACGGCTACGACGTGGCCGCGAACACGGCAAGCGTGTGGGCGGCGCCGACGGTCGACGCCGATCTGAAGAACATCGTGGTCGAGCAGCGCTTCCATGCGGGGCGCGACGGCGCCCGGGTGCCGATGTTCCTCATCCGGCGCAGCGACGTCGCGGGGCCGGCGCCGACCCTGCTGCACGGTTACGGCGCTTTCGGCATCAGCATGATCTCGTACTACGAGCCGAGCCTGCTGGCCTGGATCGAGCAGGGAGGGATCGTGGCGATCGCCAATATCCGCGGCGGCGGAGAATACGGCAAGGCCTGGCACGAGGCGGCCCGTCTCGACCGAAAGCAGACCAGCTACGACGATCTTCTGGCCGCCGCGGAGTACCTGCACACCCAGCGCATCGTGACGCCGGACGGCCTGGCCGTGCATGGCGAATCCGGCGGCGGCCTGCTGGTGGGCGCGGTCGTCAACCAGAGACCGGAGCTGTTCGCGGCCGCCTTGCCCGGCGTCGGCGTGATGGACATGCTGCGCTTCCACCGTTTTACGGGCGGACGCCTGTGGATGGGCGAGTTCGGTGATCCCGCCAACGAGGCGCAGTTCCGCAACCTGCTGGCCTATTCGCCCTACCACAACGTGGCGGCCGGCAAACCCTATCCGGCCATCCTCGCCACGACGGCCGATACCGACGACCGTGTCGTCCCTGCTCATACCTTCAAGTACGTCGCGGCGCTCCAGCACATCGATGCCGGGCCGCGCCCGCACCTGGTGCGCATCGAGACGCAGGCTGGCCATGGCGCCGGCAAGCCGACCGCCAAGGCCATCGCCGAGATGGCCGACAAATGGGCGTTCGCCGCGCATTGGACGGGATTGCAAGTGAAATGAGCGTAGAAGCCCGGCAATAGTGTGGGGGCGGGCGCGGCCGGATGCTAGACTTTGCTGGCGGACATCAGTGTCCGTTTGCATTTTCTGGATATACATTTTGTACCGCATCGGCCAGATGCCCAGTCAAAGGAGTCGACTTGCTTATGCGTTTTCATTTCCGTTTCTTGCTGCTGCTCCTGATCGCCCTGGCGGCGCCCCTGTCACCGACCGCCTTCGCCGCCGGCCAGGCGGAGGAAGCGGCGCCCGCCGAGGAAGTCATTCCCGATCCGCTCAAGCGCGAGACGCCGCGCTCGATGGTGTCGGGCCTGATTTCCGCCCTGGCCGAGCCCGATTACGATCGCGCTGCCCAGTACCTCGACATGCCGGCCGGGAGCAACCGCCAGCGCACCAACGCCATCACCCAGGCGCGTAATTTCCATTCGCTGCTGGACAACGGCGGATCGCTGTCGCCGTTCGTCGCGTTGTCGAACGAGGCCATCGGCAAGATCGACGACGAGCTGGCGGCCGAGCAGGAAAACGTCGGCGTCCTGACCATCCAGGACAAGAAGGTGCCGATCCTGCTGACCCGCGGCCAGGACGGCGACCACCAGGTGTGGCGCGTGTCGCGCGAGACGATCGACCAGGTCGCGCAGGCGGCGCGCAAGGAGCCGGTGGCGCAGGAGCCGGACAAGAATGAATTCACCATTGCCGGCGCGCCGCTGAAGGACTGGGCGATGCTGATCGGGCTCGGTGTCCTGATCTTCGGCGGCCTGTGGACGGTGGCGGCCCTGATCGTCGCCGCCATGCGCAAGCTGGTGCCCGACGCCGGCGCCAACGGCCTCGTGCGATTCATGGAGGCGGCGCTTCCGCCGGCCAGCTTATTGATCGCGGTCGGACTGTTCTACAGCTGGGCCGAACGGCTGCCGGTGTCGATCGTTGCGCGCACGACCCTGCTGCGCTATACCGGCATCGTTTCGGTCATCGCCCTGGTGTGGTTCGGCCTGCGGCTGATCGACGCGGTCGCCGAGCTGGCCACCGCGCGCATGCAGCGCAGCCAGCGGCGCCAGGTGGTGGCCGTCATCACGCTGGCGCGCCGCGCCGCCAAGATCCTGCTGCTGGCGTTCTCGGGCGTCGCCATCCTCGGCACCTTCGGCATCGACGTCACGACCGGTATCGCGGCGCTGGGTATCGGCGGTATCGCGCTGGCGCTGGGCGCCCAGAAGACGGTGGAGAACCTGGTCGGCAGCGTCACCGTGATCGCCGACAAGCCGCTGCAGGTGGGCGACTTCGTCAAGGTGGGCGACGTGGTCGGCACCGTGGAAGACGTGGGCATCCGCTCGACCCGCATCCGCACCGGCGAGCGCACCATCGTCACGATCCCCAACGGCGACCTGTCGGCGCGCCAGATCGAGAACTTCGCGGCGCGCGACCGCTTCCTGTTCAACCCGACCATCGCGGTGCCGCTCGGCACCCCGTCGGCCAGGCTGAAGGAGGCGATCACCATCGTCCAGCAGGTGCTGACGGAAGAGAAGAACATGGCCGAGGGCCATCGCGCGCGGCTGGGCAGCATCAACGATCGCGCCTTCAACATCGATGTCTGGTCGTACATCAACGTGAGCGAGTTCGACACCCAGGTCATCATCCGCGAGACGCTGCTGCTGAAGATCCACGAGCGGCTGGAAGCGGCCGGCATCCCCTTCGCCTTCCCGACCCAGAAGATCGTGTTGTCGCGCGAGCAGACAGGCGCCCGAAACCAGCCGGGTGGTCCTGGCGAGGAAGGAGAGGATGCAGGCCTGGTGACGCTGGATAAGACTATGCCGCCGCCTCGAGCGTGACCATTTGCACGCCCGGCAGGTGGCATTCGCTCACCGCGCGCACCACCGCGTCGATCGCGGCGCGGCGGGTGAAGCTCTTGCGCCAGGCGATCACCACGCGGCGCGACGGCGCCGGCGGCAGGAAGGGCACGTAGGTGAGCAGGCCGTTCGGATCGTGCAGGTCGGCCACCGAGGCGCGCGGCAACACGGTCAGGCCGATGCCGCTGGCGACCATGTGGCGGATCGTCTCGAGCGACGAGCCTTCGAAGGTGCGTTGCATGCCGTTGCCGGGCGCCGAGAAGCGCGCCATTTCCGGGCACACTTCGAGCACCTGGTCGCGGAAGCAGTGGCCGGCGCCCAGCAGCAGCATGGTCTCGTTTTTGAGGTCTTCGGCCGAGATTTCCTTGCGGCCCGCCCACGGATGGCTCTTCGGCATGGCCACGATGAAGGGTTCGTCGTACAGCGGCTGCACCGACATGCCATGGTCGGGCAGCGGCAGCGCCATGATGGCGGCATCCAGCTCGCCCTGGCGCAGCAGCTCCAGCAGCTTGTGCGTGTAATTCTCTTGCAGCACCAGCGGCATCTGCGGCACGGTGTCGATCAGGTTCTTCACGAGCGGCGGCAGCAGGTAGGGGCCGATGGTATAGATCACGCCCAGGCGCAGCGGGCCGGCCAGCGGATCCTTGTTCTGCTTGGCCAGCTCCTTGATGGCGGCGGTCTGTTCCAGCACGCGCTCGGCCTGGGCCACGATCTGGGCGCCCAGCGGCGTCACGGAGACTTCGGAGCCGCCGCGTTCGAACAGGGTCACGCCCAGCTCGTCCTCGAGCTTCTTGATGGCGACGGACAGGGTGGGCTGGGCCACGAAACAGGCTTCGGCGGCATGGCCGAAGTGTTTGGCGCGCGCGACGGCGACAATGTATTTCAGCTCGGTCAGTGTCATGTTTTATGTGTTTCGGGTAGCGCACCCTGGCCGGCGCCGGGACGGCGGACCGGGGCGGTACACCCGTTTTAGCCATGAAATATTAGTTTAACGAGAATCATAGTCGATATAATTGCCCGGCGACCTACACCACTGCAATTTTTGAAAGGCCCGCATGTCCTCGACATTCGGCCCGGCGGAAGCCCAGGCCTATATCCACAAGCTCCTCACGGTGATGCACCACCAGGGCGGCTCCGACCTCTTCATCTCGGCTGACTTTCCTCCAAGCATTAAACACCAGGGGGCGATGAAGGCGCTCAGCCAGCAGCGCCTGACGGGCGAAGTCACGCGCGCACTGGCGCTGTCGATCATGAACGAGCGCCAGCGCGCCGAGTTCGAGGCCGAGATGGAGTGCAATTTCGCGATTTCTCTGCCGGGCGTCTGCCGCTTCCGCGTCAACGTCTACGTGCAGCAGCAGAGCGTGGGCATGGTGGTGCGCACGATCGCTTCCGAGATCCCCAATTTCGAAAAGCTCGACCTGCCCGAAGTGCTCAAGGACGTGGTGATGACCAAGCGCGGCCTGGTGCTGGTCGTGGGCGGCACCGGTTCCGGCAAGTCGACCACGCTGGCGGCGATGATCGACTACCGCAACAGCAACTCGGCCGGCCACATCATCACGGTGGAAGACCCGGTGGAGTACGTCCACAAGAACAAGCAATGTCTGGTGACGCACCGCGAAGTGGGTGTCGACACCCTGTCGTGGCATCACGCGCTCAAGAACACGCTGCGCCAGGCGCCGGACGTGATCCTGATCGGCGAGATCCGCGACACCGAGACCATGGAACATGCGATCGCCTTCGCCGAGACCGGCCACCTGTGCCTGGGCACGCTGCACGCCAATAACGCCAACCAGACGATGGACCGCATCATCAACTTCTTCCCGGAGGAGCGGCGCAATCAGCTGTTGATGGACTTGTCGTCGAACCTGCGCGCCATCGTCTCGCAACGCTTGGTGCGTACCGAGGATGGAAAAGGACGCAAGGCGGCCATCGAAATCCTGCTGAACACGCCGACCATCGGCGAGATGATCCTCAAAGGGAACTTCCAGAACATCAAGGAGATCATGCACAAGTCGCGCGAACTGGGCATGTGCACCTTCGACCAGGCCTTGTTCGAGCTGTACAACAAGGGCTTGATCGGCTACGACGAGGCGATCCGCAATGCCGACTCGGCCAATGGCCTGCGCCTGCAGGTCAAGCTGTCGGGCGAGCGGGAGCCGGGCGCCGCTGCCGCGCGGCCGGCCGAGCTGTCGATGGCGATCGAGGAAGAACCCGACGAAGACTCGCCGAAACACTGACATTCGCTTTATTTTTTTGCCTTATGCCTTCATTCGAAAACAAGATATGCACGCGCGCCGAGCTGGCTGCGCGTATCGCCGCATTGCCGAAACCGGTCGTGCTGACCAACGGCGTGTTCGACATCCTGCACCGCGGCCACGTGACCTATCTGGCGCAGGCGCGCGAACTGGGAGGTTCGCTGGTGGTGGCGGCGAACACCGATGCCTCGGTCAAGCGCCTGGGCAAGGGCGACGACCGCCCTCACAACACCCTGGCCGACCGCATGGCGGTGCTGGCGGCGCTGGAATCGGTCAGTCTGGTGGTCGAATTCGACGAGGACACGGCCCTGGAGGTGGTGCAGGAAGGCCGGCCTGACATCTACGCCAAGGGCGGCGACTACGTGATGCACCAGATCCCCGAAGGCAAGGCCGTGCTGGCCTATGGCGGCCGGGCGGTGGCGATCGACTTCGAGCACGACCGCTCGACCACCAAGCTGGTCGCGCGGATCCGCGGCTGACTGATTCTTCAGCCTGCCGTGGCGGGTGTGCGGTCGTATTGCACCACGCCGCCCGCCGACTGCGTGAACACCAGGTCGCAAGCTGCGAAGACTTCCGCGCTCACGCCATCGTGGACCGAGTCGTAGAGCCATGCGGCCATCGCGGCGTTCGTCGCCTGCATCTCGATTTCCTGGCCCGGTTTGCCCGCTTGCAGCGCATCGACGAGTTCCTGGACAAAGAAGGGGATGGCGCCCGCGGTCCATTCGGCGCCACGTTCGCGCGCCTCGGCTGCGCGCGGTTGCGCCATCGCCATCAGCGTGCCGGCATCGACCTGGGTTTCCATGGCCAGGGTGGGTTCGGAGTGGTCATCGGTCGTGAAGACACGTATCAGCATGGTATCGGCTTTCGTTTCATTGGCTGGATCAACCCCTATGGTACGCGTCCCACAGCTTGTAGCGGAACCTGTACGCCGGGTCGACCCTGCGCTTGAGCGCGAAGAAGCGCTCGGCCTCGGGATAGGCGGCGTGGAATTGCGCCACGGTCGCGTGGATCTGGTAGGGCAGGTAGTAGGAGCCACCCAGCGCCGTCGCGGCGTCGACCAGCGCGCGGGTCCAGGCGCGCACCGCGTTCCGCTCGCGCGGCGCGGTGTACTGGCGGTAGTACAGCACGAAGGCGAACACGTCGCTGCGGGCCCAGGCCAGCAGGGTGCCGGGATCCTTGCGCGCATGGCGGATCGAAACGTTGATGACGTTCACACGGTGCTGGCGCAGGATGGCGCGCAGCCGCCCGGCGAAGCGCTCCAGCGCAGCGACCGGCACGAAATACTCCTGCAGCGCATAGGTCGTCCCGGCGCCGGCCAGCGGCGCGAGCGAATGGATGTCGAGGCCGGCCTGGTGGTTGCGCCACTCGACCGCGTCGGTCGAATAGAGCAGCGGCTCGAGGATGCGCCGGCGCAGCTCCTTGCCCCAGGGCGAAGCCGAGATCACTTCCTGCAGCCGGCGTTCGACGCGGTAGTCGCCGCCCGTGGCGGTGAGGCGGTTGGGCAGCGTCACCGCGCGGAGGGTGCGCGAATAGGTCACCGCGCGCACCAGCGTGTAGTCGTCGGGATACAAGGTCGCGTTGTGCATCACCGCGTCTGGATCGGCGCCGATGCGCGCTGCGAAGAAGCGGCGGTAGCTCGACAGCGACATGACTTGCGAACGTCGCTCGAGTGGGGCATTGTCGGCCAGGCGCAAGGTCGCTTCCACGATCACGCCGATGCCGCCATAGCCGCCGATCGTGCCGTAAAAGAGGTCGCTGTTGCGGGTGGGGCTGGCGGTGACCAGCGCGCCGTCGGCCAGCACCAGCCGGATCGCCTCCACGCTCGAGACCAGCGGCCCTTGCCCGACGTAGCGGCCGTGGGCATTGACGCCGAGCGAGCCGCCCACGGTGAAATCGGCATACGACTGCATCACCTGCAGCGCCAGGTCGTGCGGGTCGATGACGGCCTGGATGCGGCGCCAGGTGATGCCCGGCTGGACCGTGATGCGGCGCTCGGCGGGCACGAAGCGTACTACCTGGTCGAAGCCGCGCATGTCGAGATGCAGCGAGCGGTCGGCGGCGATCTGGCCGCCCATGCTGTAGCGGGCGCCGCCGATCGAGACCGGGCCGGCGTGGGCGCGCAGCGCGGCCACGATCTCGTCCACCGTGCGCGGAACCAGGATGCGCTCGACGGTCACCGGGTTCAGCTGCGTCGCGTCGTTCACCACCGGCTGGCGGGCCAGGGCGGGCAGGCCGAACGCGGCGAGGGCGAGCGCCAGGCGGCGGCGGGTGGGCAGCGGCGATCCGGGCAAGCGACGATCTCCAGGGCAGGCAATGGATGAGCAAAGGATCAGCAAAGGATGAGAAAACTACGCATCGGCGACGCCGGTGTCAACGGCTGGGGTCCTTATAATGAGCGCTGCATAAATCCACCAAGGAATACCGCGATGACGTTGTCCTTCCATTCACCGATCACGCCGGACCTGGTCCATGGCGCCGTCGAACTCGAGCGCACGGAAGCGGGCCTGCTGCCGCACCGCCTGCCGGCCTGGGCGCGCGCCCAGTGCCACGATCCGCAACTGGCGATGGTGGAGGCGCAGCCTTCCGGCGTGCGCCTGGCGCTGCGCACGGCGGCGACGGTCGTGGAACTGGTCGTGTTGCCGACCAAGCGCCGCTACGGCGCCATGGCGCCGCGCCCGGACGGCCTCTATGACCTCGTCGTCGACGGCCATCTGGCGCAGCAGGCCAGCGCGCCCGGCGGCAAGATCATGGACATTGACATGCTGTCCGGCGCGGCGACGATGCGGCCGGGCGAACCGCAGCGGCTGCGCTTTGCCGGCCTGCCGCCGGGCGACAAGACCGTCGAGATCTGGCTGCCGCATGACGAGACGACCGAGCTGGTGGCGCTGGATGCCGATGCGCCGCTCGCTCCGATTCTGGCGCCGGGCAAGCGCCGCTGGCTGCACCATGGCAGTTCCATCAGCCAGGGATCGAACGCGACCAACCCGACCGGCATCTGGCCGGCCGTGGCAGCGCGGCTGGCCGGCGTCGACCTCTTCAACCTGGGCCTGGGGGCAGCGCATTGCTGGATCCGTTCACGGCGCGTACGATCCGCGATTTGCCGGCCGACGTGATCAGCCTCAAGCTGGGGATCAACCTCGTCAACACGGATGCGATGCGGCTGCGCGCCTTCGGGCCGGCCGTGCACGGTTTTCTCGATACGATCAGGGAAGGGCATCCGACGACGCCGCTGCTCGTGGTCTCGCCAACCTGGTGCCCGATCCATGAAACCACGCCAGGCCCGACCATGTTCGATGGCAAGGCGCTGGAAAAGGGGAAGTTGCTGTTCCGGGCGATGGGCAACGACGCCGAGCGCCGGCAGGGCAAGCTGACCCTTGGCGTGATCCGCGAGCAGTTGCAGAAGATCGTCCAGCAGCGGGCGCCGGCCGATGCGCATATCCATTACCTCGACGGCAGGGAGCTCTACGGCCCGGAGGACAATGCGCGGTATCCTCTACCCGACGAGCTGCATCCCGAGGCGGAGGCGCATCGCCTGATCGGCGAACGCTTTTGCGCGCTGGCGTTTGGTGCCGGCGCCTTTGGCGAAGGCGTGGCTTGAGTTCGGATCGATCCTTCGTCGGACGATGACCTTCCTGAAAACAATGACCCTTTGACCTGAGACACGCCATGACTCCTGACACCAATTCGGACCATCTGATCTCTCTGCTGTCGCTCATGCCGCATCCGGAAGGCGGTCACTTCAAGGAGACCTACCGAAGTCGACACCGCGTGAACAGGGAGGGAGACGGAGCCAGCCGTTCTGCCTCGACTGCGATTTATTACCTGCTGCGCGCAAGGGAGAGGTCAACCTGGCATCGGATTCGGTCGGACGAGATGTGGCATTTCTATGATGGGGTGCCAGTTCGGATCCACGTCCTGGAGCCGGATGGGGAGCTCAGCGTGCTCAGGCTGGGCAACCCATTGCGGCATGAGGGCGCGCAGTTCCAGGCGCTGGTCCCTGCCGGGCGCTGGTTCGCTGCAGAATGCGAGGAGTCCGAGGGCCA
This sequence comes from Massilia oculi, assembly GCF_003143515.1. Lineage (NCBI taxonomy): Bacteria > Pseudomonadati > Pseudomonadota > Betaproteobacteria > Burkholderiales > Oxalobacteraceae > Massilia > Massilia oculi. Next base: position 2,018,146 of record NZ_CP029343.1, on the reverse strand, counting down.
CAGCCTGGTCGGTTGTACGGTAGCCCCTGGCTTCGAGTTCGAAGAATTCGAGATCGGGGATGAGCGCTTCCTCAAGAAGGACTGGCCCCGGCATTCGGCATTGATCGCACGTTTGGCGTAATGATCCGGTTGCGAAGGGGCGCCTGGGGCGAACGCCGTCGCGCCAAGAATGGCTGACACCGGGCCAAATGCGCTTGCCGTGGTGCTTTTCAGCGCCTGTGCGCGCGTCCGGCATGCCAGCACCACCGATGATGTCTCTGGCGTCAGGGCCGTTCGGCTAATCGACGGCGCTGGCGGCCGGGACCAGCGCAGCGACGATCAGGGACTCGAGATCGGCCGCCGCCAGCCGTTCGCTCACGCGTCCGCGCACCATCGCGGCCGACAGCGCCTCGGCCGCGCCGATGATGCCGATGCAGCGCCTGCGCAGTGGCGCACTCGCCAGTGGTGACACGGGCGCGAGTGCGTCGTGGAAGAAGTCGACGTAGCCGTCGATGATGCGCTCATGGCACGCGTGCATCGCGGCGTCGCCCTGCATCGCCGCGCCGATCGCGTGCCACTCGGGTCCCAGCGCCGCATGGCAGCTCATGTACGCGGCCGCCAACATGCGCGCGATGGTCGGCAGGTTCGCGGGCGTATCGGTCAATTCGGCCGCCACCGCAGCGAGCCGGCGTTCGTTGATTTCCTGGTACAGCGCGGTCAACAAACCCGAGCGGGTCTCAAAATGGCTGTAGGCGATCGGCTTGCTCACGCCGGCTTCTTTTGCCAGTGCACCGAGCGTGAGGGCATCGGTGCCGTGTTCGCGCACGATGGCATACGCGGTGTCCAGCAATTGGGCCCTGCGATCGGCCCGGGGTAATTTGTTCGTCAATGCTCGTCCTTACGCGTGGCGCACACGATTCGCCTGTGGATTCATATTACCTATGGTAACCTACTAAACGTAATATGAATCACACAGGCGGCACGTGCTGGTCTTGTCAGCCACATTGTGACAGAAAGCGCCGTCACCGATCGACACCCACCAGGAGGTTCCTTGCATGATTCCGATCTCGATTTCGTTCCCCACTCCGGCCGCGCACTCTCTGCAGGACCCACACGCCGACGCAGGTGCGCCGCTACTGGCGGGCAGGCGCAACGTGCTGCGCGCCGCATCGCTTGCAGGTCTCGGCCTGATCGCGCCTGGCGCGGTGGCTGCGTCGGCGACGGGGGCCTTGCCGGTGCGCCAGAGCCTGATTCAAATTGACGGTGAACCGTTCCGCGTCATCGAACAGGGCGCCGGCCCCGCGGTGCTGTTCTGTCACGGCTTTCCCGATACCGCCGACACCTGGCGCAGCCAGATGCGGGCGGTCGCCGCCGCAGGTTACCGGGCGGTGGCGCTCGACATGCGCGGCTTCGGCCAGAGCTTCGCGCCGCGCGACCCCGCTCTGTACACATCGATGTACACGGTGGGCGACCTGGTGGGCGTGCTCGACGCCCTCAAGATCGACACGGCGGTCGTCGTCGGCCACGACTGGGGCGCGGACCACGCCCAGCGCGCTGCGCTGATGCGGCCCGACCGCTTCCGCGCGCTGGTCAGCATCAGCATTCCGTTCGCGCCGCGTGGTGAGACGAGCCTGTACCAGGATCTTCGCAAGCGCGGACTGGGCGATCGCTACTATGCGCTGGAGTGGATCAAGCCTGGCGCCGAAGCGCTGTTCGCGCCGCCCGCGCAGTCGATCCCTTCCATCCTGTACTGGCCCTCCGCCAGCCCGCCGGCGGATCAGCGCTGGGACCCGATCGACCCACGTCGCAGCCTGTTGCGTCCTGCGCCAGCCAAGTTGCCGGCGTGGGCCGACCCCGCCTATGTGCGGCACACCATCGCGGCCTTCGAAAAAACGGGATTTCGCGGTGGTCTGAACCATTACCGGGCCACCCAGGGCTCGTTCGACCTGCTCTCCGCGTTCAAGGGCGCCGTCATCCGGCAGCCATCCCTCTACATCTGGGGCGCGGAAGACGGCCTGTGCCAGTTCTTCCACAAGACGACGCCCACGTTGGCCGAACTGCGGCGCGGACAACCGGGCCTCGTCGGCCAGGTGCGGCTCGAGGGTGTGGGCCACTGGGTCCAGCACGAGGCGGCCGACCGTCTGAATGCCGAATTGCTCAAGTTTCTCGGCGCGCTGGGGGCGCCATGAATATCTGCACCGCGATTCGCAGCGGCAGCATCGATTCGGTGCGCGTGCTGGTCGGCCGGGGCGCCGATGTGAGCCGGCGCGGGCCCGACGGTTTCACACCGCTGATGATCGCGGCCGGCCTGGGCCAGTCGCAGATCGTCGAACTTCTGCTCACGGCAGGCGCCGATGTCCACACGCTCGATCCGCGCATGGGCGCCACGGCCCTGCACAAGGCGGCGCAGTCGGGCAATCCCGATGTGGCGGCGCTGCTGCTGGCGCACGGTGCGTTCATCGATCTGCAGTCGCCCAGCATCGGTCACACGGCGCTGATGGATGCGGTCCTGCACAAGCACGCGGGAGTCGTTGGCCTGTTGCTCGATTGCGGCGCACGCACGACGCCGCGCGGTCATGCCGGCCGGAATGCGCTCGAACTGGCGCGCGAGGATGGCCTCGACACGATCGCCGGCTTGATCGAGGCACGCGAAGCGCGCGATGCGGCGCGGACCCGCGACCAGGCGTTGATGACAGCAGTCACGCAGGGCGACCTCGCAGCCGTGGAGCGCCTGATCGCCCTGGGGCATCCGCTGGACCAACGCGCGCCCGCCATCGGCGGTCCTGACGAGGATTGCACGCCGCTCGGCATGGCCGCGCGCATGGGCCACGCGCAGATCGCCCGCAGGCTGCTCGATGCAGGCGCCGACGCGCGAGTGACCTGCGGTCCGATGAAGGCCACGGTCGTGCATGAAGCGGCGTACTTCGGGCACGCCGATGTGGTGCGCGTCCTGACAAGGCCATGCGCCGGAGGTCATGTGGCCGCGATCGACGCGCAGGGTGACTACAATGGCCTGAGCGCCTTGCACGACGCGGTCTGGCATGGCCATGCCGATGCGGCGCGTGCACTGGTCGAGGCCGGGGCGAGGCGCGATCTTGTCTCGCATGCGGGCTTGACGCCACATGCGCTGGCGCTTCTGTATGGCTACCATGCGATCGCGGACCTGCTTGCGGCAGACGGGCCGTACGACTCATCGCATGGATAGCCGCCGTATCTGGCGACGGCCCTGTTCCATGGCACTAACCCGAAGCCAACACTAAGCCCCGCCCTGGTAACCGTTCTGCCGCCAGGCCTCGTACACCACGATCGCCACCGTGTTCGACAGGTTCAGGCTGCGGTTATCGGGCCGCATCGGCAGCCGGATGCGCCGCCCAGGCGGGAAGGTCTCGCGAAACGCCGGCGCCAGGCCGCGCGACTCCGGCCCGAACACGAACACGTCGCCCGGCCGGACCAGCGGAAAACCGAGCGGTTCGATCAGGTGCAGCTGGGCGCCGGCCGATGCGCATATCCACTACCTCGACGGCAGGGAGCTCTACGGCTCGCAGGACAATGCGCGGTATCCTCTACCCGACGAGCTGCATCCCGAGGCGGAGGCGCACCGCCTGATCGGCGAACGCTTTTGCGCGCGGGCGTTTCGTGCCGGCGCCTTTCGCGAAGGCGTGGCCTGAGTTCGGATCGATCCTTTGTCGGACGATGACCTTCCTGAAAACAATGACGCTTTGACCTGAGACAGGCCATGACTCCTGACACCAATCCGGACCATCTGATCTCTCTGCTGTCGCTCATGCCGCATCCGGAAGGCGGTCACTTCAAGGAGACATACCGAAGTCGACACCGCGTGAACAGGGAGGGGGACGGAGCCTGCCGTTCTGACTCGACTGCGATTTATTACCTGCTGCCCGCCTGGCGTGACGATGAAATTGCGCAGCACGCTCGCACATTCAGCTCGTGCTGCTGAACGACTGCTTGGCCAAGGCCGTGAAGGCGATCGACGCGGCAGAGCGATATACGTCGCGACGATACAGTAACGTTGCAGTGCGCGGCTGCGGTTCGGGCGTAATGGCTATGTTGCGAAGATCAGCATGCTGTAGACCGATGGCTTGAGGTAGTATCGTGATCATGTCGCTGCGGCGCACTACCTCGATCAAGGCGCTGATCGTATTCGTTTCCATCGCAATGTACGGAGCAATGCCGAGCGAGCGAAGATAATCGTCGATGTGGCGACGCGTCGCAAAATCAAGGCTGAGCACTCCCAGTCGTTCGGTCGCTAACATCTCTGGGGTAATCGGTCGCGTACGCGCAGCGAACTTGTGCTGCGTACCGACGACTACATGCAGACGTTCAAACAGCAAGGGCTCGCATTCGATGTCGTCAGCGGGACGCGAGACCGCAAATGCAATGCCCAGGTCGACCTCATCGGCAGCCACGGCGGCTGCAATGGTATCGAGGGACATCTCTTTCAAGCGGACCATGATCCCTGGATAACGGGCGTGAAACGCCGCCAGTAATGGACCGACCAGATAGGCAGTAAAAGTTGGCGTGGTTGCCAGACGCAGCTCGCCGCGCACCAGGTCCTGCACATCGTGAATTGCACGCCGACCTGTTTCCAGCTCGCGCAAAGCGCGTTCCGCGTACTGAATATAGACCCTGCCGGCATCGGTGACCTTCACCGTTCGCCCACCACGGTCGAGCAACGCAACCCCAAGCATGTCCTCGAGCTGGATGATCTGCTGCGATAGCGTGGGCTGCGAGACGTGAAGAGACTCAGCGGCACGCGTGAAATTGCCGTGTTCAGCCACGGCCAACAGATAACGGATCAGGCGAAGTTGCACGGCACTTTGTTACTGGTTTCTCCTATGACGGCTATTTTAGACCACTCGTGGCCGTGGGATACCCGAAACATCCGCAGGCGGCGCATTCATGCACCACGCTCACAGCTGGGCAACATCACATAACTATTGGTTCTGCCTATGGCAATCATTCGAAACAGGTCTTGGACGCAATAGTAGAAACGCCCGAAGATGTACTCACACCGACACCAGGGAGTGAGATCAAATGAAACGGTTTATTCAAGGCGCAATCAAGTTCCAGGCAGATGTCTTCCCTGGTATGTCCAGCCTGTTCAAGCAACTGGCTACGAGCCAGAGCCCAGGTACGCTCTTCATTACCTGCTCGGACAGCCGCGTGGTGCCCGAGTTGCTGACCCAGCAGCAACCAGGCGACGTCTTCGTCATCCGCAACGCCGGCAACATCGTGCCTTCCTACACTTCCGAGCCGGGCGGCGTTACCGCCACTGTGGAATACGCCGTCGGTGTGCTGGGCGTGACCGACATCGTGGTCTGCGGCCACAGCGATTGTGGCGCCATGACCGCCATCGCCAAATGCACATGCCTGGATCACCTGCCTGCCGTGGCCGGCTGGCTGCGCCACGCCGATGCGGCGAAGGCCGTCAACGAAGCGCGCACCCACATCACGCCAGAGGCGAAAGTGAGCGCCATGGTGTACGCCAACGTCGTGGCGCAGCTGACGAACATCCGTACCCATCCTACGGTCGCCCTGGCCCTCGAACAGGGCAAGGTCGCCCTGCATGGCTGGGTGTACGACATCGAGACCGGCGATATCAATGCCCTCGACGGCGCGAAAAATGAATTCGTCAACCTGGCCCGTCATCCCGGCACGGTGGCCTATCAATCCACACGGCAGCTCAAGGCCGCCTGACCGCATTACCTACTGACCTGAAAGGACTTCATTATGCTGCAATCGAACGTGACCCAAGACACCCGGGTTGACCTGACTTCCCGCGTGCTCGCCGCCAAGGCCATCAAGGACCTGAGTTTTGCCCAGTTGGCCGAGGGCACCGGCCACCGCGTGGCCTATGTCACGGCGGCGCTGCTGGGGCAGCATGCACTGTCGAAAGAAGCCGCGGAGCTGGTGGCCGACCGCCTCGGTCTGGACGCCGCCGACGCCAGGCAGCTGCAGGCCGTGCCGCTGCGTGGCAGCATCCCGGGCGGTGTGCCGACCGATCCGACCATCTACCGCTTCTACGAGATGGTGCAGATCTACGGCACCACATTGAAGGCCCTGGTCCACGAGCAGTTCGGCGACGGCATTATCAGCGCCATCAACTTCAAGCTCGACATCCAGAAGGTCGCGGATCCGGACGGCGGCGAGCGCGCCGTGATCACGCTGGACGGCAAATTCCTGCCGAACAAGCCGTACTGATACTTCACGAAGGCGCTGCGATGAACACGACTGAACAAGCCTCTGCACAGACCTGGTTCGATCAGCTGATGAAGGTGCAGCGCCTGGGCTTCCAGCGCACAGCAGAAGGCTGGCTGGTGACGCTAGATGGCTTCCTGATGTCTCATGGAGAAACGCAGGAAGTCGCCATCGGCTGGGCTTACGTGATGAGCCATAAATCTGCGTACGAATAAGAAAGCAGCACCGCTTACCAATCTTTGCATACCAATCAAGGAGTAATACCATGTCTATCCGTCCTCCACTGCCACCATTCACCCGTGAAACCGCCATCGAAAAAGTCCGGCTCGCCGAAAACGGCTGGAATACCCGCGATCCGGAAAAAGTCGCGCTCGCTTATACCGAAGACAGCTGGTGGCGTAATCGCGCCGAGTTCGCCCAGGGTCGCGAAGCCATCGTCGCTCTGCTGCAACGCAAGTGGAGCCGCGAGCTGGATTACCGCCTGGTGAAGGAGTTGTGGGCCTTTGACGGCGCGCGCATTGCGGTGCGTTTTGCGTACGAGTATCGTGACGATTCCGGCCAGTGGCATCGTGCCTACGGCAATGAAAACTGGGAGTTCGATGAGAATGGCTTGATGCATCACCGTCACGCCTGCATCAACGAGCATCCGATCGACGCTGACGAACGTAAGCTGCTGTGGGACGCCAGCGGCCCCCGTCCGGCCGATCATCCAGGACTGAGCAGTCTCGGTTTCTGAGGCAGCTGAAAGGCTGGAGTAATCGAAGAGTGGGAAGCTGTGATACCGATGCTGGCGCAAGTATGTCGAGCCTATGATGCCGAGCGAGCTTGGCTCGTATCGGCGAAGGCGTCAAGCCAGGCAAGGGCAGCATCTACCACTCTTCCGCTATAACCCCAGATGGCAAGGCGGAAGCAACGACCATGACCAACAAGCCCACTGTGCCGGTGATGCCGGACAAAAAACCTGCCAGCGCCGAGCCGCCGCTCGCAGGCCAGGACCACGACGACAGCGCGCTCGACGAAGCGCTAAGGGAGACCTTCCCGTCCAGCGATCCGATTGCCATCAGCATCGAACCGCCCCCGAACGAGTCGAACTGCACCCGAACCTAAGCCCCGCCCTGGTAACCGTTCTGCCGCCAGGCCTCGTATACCACGATCGCCACCGTGTTCGACAGGTTCAGGCTGCGGTTGTCGGGGCGCATCGGCAGCCGGATGCGCTGGCCAGGCGGGAAGGTCTCGCGAAACGCCGGCGCCAGGCCGCGCGACTCCGGCCCGAACACGAACACGTCGCCCGGCCGGAAACTGGCCTCGGCGAACGGCGACGAACCATGCGTGGTGAGCGCGAACATTCTCGACTGGTCCGGCTTGACCTCCTCGAGGAAGGCGTCCCAATCCTTGTGCACCTTCATATCGGCGTACTCGTGGTAATCCAGACCGGCGCGGCGCATCTTGGCGTCGTCCAGCGGAAAACCGAGCGGTTCGATCAGGTGCAGCTGGGCGCCGGCGTTGGCGCACAGGCGGATCACATTGCCGGTATTCGGCGGGATTTCTGGTTCGACCAGGACGACGTGAAACAAGGTACTTCTCCTCAGTGATGTCGGTGATCTCGGTGATCTCAGTGATAGTTCATGCATGCGGCGGCGTGCGCGCGAACACGAAGTTCGTGACGCGCGCGGCGCCAGCCCGTTTCAGGACGGTCGCGACTTCGTCGAGCGTATGTCCGCTCGACATGACGTCGTCGACCACGCCCACATGGCGTCCGCGCACGTCGCACGCGGCGTCCACGCCGAACGCCCCGCGCACATTCTTCTTGCGCTCTCCCGGCGCCGCATTCGATTGCGCCTGTGTTTCCCGCACCCGCTGCAAGAGCCGTGGCGCTAGCGCCACGCGCAGGGCGCGGGCCAGCGGCCGCGCCACCTCGAGCGCCTGGTTGTAGCCGCGCTCGACCAGGCGGGCGGGGCCCAATGGCACGGGACACAGCACATCCGGCAACGCCAGGCACGCCTGTGCGACGGCATCGTGCAGCACCCGCGCCATCCACGGCGCCAGCGCCAGCTGGGCGCCGAATTTCAGCTGCATCACCAGGCTGTCGAGCGGCGCCGCGTAATCGCAGGCGGCCACGGTGGCGTCGAAGGCGGGCCGGTCCGCCAGGCAGGCGCCGCATTGCCGGCCGAGATCAAGCGCGCCGACCGGATTGGCGCAGCACGGGCAGCGCGTCACGGGCAGGACGTAGGCCTGCTCGCAAGCCGCGCACACGGCGTGACCCGAGTAGCCTGCGCACAAGGCGCAGGCCGATGGCAGCATGGCGCCCAGCAGGCGGCCGGGCAGTGCGCGAAGGTCCAGCATCGGCTCGACTTCCCACAACCGGTTAAACTGCCAACATTATCTCATCTCGACTTGCATCCCATGGCTTCTCCTCAATCCTCGTCCAGGCTGAGCGCCCCGATCGACCTGTCCCGCGTGCGCGCGCTGTTCGCGCGTCCCGAGCGCATCGCGCCATCGGACTTCCTGCGCCGCGAGATCGCCGAACGCATGCACGAGCGCCTGGGCCTCGTGAAACTCGTTCCGAAGCAGGTGCTGGACGCGGGGTGCGGCGCCGGCGCCGACCTGGTCCTGTTGCAGAAAACCTATCCGGCCGCCCAGATCCTGGGTCTCGACGGAGCAGGTGCCATGGCGCGGGCGGCCAGGGGGCCGGTAGCCCAGGTCGGCGCGCTGAACCAGTTGCTGACCCGCCTGATGCCGGCCAAGGCCGGTGTCGACGTGCTGTGCGGCGACTATGGCAACCTGCCGTTCGGGGCGAACTCGCTCGACCTGCTGTGGTCGAACCTGGCGCTGCACTGGCACCCGCTGCCCGACCGCGTGTTCGCCGAATGGCGCCGTGTGCTGCGGGTGGAAGGGCTGCTGATGTTTTCCTGCTTCGGCCCGGACACCTTCACCGAGCTGCGCACCGCCTTCGCCGCGCTCGACGCCTACCCGCACACCTTGCCCTTCGTCGACATGCACGACTTCGGCGACCAGCTGGTCGCAGCCGGTTTCTCGACGCCCGTGATGGACATGGAACGCATCACCGTCACCTACGACACGCCGCAGGCCCTGTTGGCGGACGTGCGGGCGCTGGGCGGCAATCCGCTCGAATCGCGCCGCCGTGGCCTGATCGGCCGCGCGGCCTGGCAGCGCATGCTCGACGCCCTCGAGGCGCAGCGCCGCCCGGACGGCAAGCTTGCCCTGACATTCGAAGTCATCTATGGGCACGCCTTCCGCCCGGCGCCGCGCACCACCACCTCCGGGGAATCGATCGTGCGCTTCCAGCCGCGCAAGCCCTGATATTCCGCTTGCATGGCATAGTTGCTAACAAGGCCGATTTTCCTTGAATAAAAATTAGTGCTTTAGATATAATCAATTGCTATTTTTTTCGTCCGGCCAATAGAATCGCTTAAAAAAGCGGCAGATTCGGACGAAAAGTAGAAAAAAGAATTGCAGCAGTCGTAGAGTCGCCCGGTCCTGGCAGCAACGTATTGCCAGGTGGGCGAGATGGTTTCCCACCATTCCGCAGCGCAATTTCGCGGGACGACCCGGCAAGCCCTCTGCGATCAGTAGGAGCGGGCACGGTTCGTTCACGAAATTGCTGGGCCCGTTTAAAAATATTCTTATTTTTAGGGTGGTTGGGGACATACATGACATATGCAACGCGACTTCAGGCCGTGCTCTACGGCCTTGCCGTACTCGCAGCAGGCAGCGCCACGCCAGCCTTGGCGCAGCAGCAACAGCCGATCACGGGCCGGCCTCTCGAGCACCAGCTCAATATGCAGGCCCCCGTCACACAAGTTGGCGCCGACATCTATTCCCTGCACAACTGGATGATGATCGTTTGCCTGGTGATCTTCGTCGGCGTGTTCGGCGTCATGTTCTATTCGGTGTTCAAGCACCGTAAATCCCTGGGCCACAAGCCCGCGACCTTCCACGAATCCACCGCCGTCGAGATCGCCTGGACCGTGGTGCCGTTTCTGATCGTCATCGGCATGGCGCTGCCCGCGACCAAGACCGTTGTCGCCCTGAAGGACACCTCGAACGCCGATCTGACCATCAAGGCCACCGGCATGCAGTGGAAGTGGGGCTACGATTACCTGAAAGGCGAGGGCGAAGGCATCTCCTTCCTCTCGAACCTGGCCACCCCGCGCTCCCAGATCGGCGAGCCGGGCGTCAAGCCCACCGAGGCGCGCACCGACAACTACCTGCTCGAAGTCGACAACGAGATGGTGGTCCCGGTGAACAAGAAAATCCGCATGGTGTTCACCGCCAACGACGTGATCCACGCCTGGACGATTCCGGCGTTCGCGATCAAGCAGGACGCCATCCCCGGATTCGTGCGCGACGGCTGGTTCCGCGCCGAGAAGACCGGCGTCTACCGCGGCAACTGCGTCGAGCTGTGCGGCAAGGACCACGCCTTCATGCCGATCGTCGTGCGCGTGGTGACCGACGCCGAGTACACCGCCTGGGTCGAGGGCAAGAAGAAGGAAATGGCGGCCCTGGCCGACGATCCGACCAAGACCTGGACCATCGACGAGTTGAAAACCCGCGGCGAGCAGGTCTACGCCGCCAACTGCGTGGCCTGCCACCAGGCCAACGGCAAGGGCGTGCCGGCCGCCTTCGCGGCGCTGGACGGTTCGCCGAACGTGCTGGGCGACAAGAAGCACCAGATCGACATCCTGCTCAACGGTCAGAAGTCCGGCAAATTCCCGACCGAGATGCCGGCCTGGAAACAGTTGTCCGATACCGAGATCGCCGCGGTGATCACCTATACCCGCAACACCTGGTCGAACAAGGCTGCGGAAAATATCGTTCAACCGGCCGAAGTCCTGGCCGCACGCAAATAATGCAGGGGTAACGACATGAGCACCACGACGATCGACCACGACCACGCGCACGGCCACGACCACGCCCACGACGAACACCACGAGCATCCACACGGCTGGCGCCGCTGGCTGTTCGCCACCAACCACAAGGACATCGGCACCCTTTATCTATGGTTCTCGTTCGTCATGCTGCTCTCGGGCGGCGTGCTGGCGCTGATGATCCGCGCCGAACTGTTCCAGCCCGGCCTGCAATTCGTGCGTCCCGAATTCTTCAACCAGCTCACCACCATGCACGGCCTGGTGATGGTGTTCGGCGCGATCATGCCGGCCTTCGTCGGCTTCGCCAACTGGATGCTGCCGCTGCAGGTGGGCGCCTCGGACATGGCGTTCGCGCGCATGAACAACTTCTCGTTCTGGCTGCTGCCGCCGGCCGCGCTGCTGCTGGCCGGTTCCTTCCTGGTGCCGGGCGGCGCCACCGCCGCCGGCTGGACCCTGTATGCCCCGCTGTCGACCCAGATGGGCGTCGGCATGGACATGGCGATCTTTGCCATGCACATCATGGGCGCCTCGTCGATCATGGGCTCCATTAACATCATCGTCACCATCCTGAACATGCGCGCACCGGGCATGACCCTGATGAAGATGCCGATGTTCTGCTGGACCTGGCTGATCACCGCCTACCTGCTCATCGCCGTGATGCCGGTGCTCGCAGGCGCCATCACGATGACGCTGACCGACCGCCACTTCGGCACCTCGTTCTTCAACGCGGCCGGCGGCGGCGACCCGGTGATGTACCAGCACATCTTCTGGTTCTTCGGCCACCCCGAGGTCTACATCATGATCCTGCCGGCCTTCGGCATCGTTTCGCAGATCATTCCGGCCTTTGCGCGCAAGCCCCTGTTCGGCTATGCCTCGATGGTGTACGCCACCGCCTCGATCGCCATCCTGTCGTTCGTCGTCTGGGCTCACCACATGTTCACCACCGGCATGCCGGTGACCTCGCAGCTGTTCTTCATGTACGCCACCATGCTGATCTCGGTGCCGACCGGCGTGAAGGTGTTCAACTGGGTCGCCACCATGTGGAAGGGCTCGATGACCTTCGAGACCCCGATGCTGTTCGCGGTCGGCTTCATCTTCGTGTTCACGATGGGCGGCTTCACCGGCCTGATCCTGGCCGTGACCCCGATCGACATCCAGGTGCACGACACCTATTACGTGGTGGCCCACTTCCACTACGTGCTGGTGGCCGGTTCGCTGTTCGCGCTGTTCGCCGGCTTCTACTACTGGGCGCCGAAATGGACCGGCCATATGTATCCTGAAGGCCGCGGCAAGATCCACTTCTGGCTGTCGCTCATCACGTTCAACATCACCTTCTTCCCGATGCACTTCCTGGGACTGGCCGGCATGCCGCGCCGCTATGCCGATTATGCGGTGCAGTTCACCGATTTCAATATGATCGTGTCGATCGGCGCCTTCGGCTTCGGTTTCAGCCAGGTGTACTTCCTGTTCGCGGTGGTGCTGCCGACCATCCGCGGCGGCGCCAAGGCGCCCGCGAAACCGTGGGAAGGCGCCGAGGGCCTGGAGTGGACCGTGCCGAGCCCGGCGCCCTTCCACACCTTCGAGCATCCGCCGCTGGTGAAATGATGAGCCCGCGCAAGCCCAATAATCTGCGGACCGCCCTGTGGGTGGGCGGCCTGGCGCTGTTCTTCTTCGCCAGCGTGTTCGTCAAGTTCACCTTGCTGAGCTGAGGCCGGCCATGAGCAGCAAGTTGCTACGCTTGAATCGCACGATGCTCGGCAAGCTGGTGGTGGTGGCGATCGGGATGTTCGGCTTCGGCTACGCGCTGATACCGGTGTACCGCCAGGTCTGCGAGGTGCTCGGCATCAACGTGCTGACCCAGAAGGGCGAGTTCGTGGCGGCGCCGACCAACACCCAGGTGGATACATCGCGCACGATCACGATCGAGCTGGACGGCAATTCGCAGGGGCCATGGCGCTTCCGCCCGACCACGCGCAGCATCGACGTGCACCCGGGCGAGCTGGCCACCGTGATGTACGAGGTGGTCAATACCCAGGGCAGGGCGGTCAAGGCCCAGGCGATCCCGAGCTATGCGCCGCAATCGGCCACGCCGCACTTCATGAAGGTGGAGTGCTTCTGCTTCCAGGAGCAGACGCTGGCGGCGAACGAGGCGCGCCAGATGCCGGTGGTGTTCTTCATCGATCCCAAATTGCCGCGCGAAGTGAAGAACATCACGCTGTCGTACACCTTCTTCGAGATCGGCGGCGCGTTCAAGGCGGCGGCAGCGCCGCCTGGATCGGCGAAGAATGGATAAGCCACACCAGCGCAAGGCGAATTTTCTCGCCACCATGAAGGCCGTGTTCTGGTCCTTCTTCGGCGTGCGCAAGAGCAGGGATTACGAGAGCGATGCCGCCAACCTGAACCCGGTGCACGTGATCATCGCCGGGCTGATCGGGGTAGCGATCTTCATCGGACTGATCATGCTGGCGGTGCGGTTCGCAGTGTCGGCAACATAGACGCAACAATCATAGAATCACAGAGGAGATAGACATGAGTTCGTCACCAGTGACTTCCCCAGGCGCCGCGCCTTACTACTACGTCCCCGGCCCATCGCGCTGGCCGCTGCTGGCCGGCCTCTCGATGCTGGTGACGATGACCGGCGCGTCCGGCTGGGTCAACAGCATGTCGTGGGCGCCGGCCGTGTGCCTGGCCGGCATCGCCGCCATGCTGGTGGTGCTGTACTTCTGGTTCGGCGACGCGATCCGCGAATCCGAATCGGGCCTGTACGGCAAGCGCATCGACCTGTCCTACCGCTGGTCGATGAGCTGGTTCATTTTTTCGGAGGTGATGTTCTTCGGCGCCTTCTTCGGCGCGCTGTTCTATGCGCGCGTGATCTCGATGCCCTGGCTGGCCGACCTCGACCACCAGATCCTGTGGCCCGACTTCTCGGCGCAGTGGGGCAATACCGGTCCGGCCAATATCGTCGACGGCTTCCGCACCATGGGACCGTTCCCGATCCCGACCATCAATACCGCGCTGCTGCTGACCTCGGGCGTGACGCTGACCATCGCCCACCACGCGCTGCGCGCCGGCCATCGCGCCAGGACCGCGTTCTGGCTGGCCGCCACCATCCTGCTGGGCGCGGTGTTCATGGGCTTCCAGGTCTACGAATACATGCACGCCTACCGGGACCTGAACCTGAAGCTGACCTCGGGCATCTACGGCTCGACCTTCTTCATGCTGACCGGCTTCCACGGCTTCCACGTGACGATGGGGGCGATCATGCTGGCGGTGATCCTGTACCGCGTGATGAAAGGGCATTTCACGGCCGATAACCACTTCGGCTTCGAAGGCGCCGCGTGGTACTGGCACTTCGTCGACGTGGTGTGGCTGGGGCTGTACGTGGTCGTGTATTGGTTGTAAGGTTCAGCGCAAGCCGGTCGGTGCGATCCACCCCAGCTGGTGCGCCGCCAGCAAGCAAAGAAACAGCACGATCGACAAACCGACCCGCAGCGCCAGCGCATTGACGGTGCGGTTGCTGCGCCCCTTGTCGCGCATCAGGAAGAACAGGGCCGACCCAAGGCTGGCCAGGATCAGGACGAAGGCGATGGCGACGAAGATTTTCATGGTGGACCTGCGAAAGGTTGAGGCTTCATTGTAATGCGGTTCGGCTTCCGTTTTCGCCCCGTGGCCTTCGCCGCGGCCCTGGTCGTGGCCATCATTGGCATTCTGCTCGGCAACTGGCAACAGGGCCGGGCCGCCCATAAAACCGAACTGCAGGCGCGCCAGCTGGCGCGCGCCGCCGAACCTCCGCTCGACCTTACCCCTTCTGCACAGCCCGGCCCGGAAGATGAATTCCGCAGCGTGCGCCTGCAGGGAGAATTCGTCACCGGCTGGCCGGTCTTCCTCGCCAATCGGCCGATGGGAAGCCAGTCCGGGTTTTATCTCGCAATGCCGTTTAAAATAGCGGGTTCGGACATGCACGTGCTGGTGCTGCGTGGGTGGCTGCCGCGGCCCGCCGGGGCCGAATATGGCAAGCTGCCCGCGTTCGCCACGCCCGCCGGCCCGCTCCTGCTCAAGGGCAGGATCGTCGCGGGCGCCGGCAAGGTGATGGAGCTGGGCGAGGGGCCGCCGCTGGCGCCCGGGGCCATGGTCCAGAACCTGACCCCCGAGGCGCTCGCCGCGGCCAGTGGGCTGAAGATGCAGCCTTTCCTGGTGCAGCAGACCCGGGCCGCCGGCCGGCGCGATGCGCTCGCCCGCGACTGGCCTGCGCCCGATGCGGGCATCGACAAACACCGCGGCTACGCCTTCCAGTGGTATGCACTGGCGGCGCTGGCCCTACTTTTTTATGTGATAACGGGATTCCGACGTGGCTCAAGAACAACTCGCTGACCCCCAAGCCCCCGAGACGGCGCGCCGCCGCGGCCGCATGAAACTGCTGTTGGTACTGCTGGTCTGCGCGCTGCCGATCATCGTGTCCTACATCACGTTCTATATCGTCAAGCCGGATGGCCGCACCAATTACGGCACCATCCTCGACGCGCGTACCTTGCCGATTCCCGAGATGGCCACCACCACGCTCGACGGCAAGCCACGCACCCTGGCCGACCTGAAGGGCAAGTGGGTGATGCTGCGCGTCGGCGGCGGCGCCTGCGACGAGGAATGCCAGCGCCAGCTGTACGCGATGCGCCAGTGGCGCACCATGCAGGGCAAGAACATGGACCGCATGGAGCGCGTCTGGCTGATCACCGATAACGAGCCGCTCGATACCGTGCTGATGCGCGAGTACGACGGCATGGAATTGCTGCGCGCGCCCGCCGCAACGGTGGCGCAATGGCTGCCGGTCGAGTCCGGCCAGAAGATGGGCGACCACATCTACCTGATCGACCCGCTCGGCAACCTCATGATGCGCTTCCCTTATCAGCCGGAACCGGGCCGCGTCTACAAGGACATCGCCAAGCTGCTCAAAGCCTCGTCCATCGGCTGAGCCTTCAAGGTTGCGCTTTACAGTCACAGTTAAAGAAACACATGGACCTGTCTTCACTGCTTCACCTGCTCCTGATGGGCCTGCTCGTCGCCAGCCTGCCGCTGGCGATCGTCTGGATGTCGGCCGACCCCAATAAATACCGCAAGCTGGTGTGGGTGATGGTCTTTCTCACCTTCGACCTGATCGTGTTCGGCGGCTTCACCCGCCTGACCGACTCGGGCCTCGGTTGCCCGGACTGGCCGGGCTGCTACGGCGAAGCCAATCCCTTCCTGGCCCATGAACACATCGCCGCCGCCGAAGCGGCGATGCCGACCGGCCCGGTGACCGTCGCCAAGGCGTGGATCGAGATGATCCACCGCTACCTGGCGATGGGCATCGGCGCGCTGATCCTGGCGCTGCTGTTCACGTCGGTCAAGCAATGGCGCCGCACCCATAACGAGGTGTTCAAGCCGGGCATGCCGCTGGCGCTGCTGGCCTCGGTGTTGGTGCAGGGCGCCTTCGGCGCCTGGACCGTCACGCTCAAGCTGCAGCCGGTGATCGTCACCATCCACCTGTTGCTGGGCATGATGCTGCTGGCGATGCTGGTCTGGATGGGCTGCCGCGAAGACTATCTGCTGAAACCGCCGCCGCTGGCGCGTGGGGAAAACCTGGTGCGCCGCCTGCGCGGCTTGCGGCGCCTGGCGCTGCTGGCGGCGGTGGTGCTGGTCACCCAGATCGCGCTCGGCGGGTGGGTGAGTACCAACTACGCCACCATGGCTTGCGACACCTTCCCGCTGTGCCAGGGCGCGCTGGTGCCGGACCTCGACTTCGAGCACGGCTTCCACCTGTGGCGCGAGCTGGGCATGACCAGGGAAGGCCACTATTTACCGTTCTCGGCCCTGGTGGCGATCCACTGGGTGCACCGGGCGTTCGCGCTGGCGGTGGTGCTGGTGCTGGGCCTGGCGGCCTGGCGCGCCTGGCGTCTGCCGGAAGTCGGCACGACCGCGCGCCGCCTGCTGCTGGTGATGGTCGTGCAGCTGTTCACCGGCATCGCCACCGTGTATTTCGACTTCCCGCTGGCGATCGCCGTCATGCATAACGCCGGGGCCGCCCTGCTTGTCATTCTGGTGACCATGTTAAACTACCGGGTGAAGTTCCAACTCGACGCGGCCCGCGCCACTCCGGCGCCCGAATTTGCCGATCCATTGCTGCGCCAGCAAGCACCCTAAATGACGACCCAGACCGCCATCCACAAGCCTCCGAGCCGGTTCTCGCAATACTGGACCCTGACCAAGCCGCGCGTGACGCAGCTGGCGGTGTTCTGCGCCGTGATCGGGATGTTCCTCGCCACCGACGGCTTCCCGCGGTGGCAGACGCTGGTTGCCGGTACCGTTGGCATCTGGCTGCTGGCGGCGGCCGCCTTCGCGGTGAACTGCCTGGTCGAGGCCGAGGTCGACGCGCGCATGGCGCGCACCGCGCGCCGCGCCACCGCCTCGGGCGAGCTGAGCCAGTCGCAGACGATCACCTTCTCGCTGCTGCTGGGCGGCCTGGGCATGGTCATCCTGTACGCCTTCGTCAATCCGCTGACCATGTGGCTGACCTTCGTCACCTTCGTCGGCTATGCCTTCATCTATACCTTATTGCTCAAGCCGAACACCTCGCAGAACATCGTGATCGGCGGCCTGTCGGGGGCGATGCCGCCGGCGCTGGGCTGGGCCGCGGTGGCCAATGAGGTGCCGATGGAAGCCTGGCTGCTGGTCCTGATCATCTTCATGTGGACCCCGCCGCATTTCTGGGTGCTGGCCATGGTCCGCCGCGACGACTACGCCCGTTCGGGCCTGCCGATGCTGCCGATCACCCACGGCATGAAATTCACCGGCCTGCAGGTATGGCTGTACACGATCGGCCTGGCCGCGACCACCTTGCTGCCGTTCGCGGTCGGCATGAGCGGCCTGATCTACCTGGCGGCCGCGGTGCCGCTCAACGCCATCTTCCTGCGCCACGCATGGCGCGTGCACCGTAACTACAGCGACATGGCGGCGCGCAAGACCTTTACCTGGTCGATCGTCTACCTGTCGCTGCTGTTCGCGGCATTGTTGGTCGACCATTACTTCAAGTTCTGACATAGCGGGTCAAAAAATGAAGAAACTCCTGGGCGTATTGGGATTCACGGCCGTCGCGTTGCTGGCAAGCGGTTGCGACAAACTGGGCGCGAAGCTGGGAAGTGCGCCACCGGCCTTCCATAACACCGACGTCACGGGCGTCGACTACGCCAGGGGTTTCGCGCTCACCGACCATACCGGCAAGCCGCGCACCCTGGAGGATTTCAAGGGCAAGGTGGTGGTGATCTTCTTCGGCTACACCCAGTGCCCCGACGTCTGCCCGACCACGATGGCCGAGATGGCCACCGTGATGAAGGAACTGGGCCCCGCGAGCGACGACGTGCAGGTGCTGTTCATCACCGTCGACCCCGAGCGCGACACCCAGGAGCTGCTGTCGCACTACGTGCCGGCCTTCGACAAGCGCTTCATCGGCCTGGTCGGCGACGCCGCCGCGACGGCCAGGGTGGCCAAGGAATTCAAGGTGTTCTACGCCAAGGTGCCGGGGGCCGACCCGGGCAGCTACACGGTGGACCACACGGCCGGCAGCTTCGTGTTCGACAAGCAGGGCCGCCTGCGCCTGTTCGTGCGCCACGGCCAGGGCCCCGCGCTGATCGCCCACGACCTGCGCCAACTGCTATGATGATGTAAACATCATTCATTCAGGACGGCATGCAAGCGCGACCCGGAAGAAACTACACCCGCATCGCCATCGTCATCCTGCTGACGCTGGGCTGCCTCTACGTCCTGCGTCCCTTCCTGCCGGCCATCCTGTTCGCCGCCGCGGTCGCCATCTCGACCTGGCCCCTGTACCTGCGCCTGCTGCGCGAGCTGCGCGGGCAGCGTACCGTCGCGGCGCTGACGATGACGCTCACCCTGACCCTGCTGTTCATCATCCCGCTGTCGATGGTGGCCTACAACCTGGCCGACGACGTGGCGCGCGGCTTTGGCGAAGTGCGGCAGCTGATCGAGCACCGCGAGCTGGCGCCGCCCGCCTGGCTGGCCGACATTCCCCTGGTCGGCCCCACGCTGGTCGACTACCTGCACGAGCTGATCGCCAGCCGCGAGCAGATGCTGTCCCTGGCCCAGCGCATGCTGGAACCGGCGCGCCACTGGCTGGTGGCGGGCGGCATCATGCTCGGCACCGGCGTCGTGCAGATGAGCCTGGCGGCCTTCGTCAGCTTCTTCCTGTACCGCGACGGGAATGCGCTGCTGGCTGTGATCGCGGTGACGATGCGCAAGGTGATGGGCGAGGGCGCCGAGTCGATCCAGCACACGGTCAGCCAGACCGTGCGCGGCGTGATGTACGGCCTGCTGGGCACCGCGCTGGCCCAGGCGCTGGTGGCGGCGGTCGGGTTTGCGATTGCCGGCGTGCCGGCGGTGCCGCTGTTGTCGGTGCTGGTGTTCCTGACGTCCCTGATCCCGCTCGGTCCGCCGCTGGTGTGGGGCGGCGCCACCGTGTGGCTGTTCGCCCATGGCGAGACCGGCTGGGCGATCTTCATGGCGATCTGGGGCACGGTCCTGATCAGCGGCGTCGACAACGTCGTGCGGCCAATGCTGATCAGCCGCGGCAGCAGCCTGCCGTTCCTGCTGACCCTGCTCGGGGTGCTGGGCGGCGTGATCGCCTTCGGCTTCGTCGGCATGTTCATCGGGCCGGTGCTGCTGGCGGTCGGCTACTCGCTGATGAGCGAATGGACCGGGACCGAGGATCCCATCGTCAAGCATGACGAGGACGTCGCTCAGGGCTAGCAGCTCAGCAGCTGCCCAGCTTCCATACCAGCTTGTCCCTGCCTTTTTCCAGCAGCTGCACCTCGACGCCGTCCTTGACCGAGCGCGTGATCGTCACCGTGCGCCCGAAGTAGCCATATTCCGTCTTGCGCGCGTCCTTGCTCTCGGTCTGCTTGACCTCGGCGCGGTCGATCTGCAGCCGCAGGTTCTGCAGGATCTGTGCGTCGGTCCAGCGCGCCGACAGGGCGACGTGGCGGGTGCGGTCATCGCCGTTGGCGTCGGGATAGCGCCGTTCGCAGGCGGCCGCCGTGTCCAGGTGCATCGACGCGGCCAGGCACAGCAGGCCGGCCGCCAGCCGGGCCGGCACTGAAAACGGGAAGGTCATGGTTCGTGTTCGAGGTGGATGTGTGCTTATCGTAGCAGCAGGCGCAGCTGCTCGAAATCGATCGGTTTGGTCAGATGATGGTCGAATCCCGCGTCCAGCGCCAGCGTCCGGTCCTTGTCCTGGCCCCAGCCGGTGGCGGCGATCAGTGTCGTGGAAAGGCCGCTGGGCAGGGCGCGCAGGCGCCGTGCGAGCTCGTAACCGTTGTAGTCGGGCAGGCCGATGTCGAGCAGAGCGACGTCGGGCGTGAATTCGGCCGCCAGTTCCAGCGCCGCGGTCGCAGTGTGGGCCATGCGTGTCTCGCAGCCGAACAGTTCCAGCGCCAGCGACATGGTCTCGGCGGTATCGAAATTGTCGTCCACCACCAGCACCCGCTTGGGCGAGACCAGCGCGGCCGGCACCTTCGTTTCTTCTTGCTCCGCGCAGCCGGCCACCAGCGGCAGGCGCAGCGTAAACACGCTGCCCAGGCCGGTCCCGGCGCTGTCGACCCGGATCTCGCCGCCATGCAGGTCGACGATGCCGCGCGCCAGCGCCAGCCCGATGCCCAGCCCGCCTCTCGCACGATCGAGGGCCGGTTCGAGCTGGGCGAACATGCTGAAGACCGCGCCCAGCGCGTCGGACGGGATGCCGATGCCGTTGTCGCGCACGCGCAGTTCGGCGTGGCCGTCCGCGCAAGTGAGCTCGACTTCGATCAGGCCACCGTCAGGGGTGTACTTGGCGGCATTGGTCAGCAGGTTGATGACGACTTGCGCCAGGCGCGTGGCGTCGCCGTCGACCACCAGCGGCGCATCGTCGACCGACAGCCGCAACGTGTGGCGCGCCGCCGCCATGGCCGGCGCCATGTCCTGGGCCGCGCCGCGCACCAGCGGCGTCAGGTCGACCGGCGCGCGCCGCAGCTGCATCCGGTTCTGGGTGATGCGCGAAACGTCCATCAGGTCGTCCACCAGCCGCGTCAGATGACGCAACTGGCGATCGAAGGCCTGCAGCAGCCGCTCGTCACCAATGTTTCCATACTTGAGCTTGAAGACGTCGACCGCGCTGCGCATCGGCGCCAGCGGGTTGCGCAGCTCGTGCGACAGGGTGGCCAGGAACTCGTCCTTGCGGTGGTCGGCCGCGGTCAGCTGCAGGTTCAGCGCCTTCAGCTGCAGGTCGGCCGCGCGCTGCGCCTCGAGCGCTTCCTCGGCCACCTTGCGCGCGCCGAGCAGGGCGTGCTCATAGGCGTGGCGCCCGCTCGACCTGAACACGGCCCAGTGGTCCAGGTGGCCGCCATCGGGCCCGGATCGGCGCACGATGTTGAGCAGCACCGGCAGGTGCCGGCCGTCGGTGGAGATCAGGTCGACCTGGACCTCGTTCACTGCGCCCTCGCGCTCCAGCAGCGGCACGCAGCGGGTATGGTGGAACAGGCGGGCGCCGACCGACAGCAGGTCGCAAAAGCGCAGCTTGCTGACCAGCGCATCGTCCTGCATGCCGAGCCAGGCGTGGATAGTCGCGTTGGCGCGCACGATCATGCCGTCGGCATCGGTCGCCAGCAGAGCGCACGCGGCCTGCTCGTAAAAGGAGTCGACAGCGGGCAGGGCGGCGTTCATCAAAGGCTAGCGCAAGGTCTGCGCAAGAAAGACGTCGATCGCGCGTGTACTGGCGGTCGGCGCGCTCATGTGAGGGCAGTGGCCGACGTTGTCGATCACGGCCAGGCTGCTGTTGGGCAGGTTCCGGTGCAGCCATTCGCCGACCGTGCGCGGTGCGATCAGGTCGTCGCTGCACTGCAGGACCAGGGCCGGGACCGTCGACCTGGCCACGTCCGGCCGGTGGTCGGACAGGAAGGTGACGCAGGCGAAGTGGCGCGCGATCTCGGGATCGTTGCGGCAGAAGCTGTTGGTCAGTTCCTCGCGCAGGTCGGGACGGTTGGGAGCGCCCATGATGGCCGGGGCCAGGCTCTGCGTCCAGCCCAGGTAGTTCGCTTCCATGGTGTCGAGCAGCTCGCCGATGTCTTCGCGGCTGAAGCCGCCGACATAGTCGCCATCGTTGATGTAGCAGGGCGATGGGCCGATCATCGCCTGGGCCGCGAAGCGCCCGGGCGCCGCGATGGTGGCCAGCATGCCGATCATGGCGCTGACCGAGTGGCCGACCACCACGACCGGCCCGGTGGCGAACTCCTCGACGATCTCGAGCAGGTCGTCGGCATGGCCGTGCAGCGAGGCATACCGCGCGCGGTCGTAGGCCGCCAGGTCGGAGCCGCCGCAGCCCGTCAGGTGATAGGTGATGACGCGGAAGCGGTCCTGGTAGGCGGGCGCGAGAAAGCGCCACATGGTCTGGTCGCAACCGAAACCGTGGACAAACACCATCGTGGCCGCGCCCTGGCCGGTCACGTGGACATTGTTGCGAGTCTTGACGGACATTTATGCCTTCTCATTGGTATACGGCAGACCATGAACTGAAAATAACATTTTTCAGCTACAAAGTCAGCAAAAGCGGTCATGCAATGAGGCTATAAACACATCAATCGCGTTCGTCGTGCTCATTTGCGCGGGTCAGTTGTGGTATGACTTTGACCAGCAAGATGCGCGGCCCATTCATCTTTTTCACCACGACGTCGAACTGCGGGAATTCGATGCGCTGGCCCTGCTTCGGGATATCGCCCAGTTTTTCCATCAGCAGGCCGCCGACCGATTCCACGTCTTCCAGCCCCATCTGCTCGTTGTCGATGTCGATGCCGAGCAGGCGCTCGAGCGAGAAGATCGGCAGGCTGGCCTTGCCGATATAGGTGCCGTCCGTCTGTTTGAGCCAGTCGTTTTCGTTCATCCGGAACTCGTCGCGGATCTCGCCCACCATCGCTCCCAGCAGATTGTCCAGGGTGACGAAACCGACCGGGCGCTTGCCCTTCTCTCCGATCAGGGCGAAGTGCGGCGCGCCGCCGCGGAAGCGCCGGAAGATGTCCTGGGCCGGGGTGCGCGCCGAGATCGACTCGACCGGGCGCAGGAACTGCGTCAGGTCGGTGACCGGGCGGCCCGCCTGCAGGGCGAAATACAGGTCCTTCAGGTGGATGATGCCCAGCACCTCTTCGCCTTCCTCGTCGAAATACGGGTAGCGCGAAAAGCGGTTGCGGCGCACGGTTTCCAGGTTCTCTTCCAGCGAGCGGCTGGCGTACAGGGCGCTGACCTCGTTGATCGGCCGCATCAGCTCGGAGATCTGCAGCGTGCTGAAGTCGAGCGACTGGGCCAGGATGTTGCGGTCGTCCTGGGTGATCTTCTCGCCCGGCGTGGTGGTGTTGGTATTGGTGCGCAGGATGAGCTTGAGCTCGTCGAGCGAGTAATGGGTGTCGTGGCCGCCGGCGCCGGCCAGGCCGGCCATGCGCAGCACCGTGTTGGCGCTGGCGTTGAGGACGTAGATCGCCGGGTACATCGCCCAGTAGAAGCCGTACAGCGGCATGGCGCACCACAGGGCCACCGATTCCGGCAGCCGGATCGCCAGCGACTTGGGCGCCAGTTCGCCGACCACGATGTGCAGGAAGGAGATCACCGAGAAGGCGACGACGAACGATACGCCGTGGATCAGTTCTTCGGAGGTGACGCCAACGAAGGCGAACACCGGCTCGAGCAGGCTGGCGAAGGCCGGTTCGCCGACCCAGCCCAGGCCCAGCGAGGCCAGGGTGATGCCGAGCTGGCACGCCGACAGGTAGGCGTCGAGCTGGCCGTGGACCTTGGCCAGGATGCGTCCGCGCAGGCCCGTGGTCTTGGCGATCGCGCGCACGCGGGTCTTGCGCAGCGTGACGATACTGAATTCGGCCGCCACGAAGAAGCCGTTCAGCGCCACCAGGAAGAAAGCGAGAACGACGAATAGGATGTTTTCCATACCGGTTTTGTATTAACGAAAGGCAAAGCCAAGGGGCATTGTACAACCTGGCCCGTCTCTACTCCGCGCTGAGGGATTCCTTGTGCACGGCGGCCAGGATGGCCTCGACCGCCGGATGCTTGATCTTGCGTTCGTTCGAGATCGCATAGAAGTGCTCGCGCACCTCGGGCACCCGGCCCACCAGCTCGGCCCCGAGCTGGATCTTGATGTCGGCCACCGGCGCCGCCGGGGTGAAGAACAGGCCGAGCCCGCGCCGGCCGAAGGTGTTGAGCAGGGCGTTGTCCTCGAACTCCCCGACCACGTCGGGCCGGATCGCGTGGCGCTCGAACCAGTCGTCGATCTTGCCGCGCAGGGCATTGTTGCGGGTCGGGAGCAGGATCGGAGCGCCATGCAGCGAGGCCGGGAAATCCTTGCGGTAGGTTTTGGCCAGGGCCGGGGCGCCGACCACGTACATCTCGTTCTCGGACAGCAGGTGGCTGAACACGCGCAGGGTGGTCCCGGTCGGCACCGCGCGGTCGGTCAGCACCACGTCCAGCTTGTGCAGGGCCAGATCGCCCAGCAGGGCTTCGTACTCGTCTTCATGGCAGACCAGGCGCACCGGCGTGGCGAGCTGGGTCGTCACCTCGAGCAGGCGGTAGGCGGTGAACTTGGGCAGCGAATCCGAGATGCCCACCGCAAGCCGGATGCGGGCGCTGTCCGAAGCGTCCAGTGCTTCCTGCATCTGCTCTCCCAGCAGGAAGATCTGATCGGCATAGGACAGCGCCAGGCGTCCGGCCTCGGTCAGGTTCAGGCGCCGGCCCTGCTGGTTAAACAATGCCTTGCCGAAAGCCTGCTCGAGCAGGGTAAGCTGTGTGCTGACAGTCTGGATCGCCAGGCCAAGGCGCTCGGCGGCGCGCGTGATGCTGCCTTCCTTGGCAACCACCCAGAAGTAATACAGGTGACGAAAATTGGGTGGCGCGTGGTTCATGGCTTCTGTTTTTTGGAAGTAATGTTTCGATTATCTTCGCTTTTTCAATAAATTGCCAAGCGCTACAATGAAAGCCGCCGACACCGTTGGCTTACAACTTATAAGAGGGAAAAACTTATGAAGTACTTTACCTGGTCATTCATCGTGACCGCAGTCTGCCTGGCGCTCTCGGCCTGGTGGGGCTTCGAGCATGGCGGCATGAGCGCCGCGTTCACCGCGCTGGGCGTGGCGGCCATCCTCGCGGTGATGGAAGTCTCGCTGTCCTTCGACAACGCGGTGGTCAACGCCTCGGTGCTCAAGGGCTGGGACGAGTTCTGGATCAAGCTGTTCCTGGGCGTCGGCATCATCATCGCCGTGTTCGGCATGCGCCTGGTGTTCCCGCTGGTGATCGTGGCCGTGGCCGCGGACCTGGGCGCCATGGAAGTGTGGAACCTGGCGCTGACCGATCCGAAGGCGTTCTCGACCCACCTGACCAACCACCACGCCGAAGTGGCGGCCTTCGGCGGCATGTTCCTGCTGCTGGTGTTCCTGAACTTCATGCTGGACCACGAGAAGGAAACCCACTGGCTGGGCAACTTCGAAGCCAAGATCGGCTCGCTGGGCAAGGTGTCCTCGATCGCCGTGATGATTGCAATCGCCGCGCTGCTGTTCAGCATGACCTATGTTGACGAAGCGCAGAAGATGGTCGTCCTGATCGCAGGTATGTGGGGCATCCTGGTCTATGTCGGTGTCGACATGCTCAGCAGCATGCTGGAAAAGAGCGAGTCCGAAGCCGGCGCCGTCGGCGACGCGGTCAAGAAGGGCGGTATCGGCGGCTTCCTGTACCTCGAAGTACTGGATGCCTCGTTCTCGTTCGACGGCGTGATCGGCGCCTTCGCGATCACCAGCGACGTCGTGATCATCATGCTGGGCCTGGCGATCGGCGCGATGTTCGTGCGTTCGATGACCGTCTTCCTGGTGCGCAAGGGCACGCTGGACGAATACGTCTACCTGGAGCATGGCGCGCACTACGCGATCGGCATCCTGGCCGTGATCATGCTGGCGAGCATGAAGTGGCACGTGCCCGAGCTGATCACCGGCGGCGTCGGCGTGGCCTTCATCCTGGCTTCGCTGTGGAGTTCGCTGCAGTACAAGAAGAAGCACGCGGCGCTGGAAGGCGGCGCGTAACGAAGTAACAGAATCCGCGGCGAGCGGCTGAACACCAGCTCGCTGCGTTTGCAACCCGGTGTTCATTAACTAGGAGAGTCTCATCATGGCAATCAGTCTGCAAAAAGGCGGCAACGTCAATCTGTCGAAAGAAGCTCCAGGCCTGACCTCGCTGAAAGTCGGCCTCGGCTGGGACATTCGCGCCACCGACGGCGCAGCCTTCGACCTCGACGGCGCCGTGTTCCTGCTCAATTCGTCCGGCAAGGTGCGGTCGGACAGCGACTTCATCTTCTACAACAACCTGAAATCGGCCGACGGCTCGATCGTCCACTCGGGCGACAACACCACCGGCGCCGGCGAAGGCGACGACGAATTCGTCACCATCGACCTGAGCAAGGTGCCGGCCGACGTCGACAAGGTCGTGCTGGGCGTGACCATCCACGACGCCGAAGCGCGCCGCCAGAACTTCGGCATGGTCGGCAAGGCCTTCATCCGCTGCGTCAACAACGCCAACAACCAGGAAGTCGCGCGCTACGACCTGTCCGAAGACAGCTCGACCGAAGCGGCGATGATCTTCGGCGAGGTGTACCGCAACGGCGCCGACTGGAAGTTCCGCGCGATCGGCCAGGGCTTCAACGGCGGCCTGGGCCCACTCGCCCGCAACTACGGCGTGAACGTTTAAGGTAATGTAGTGGCGGTCGATAACGACCGCCTCATGAAAGGGAGCCAAATGCCAGTATTTACCGTGACCGGGGACGTCGATCCCTTCCTGCACGTGTCGATGAAACAGGGCGAGACCATCTATTGCGAATCCGACGCGATGGTGATGATGGAATCGACCCTCGATCTCAAGGGCAAGATGAAGGGTGGCCTCGGCAGCGCGCTGATGCGCACCTTCGCCAACGGCGAGTCGTTCTTCCAGCAGCACATCGAAGCGACCCGCGGCGAGGGCGATTGCCTGCTGTCGCCGACCCTGCCGGGCGCGATGCAGGTGGTCGACGTCGGTCCGAACAACTACATCATCAGCGATGGCGCCTTTGTCGCGGCCACGTCCGGCGTGGACCTGCGGGTGCGCACGCAAAGCCTGGGCAACGCCCTGTTCGCGCAGAGCGGCGGCTTCTTCGTCACCGAGACGGGCGGCCAGGGCCAGGTGGTGGTGTCGGGCTTCGGTTCCATGTCGGTGCTCGACGTGGAACCGGGCAAGGACGCGATCATCGACAACTCGCACGTGGTGTGCTGGGACAGCACCCTGCGCTACGAGATCTCGATCACGACCGGCACCAGCGGCGGCTTCCTGGGTAACCTGATCAACAGCCAGACCAGCGGCGAGGGCATGGTCCTGCGCTTCTCCGGTCGTGGCAAGGTCTATGTCTGTTCGCGCAACCGCACCGCATTCAAGGCCTGGATGCAGGCGCCTGCGAAATAAGGAGGAAAGATATGTCAGTCAATCTGCAAAAGGGACAGAAGATCTCCCTGGACAAGGAAGGCGGTGGTGGTCTCTCCCGCGTGACCATGGGTCTGGGCTGGGACGCGATCAAGTCGAAAGGCTTCTTCGGCTTCGGCGGCGGCAAGTCCGAAGCCGTCGACCTCGACGCCTCGGTAGTGATGTTCGACGAATCGAACCGTCCGATGGACGTGGTCTGGTTCCGCCAGCTCAAGAGCCGCGACGGCAGCATCGTCCACACGGGCGACAACCGCACCGGCGCGGGCGATGGCGACGACGAGCAGATCACGGTCGACCTGAGCGCCGTGCCGGCGGGCGTCAAGGCGCTGGTATTCACGGTGAACAGCTTCACCGGCCAGAATTTCTCGACCGTCGAGAACGCCTACTGTCGCCTGATCAACGCCGCTAATCAGCAAGAGGTGGCGCGCTTCAACCTGTCGGTGACCGGTTCGCACTCGGCCCAGATCATGGCCAAGCTGTACCGCCACAACGGCGAGTGGAAGATGCATGCGATCGGAGAAAATGGCAATGGCCGTACTTTCGACGATCTGATGCCGCAGATTACGGTGCATCTGTAAACCGCATCGTCGACTGAACAAAGACCGGAGCCGAGGCTCCGGTTTTTTTCGTCCCTGTGTCTTGTTGACGGCAGTACGCACCCATGGTGCATGAAATTTCCGTCCAGGTTGACACGATCGTCATCGCGTATTGGTGTATTCACCGATTGATACACGAATACGCGATGACAAGCCGCACTCCCCAACCGTTCTCGATCGCCCCAGGATCGGCTGGGGCCGGCTGGCGCCGGGCGATGCGCTGCCATCGGTGCGCGAGACCGCGTTGCAGCTCGCGGTCAATCCGATGACCGTCGCGAAAGCCTACGGACTGCTCGAGCTGGAGGGCGTGCTCGAGCGTCGGCGTGGTGTGGGCATGGTGGTCGCGGATCGCCCACGCAGTGTGGGCGACGCCGGCGCGCGCCTGGCGCTGCGGCGGCCGGCCCTGGAGCGCGCCGCGCGCAAGGCGCGAGGCGCGAGCTCGACCCCGACGCCATCCTTGGCCTGTTCACGAAAATCCTGAATGAACCAGCATGACATCATCCCCGATCCTGATGCGCTGCGTCCCCAAGCGCTTTGACAGCAAGCCCGTCCTTGATGGCCTCGACTGGGAAGTCGGGCCGGGCCAGGTGATCGGCCTGCCGGGGCGCAACGGCGCCGGCAAGTCGACTTTGATCGAATGCCTGCTGGGCCTGCGCGAAATCGACGGTGGCAGTGTCCGGTTGTTCGGTGAGCCGCTCGACGCGCCGGCGATGCCCGCCCAAGCGCCGCGATGCAACCGCATGCTGGCGCGTGGGCTGTTACGCCAGGGCTTGACGATCTGGGCTCTCGTCAGCGCCACCGCCGTCCTGATGGCGCTGGTCGCCGGCGCGCGCGGCAATGCGCTGGCGGCGTCTGCCTGCATGTGCTGCATGACCGTGCCGGCCATGGCACTGGCGTTGCGCGACCATGCACGCGCGCTCTCGTGGAGCGCTGTTTTCTACTGGTTGTTCGCGGTCGGCCTGAGCCTTATTGGTCCACTGGCGGGAGCCATTCTGTTCATGGCGTTCGGCCTGCCGTTCTGGGCATCGGCGACCCTTGCCTCGATCGTCGTGGCCGGCTTGCTGGTGTACCGGCGCCTGCGTCTGATGGAAGGCGCGCCGTTTGCTTTTCCGGCAGGAAGGATGGACTAAGGGATGCTCGTCCGGTCCGACGGCGCGTATTCGGGAGGGCTATCCTGGCATTGCCGTTTTTCCGATTGCTTCCGGATTTTCGTTGGTGTCGGCCACTGTCCTGATGGCGCGAACTACCGCTCCATGCTCCTGGCCCGATTGGATTTCGCGGCGGAATGGCTGGATTGACGGGGCAAGTCAGGTTGCCCGATGTGATCTGTTCATTAACCAAGTTGCCGAGAAAGATAGATCAGTCGTTCTTTTTGTTGCTGAGCAACAACCTATATCCTGCAATTTTGATACCGAAGTTGGGTTTTTGCTGAAAAATTGCCTTACTGGAGCTAAGGTTTCGTTGTTGTGCTTTCTTACGAAAAAAACCTCCATCCTCAGGGCAACCATGCTTTTCAAACTGACACTGCGACTCCGGCTGATCGCCACGATGGCCATGCTCGGCTTCCTCATCACCGCCGTCGGCGTGCTCGGCATCTACGGCATGCGTGAAGACCATGCCGCGCTCGAGCAGGTGTATTCGAACCAGCTGGCGTCGAGCATCGCGATCAATAATTCCAAGAACTTTCTGAACCGCGCCCGCTTTGGCCTGGACCGCGCCGTGTTTCATCCGGACGCGGCCGACGTCGGCAAGATCCTGAGCCGCGCCAAGGGCTTCATCGACGACTCGAACAAGGAGTGGCAGCGCTACCTGGCCCTGCCGCGCGACGCCGACGAAGCGGAACTGGCCAAGAACCTTGAAGCCGAACGCAACCGCTACATCAACGACGGCATGCTGGCGCTGGCCACCGCAGTCGAGCAGATGAACGTCGAGCGCATCGAAGCGCTGTCGATGACGGAAATGACGGCCTTGTACGGCACCTTCGACAAGGCATCGGTCGCGCTGGACGATTACCAGCTGAGCGCCGCCAAAGAGGGTTACGACCAGAGCGGCCGCCTGTTCGACATGCTGCTGTGGGTGTCGAGCGCCAGCGTGGTGCTGGGCGTGCTGCTGGCGGCGGTGTCGTCCTGGCTGCTGCTGCGCGCCATCATGCGGCCGCTCGACCACGCGCTCGGCCACTTCGACGCGATGGCGCATGGCGACCTGTCCACCCGCGTCGAGGTCGACCGTGACGACGAAATGGGCGCACTGCTCAAGGGCCTGGCCACCATGCAGCAGCAGCTCGCTACCACCGTGCGCAGCGTGCGCGACAGCAGCATGTCGATCGCCAGCGCCAGCAGCGAGATCGCGGCCGGCAATATGAATCTGTCGGCGCGGACCGAGCAGCAGGCCAGCGGCCTGGAAGAAACCGCTTCCTCGCTCGAGGAACTGACCACCACCGTCCAGCACAATGCCGACAACGTGCGCCAGGCCAATAACGTGGCGCGCTCGGCGTCCGAAGTCGCGGTGCGCGGCGGCCGGCTGGTGTCGGAAGTGGTGCAGACCATGGGCGCGATCGACGCCTCGTCCAAGCGCATCGTCGACATCATCTCGACCATCGACGGCATCGCCTTCCAGACCAATATCCTGGCGCTGAACGCGGCCGTCGAAGCGGCCCGCGCGGGTGAGCAGGGCCGCGGTTTCGCGGTCGTGGCCGGCGAAGTGCGCAACCTGGCGCAGCGCTCGGCGGCGGCGGCCAAGGAAATCAAGGAACTGATCAACACCTCCGTCAGCAACGTCGAGGCGGGCACCGCCCTGGTCGACAGCGCCGGCACCACCATGGACGAGATCGTGACCAGCGTCACCCGCGTCAGCGACATCATGGCCGAGATCCTGGCCGCCGGCGAAGAGCAGACCGCCGGCATCCAGCAGATCAATGAAGCGGTGAGCCATATGGACCAGGCGACCCAGCAGAACGCCGCCCTGGTCGAGGAAGCGGCGGCCGCCACCGGCGCGCTGCAGGACCAGGCGCATGCGCTGCAGCAGATGGTGAGCGTGTTCAAGGTGGATGCACAGGCAGCGCCTAGGGCGCAGGCCCCGGTGCGCTCGCGGGCCGGCCACGAACGCATGGCCCTGGCAGCTTGAGCAACCCCGGCGTTCCCGGCGGGCGAGGGCGGGAACGACGTCCCTGCCTTGCGTATAAATAGGCCGGACGCGATTGCGCCTTCGCGGGGCCGACGTGCTTGAGCTGACGATACGATCATCAGCTCAGCTCAGCCCGACGCCGCCACCGTCCCCCAACCGGTCCCTGCAGCCTTGCCACTGTAGTCGGGCGCGCGGCAAACATCGCGCCGTTGTCGCAGCGCGGCGGCGGTACGGAACATGCAATAATGCCGCATGAATGCGCGCAACCACGTCCTGGGACCCCATCAGGCAAATAATCGATTCCATGGGTAGTCCTGCAGTGTTTCCCGCTTCCGGCGCCGCGATGGCGGCAGCAATCCGCGGCCACGGCTGGACCGCCTCGCCGCTGGGCCCGATCGCTTCCTGGCCCGCCACGCTGCGCACCAGCGTCAATATCGTGCTCGACTCGGCCTTTCCGAGCTTTATCGTCTGGGGACCGGAGCAGATCCTGCTCTACAACGACGCCTACGCCGAGATCCTGTGCAACAAGCACCCGGCCGCGCTGGGGCAGCCGTTCCAGGCCGTCTGGCACGAGATCTGGGACGTGCTCGGGCCGCTGGTCGAACGCACCCTGGTGGACGGCGAATCGCACAAGATGAACGACATCGCGCTCGTCATGCAGCGCAAGGGCTATGCCGAGCATGCCTGGTTCACCTATTCCTACGGTCCCGTGCGCGACGACGCCGGCCGCATCCACGGCCTGCTGTGCACCTGCATCGAAACCACCGAGACGGTGCTGAGCCAGCGGCGCCAGGCGGCCGACGAAGCCGTGTTGCGGGAGCACGAATCGGCGTCGCGCGTCGATGCCGAGCGGGTCCAGTTGGCGCTGGAGGCCGGCGCCATCATCGGCACCTGGTTCTGGCACCTGCCGACCGACCGCTTCACCGTCGACGAAGCCTTTGCGCGCGCCTTCGGCCTCGACCCCGCCATCGGGCGCACCGGCCTGTCCCTGTCCCAGATCGTGGCCACGGTGCACCCGGACGACCAAGCCGGCCTGGCCCAGGCCATCAACTCGGTGATCGCGCGCGGCGGCCATTACGCCCACCAGTACCGGGTGCGGCGCGCCGACGGCAATTATTACTGGATCGAAGCCAACGGCCGGGTCGACCTGGCGCCGGATGGCACCGGGCTGCGCTTCCCCGGCGTGCTGATCGACGTCGAGGGCAGGCGCGCGGTCGAGGCCGAGCGCGACCTGGCCATCCTCAAGCTGCGGGCATTGAACGAGGAGCTGGAGCAAAAGGTCGTGGCCCAGGCGCGGGCGCGCGGACGAACCTGGCAGCTCAGCCCCGACGTCCTGGGCGTGCTCAATGCCGACGGCTTCATGGAGACCTCGAACCCGGCCTGGCAGGCCACGCTGGGCTGGACCGAGGAAGAGGTCGCGGGCACGCCTTTCCTCGACTTCATCCATCCGGACGACCGCGACGGCACCGAGGACATCTGGCGCAATGCGCTGGAGCACGGCACCCCCGCCTTGCGCTTCGAGAACCGCTACCGGCACCGGGGCGGGGGCTGGCGCTGGCTGTCGTGGGCGGCGGTGCCGGACGACGGCAAGGTGTACTGCGCGGCGCGCGACATCAGCGTCGAGCGCGAACGCCAGGCCGAGCTGGAGCGTGCGCACGAACAGCTGCGTCATTCGCAAAAGATGGAGGCGGTCGGCCAGCTCACCGGCGGGCTGGCGCACGACTTCAACAACCTGCTGGCCGGCATCTCGGGCAGCCTGGACCTGGTCAAGCTGCGCCTCAGGCAGGGTCGCGTGGACGAGATCGAGCGCTACGTCGCGGTGGCGCAAGGCGCGACCAGGCGGGCCGCCGCGCTCACCCACCGGCTGCTGGCGTTCTCGCGGCGCCAGACGCTGGCGCCGCGCGCCATCTGCGTCAACACGATGGTCGACGGCCTGCTGGACATGATCCGGCGCACGGTGGGCCCCGGCGTGCGGGTGGAGCCGGACTACAGCGGCGAGCCGTGGACGGCGCTGGTCGACCAGTCGCAGCTCGAGAATGCGCTGCTGAACCTGTGCATCAATGCGCGCGACGCGATGCCGGAAGGCGGCCGCATCGCGATCGCCACCACCAACCGCGTGCTCGACGCCGACGCCGCGCGCGGCCATGAGCTGCCGCCAGGCGACTATCTCGTGCTGTCGGTTGCCGACAGCGGCACCGGCATGGCCCCGGACGTGCTGGCCAAGGCCTTCGAACCCTTCTTCACTACCAAGCCGCTGGGCCAGGGCACGGGACTGGGCCTGTCGATGATCTACGGCTTCGCCAAGCAATCGGGCGGGCAGGTGGCGATCGATTCGCAGCTGGGCCAGGGCACCACGGTCAGCATCTTCCTGCCGCGCCACCGCGGTGAGGCCGATGAGCGCGATGCGGCGCCGGCCGCCGACGCCGCGCCGCCGGCCGGCCGGGGCGAGACGATCCTGTTGGTGGACGACGAGCCGAGCGTGCGCATGCTGGTGGTCGACGTGCTCGAGGAGCTGGGCTACACGGTGCTCCAGGCCGAGGATGGCGCCGGCGGCCTGGCGCTGCTGCAATCGGACGCGCGCATCGACCTCGTGATCTCGGACGTCGGCCTGCCGGGCATGATGAATGGACGCCAGATGGCGGATGCGGCGCGCATCAAGCGTCCCCTGCTGAAGGTCTTGTTCATCACCGGCTACGCCGAAACCGCCTTGCTCGACCACGGGCAGCTCGCGCCCGGCATGTCGGTGCTGACCAAGCCGTTCTCGATCGACGCGATGGCGCAGCGGGTGCGCGAACTGGTCGCGCGCTAGAATCGGCCTGGAATCGGACCGGAAGCGGCTCAGGCGCCGGGCCAGTTCGACAGCGCCTGCTCCACCACCGCATCGAGCATCTCGCGCTCGAAGCCGGCCTTGGCCTGGATGGCCATGCCGTGCAGCAGCGCCATCACATAGGCCGCCAGGGCGGCGGGACGGGCCGAGGCAGGCAGGTCGCCTTCGGCCTGTGCCCGTTCGAAGCGTTCGCGCAGTTGTGCTTCTCCGAGCGCGCGGAAACCGATCAGGGCCTGGCGCACCGGCTCCGACTCGTCCGCGCCGGCTACCGCGCCGTTGATGCCGAGGCAACCGGTGCGGTCGGGATAGCGCGTATTCAGCTCCACCGAGCTGTACAAGATGTGGGCGGCCACTTCGCGCGAGGTCGGCTTGGCCAGCCCTTCGGGGATGTGGGTCATGAAGCGTTCGTGGTAGCGCTCCAGCACGCGCTTGAACAGCGCTTCCTTGTTGCCGAAGGCCGAGTACAGCGCCGGCCGCTCGACGCCGGCCGCCTCGGTCAGGTCGGCATACGAGGCGCCCTCGTAGCCCTTGCGCCAGAAC
This sequence comes from Massilia oculi, assembly GCF_003143515.1. NCBI lineage: Bacteria > Pseudomonadati > Pseudomonadota > Betaproteobacteria > Burkholderiales > Oxalobacteraceae > Massilia > Massilia oculi. Next base: position 1,983,413 of record NZ_CP029343.1, on the reverse strand, counting down.
ACGCACAGCGCGGCATCCAGCACCTTGTCGGCGTCGTATTCGCGATGGCGACCCATCAGCATACCTCCGCTTTTTCAATAACGGTCATTACAAAAAATGCTTGACAGTCCATTCGCGAATTATATACTCATCGTTATCGTAACGGTCGTTACGAAATAAACGCTGATCTGGAGAGACTGTATGTCGAATGGTTTGAAAGGCAAGGTTGCGCTGGTGACCGGGGGCTCGCGCGGGCTGGGTGCGGCGATCGCCGAGGCGCTCGCCGCGGAGGGCGCCGACGTGGCGATCACCTATGTGGCCTCGAGCGCCAAGGCCGAGGCGGTGGTGCAAAAACTGAAGGCGAAGGGTGTGCGCGCGCTGGCCATCCGGAGCGACCAGGCCGACCTGGCGGCGGCCAGGCCGCTGGTCGACGCGGTGGTGGCGCATTTCGGCCGCCTCGACATCCTCGTCAATAATGCGGCGGTCGTGGCCAAGGGCCAGCAGGTCGACAATCCCGCGCTCGACACCGCCAAACTGGACCATCAATGGCAGGTCAACGTCATGGGAACGATCGCGACCACGCGCGCGGCGGCGCCGGCCCTGTCCGATGGCGGCCGGATCATCTTCATCGGCTCGCTCAACGGCACGCTGGCCCTGATCCCGGGCGTGGCCGACTACGCCGGCACCAAGGCCGCCCTGATCGGCTATGCCAAGGGCGTGGCGCGCGATCTGGGTCCGCGCAACATCACCGTCAACGTGGTCCAGCCCGGCGCCATGCCGACCGACATGATGGTCGAGGCCCTGGGCAGCACGACGGCGCCCGACGCCTTCCTCGACATGCACCCGATCCGCCGCATCGCGACGCTCGAGGAGGTGGCGGCGCTGGTCAACTTCCTGGCCGGCCAGAACGGCGGCTACATCACCGGCGGCGTCATCGACGTGGCGGGCGGGCTCGGCATCTGACATTCGACAGGAAAAGACATGAGCACACGATTCGGAGCACAAACGACGCCGATGAGGCAGTGGCCGGGGGCGACCTGAAGGGCAAGCGTTTCCTGGTCACCGGCGCGGCGTCGGGCATCGGACTGGAGACGGCGCGTGCGCTGCAGAGCGTGCGCGCCACGGCAGTCATGCCGGGCAACAGCATGACCGACTTGGCGCGCCACCTGGCGCCCGAACTGCTGCGAGGCTTGTTCGAGACCGCCGGCAAGGCGCAGCGACGCCGGCCTGCCGCCGGTCAACGATCTGCCGGACCCGTTCGCCGATGGCGTGCGTTCGTATGCGCTCGGCCTCGACTGGGCCGGCGCACTGCGGGCCAGGAGCGAGGAGTGGCTCGCCGCCGCGGTGCAAGCTAGTGCCCGCGGCGCTGGACCAGCGCCGTGCCGACGCCGTGGCGCTTGCCCTCGCTGACGGCGGTGACGGTGCCGTCCGGATTGAACACCAGGGCGTTGGCCGCGCCGATTTCCTCGGCCGGGCTTTCCCAGCGCTGGCCGAAACCCTCCAGGGCGCGCGCCTGCGCACTGCCCGCGAAACCCGGCTCGACCGACGTTTCTGCCGCATTGCGCTGGCTGATGCGCGGCGCATCGAGCGCCTGGTCCATCGGCATGCCGAAGTCGACGTGGTTGACGATGGTCTGCAGCACGGTGGTGATGATGGTCGAGCCGCCGGGGCTGCCGATGCTGAAGGCCGGCTTGCCGTCCTTGAGCGCGATGGTGGGCGCCATGCTCGAGCGCGGGCGCTTGCCGGCTTCGGGCACGTTCGGGTGCGGGCCGGTGGCGTCGAAATCGAAGTCGGTGAGTTCGTTATTGAGCAGGAAGCCGTAGCCCGGCACGACGATTCCGCTGCCGCCCCAGGATTCGATGGTGAAGGTGTACGCCACCACGTTGCCGTCCTTGTCCGACACCGTCAGGTGGGTGGTATGCGCGCTCTCGGGCGCCAGCTTGATGGCGGCGGCCGGCTGGGTGCGCAGGGGAATGCTCGGGTCGTCCTGGTAGCGGTAGGGGTCGCCCGCCGCCACCGCGCCTGGCGCGGATTTTCGCGGATCGATCAGCGCGCGGCGCTCGGCCGCATATTTTTTCGAGAGCAGTCCGGCGAGCGGCGCATCGACGTATTCCGGATCGGCCAGGTAGGCGTTGCGGTCGGCGAATGCCAGGCGGCTGGCTTCGATATAGAGATGCTCGGCCCGCGCGCGCGGCAGCGATGCCAGGTCATAGCCTTCGAGGATGTTGAGCGCATGCGCCACCGTCGGGCCGCCGCTGCTGGGCAGGGGCATGCCATGGAGCTCGTAGCCACGATAGCTGCTGCGCAGGGCGGGACGGATGCGCGCCTCGTAGTTGGCGAGATCCGCCATCGTCATCGCGCCTGGTCGTACGGCATACCCTTTCGCGACCGGCGGCCGGTTGACGCTGTCGACGATGGCGCGCGCGATCGGCCCTTCATAGAACGCTTTCACGCCGCCTTGCGCGATCTCGCGGTAGGCGCGCGCCATGCCGGGATTGCGCAGCAGCGTGCCGGCGGGGAGGGCCTTGCCCTTGTGCAGATACAGCTCGCGCGTCGGCGCGAACTGAAGGAATTTCTTTTCGTTCTGTCCCACCAGCTGGCTGAAGTTGGCGTTGATGCGGAAACCCTTGTCGGCCACCGCGATCGCCGGCGCCAGCACCTGGGAAAAGCGCATGCTGCCGTAGCGCTCGAGCGCCTCGTGCCAGCCGCGCACGGTGCCCGGCACGCCGACCGCCGCGCCGCTGGCCACCGCGGTCTCGACGTCGAGCGGCTTGCCGTCGTGCTGGAACAGTTGCGGGCCCACGCTGCCAGGGGCCGTTTCGCGGTGGTCGATGGTGATCACGCGCTTGTCCCTGGCCAGATAAATCACCATGAAGCCGCCGCCGCCGATGCCGCAGCTGAAGGGATCGGTGACGCCCAGCGTGGCGGCCGCGGCCACTGCGGCGTCGACCGCATTGCCGCCTGCGTTCAGGATGGCCAGCGCCGACTGCGAGGCATGCAGGCTGATCGTGGCGACGGCGCCGCCGGTGCCGGTCGCGACCGGCGCAGCCGCGACGCCATGGAGTGAAACAGCAAGGACCAGGCCGCACGCCAGTGCGGTCGGCGGCAGTCGTCCAGGTGCCATCAGGTGCCGTACATATTGAAGACCACCGGATACGACGCCGGTTTTTCTTGCGCCATGCCGCGCGGCGGCGGCACGAACGAGGGATCGAGTTCGATGCGCGCGCCGCGCAGCCCGGGCGAGGTAAAGCCGGGTTTGCCCTGCACCAGCCAGAAGCCCTGCGCCATATTGTTGGTGCGCAGGGTGAAGCGGTAGGCCAGCTGGCCGGCCCACATGCAGCGCGCATTGTCGGGGCAGCGGCTGTCGTCGGCGCCCTCGTAGGTGAGGGTCAGGCGCGCATCCCTTGGCACCGGCGGCAGGGTCAGGGTCTGGCGCTCGCTCAGCGTGTACTGGGCGTCGGGCAGGTGGTCGGGCGTGGCGCAGGCCGACAGCAGGCCGGCGGCGGCGATGGAGAGGACGCAGGGCAGGGTGCGCATCGGTGTCATCCAGGGTTTGACGGGAAACCCATGATAGCAAAACCGCAAGCAGTCGGTCGCGTGACAGCGAAAAGACAAGGAATGGTCAAGTCATAAACAGGTCATATTCGGCAGCTATTCTTTTTCCTGTAGTCCAAAACATACCCCTTAACCAGAGTTAGGAATAACAATGTTCAAGAAGATCCTCGCCGGCGCTGCCGCCACGCTCGTGATGACGACCTCGTTCGCCGCCGACATTACCGGCGCGGGCGCTACGTTCCCGTACCCGATCTACGCCAAGTGGGCTGAGAGCTACAAGGCCGCCACCGGCACCGGCCTGAACTACCAGTCGGTCGGCTCGGGCGCCGGCATCAAGCAGATCAAGGCGAAGACCGTGGACTTCGGCGCGTCGGACATGCCGCTGAAAGCGGAAGAGCTGGACAAGGAAGGCCTGATGCAGTTCCCGGCCATCATGGGCGGCGTGGTCGCCGTGGTCAACGTCGACGGCGTGACCCCAGGCCAGCTGAAGATGACCGGTCCGCTGCTGGCCGACATCTACATGGGCAAGATCACCAAGTGGAACGCTCCGGAGATCGCCGCTGTCAACCCAGGCGTGAAACTGCCGGCCGCCGACATCACCGTCGTGCACCGCGCCGACAGCTCGGGCACCTCGTTCCTGTTCACCGACTTCCTGGCCAAGACCAGCCCGGCATGGAAAGAGTCGATCGGCTCGGGCACCACCGTGAAGTGGGCCGTTGGCGTGGGCGGCAAGGGCAACGAAGGCGTTGCCGCCAACGTGCAGCGCATCAAAGGCGCGATCGGCTACGTCGAGTGGGCCTACGCCAAGAAGAACAAGCTGTCGCACACCCAGCTGCGCAACAAGGAAGGCGTCGACCTGCAACCGTCGGACGACGTGTTCAAGGCCGCTGCCGCCAGCGCGGAATGGACCAAGGCCCCAGGCTTCGGCGTGGTGCTGACCGACGGCGCCGGCAAGCAGAGCTGGCCGATCACCGGCGTGTCGTACATCCTGATGCACAAGACCCAGGCCGACGCCAAGAAAGGCCAGGAAGTCGTGAAATTCTTCGACTGGTCGTTCAAGAACGGTGCCCCGGCAGCCGCCGAACTGGACTACGTGCCGATGCCGGCCAGCGTCGTCAAGCAGGTGCAGGACGCCTGGAAAGCCAACCTGAAGGACGCTTCGGGCAAGGCCATCATGTAATACGCCTCCGTGGCGACCAATCCGGCAGCCAGGCTGCCGGATTTTCGTTGGTGCGCTCGCATCGCCGGGCGCACCGATGCAGTTCCTCTCTTTTTGGGCATCCCATGACAACGGCGAACACGATCGTCCTGGTGATCGACGACAAGCCGGCCATTGCCGAGCTGCTCAAGTTCTCGCTGCACGAGGACGAGTGGGTCTGGCATGACGTGCCGAGCCTGGCGCAAGCCTGGGACTTCATCGGGCGCGAGCGCCCGGAACTGTTGCTGCAGGAATCGATGCTGCGCAACGAAGGCGGCATGCGCCTGCTGGCGCGCCTGCGCGGCGACCGCCGCCTGCGCGAGCAGCCGGTGATCCTGCTGGCGGCGCAATGCGCGGAAGGCGAGCGTCCCGCCAGCCTCCCGGCGCCCGTCCCCCATCCCGAATTCATTCCCCAGGCCCCGGCCGACCAGGTGCGCGAACTGTCGCCCGAATCGCGTCTGTTGCGCTCGGGCCGCCTGGTGCTCGATCCGCTCAGCTGCAGCGTACGGGTCGGCAACCACAAGGTCGAGGTCAGGCACGCCGAATACCGGCTGCTGCGCTTCCTGCTATGCCATCCAGGCCAGGTGTTTACCCGTACCCAGCTGCTGGAGCAGCTGTGGGAAGCCCACGCGTCGCTCGACCAGCGCACGGTGGACGTGCACGTGCTGCGCCTGCGCAAGGCGCTGGGGCGGGCCAAGTCGCTGATCAAGACCGTGCGCGGCGCTGGCTACATGCTGTCGCCCACCTGAGGGGCGCCGGGGCCCGCTGTAGCGGGCTTCAGAAAAATTTCGCATGTCACAACGCTGACATGTTTGCTATCTAGACTTGCGGCAACTAGTCCTGATCGTCCGCAATGAGCAAACACCCCGGCCTCGCCCCCTACCTGGCGCCCTATCTGGATCCGGCGCGCAGCAACCGTTTCCTGGTCCTGCTGTGGCCGCTGCTGGCCGTGCTGGTGTGCTGCGCGCTGTGGGCGGCGACCCTGCTGCGGGTCGAGGCCGAGCAGGAGCGCGTGGCCAGCCAGGCGCGCAAGGAGGTGGCGGCCTACGCCGAAGCCTACGAGCAGTACATCACGCGCTCGGTGGCGCAGATGGACCAGATCACGATGCAGCTGAAGTTCAGCTGGGAGAATTCGCGCCAGCCTGGCCTGCTCGACGAGATGCGGCGCGACGGCATGTTCACCGACAGCGCCTTCCACCTGGTGGCGGTGCTCGACCGCGCCGGCACCGTGCGCTCCAGCACGCGCGCCGGCCTGATCGGCGCCGACCTGGCCTCGGGCGCTTATTTCAACCATCACCGCGACAACAACTCGACCGCCCTGCGGGTCGGCACCGCGCCGACGCAGTTCGGCAGCGCCGACGACGTGGTGCTGTTCACGCGCCGCCTGGAAACACGCGAGGAGGAATTCGACGGCGTGGTGCTGATGGCGATCGACGCCCGCTACTTCACGTCCTTCGTCAGCCCGGCCACCATCGGCGCCGGCGGCATCGTGGCGCTGGCCGGCAGCGAAGGGCGGTTGCGGGTCGAGCAGCGCAGCAATGGCGCATCGTTCACGGATGCGGTCGCGCTGCCGCGCCGCGGCGCCGCCTGGTCGGGCGAGCAGGGCGTGCGCCTGGTCGAGGGCGAGGGCGGCTTCGCCGACGGGCAGTCGCGCGTGCTGGGCTGGCGCCAGTCGCCCGTCTATCCACTGGTGGCCCTGGTCGGCCTGCCGCAGCACGATGCGCTGGCGGCCAGCAACGGCTACTGGATCGAGAGCCGCGACCGCGCGATCGTCGCCACCCTGTGCCTGCTGCTGCTGGGCGCGGTGGGCGCGGTGCTGGCACGCCGCGCGGTGGCGCGCGCCAGGGAACAGGACGAAGTGCGGCGCGCCTACCGCACCGCCACCGAGAGCGGCAACGACGGCTTCTACATGGCCTCGGCGGTGCGCGCACGCGACGGGCAGATCATGGATTTCCGCATCGTCGACTGCAACGAGCGCGGCGCCTTCTTCTACGGCGTGACGCGCGACGAGCTGGTCGGAAAAAGCCTGACCGGGATCGACAGCGGCCTGTTCGGCGAAGACCTGCTGGACACCTACCGCAAGGCCATGGACAGCGGCTTTCATGAAGACGACCGCAGGATGCCGAGCGATAACCGTCTGAACATCAGCTGGGGCCGCCGGCGCCTCGTAAGGGTCGGCAATGGCCTGGCGGTGACCCTGCAGGACATCAGCGAGCGCAAGGCCCACGAGGACCAGCTCGAGCGCCTGGCCAATGAAGATTCGCTGACCGGCCTGGCCACCCGCCACGCCTTCCTGGAACGCATGCCGGCCATGCTGGTCCAGGCCCAGGAAGCAAACACCAGCGCCGCGCTGCTGTTCATCGACCTCGATGAATTCAAGTATGTGAACGACACCCACGGCCACGCCACCGGCGACCAGCTGCTGAAGGCCGCCGCCGGCCGCCTGCTGTCGCTGCTGCGTCCGAGCGACGGGGTGGCGCGCTTCGGCGGCGACGAATTCGTGGTCCTGCTATCGCCCTGCGACGGCGAGCGCCAGGCCGCCTCGGTGGCCTCGCGCATCGTGGAAGCCTTCGGGGTGCCGTTCCTGATCGGCGACGAGCTGCACGCCGTGGGTTCCTCGATCGGCATCAGCATGTACCCGCGCGACGGGCTGGATGCCGAGACCCTGGTCAAGCACAGCGACATCGCCATGTACGTCGGCAAGAACGAAGGCAAGGGGCAATACCGCTTCTTCGATCCGTCCCTGTCGTCGACCCTCAATTCGCGGGCGCGCCTGAAGCAGAACATGCTCGAAGCGTTGGAGGCCGACCAGTTCGTGCTGCACTACCAGCCGCGCGTGGATGCGCGCAGCGGAGAATTGCTGAGCATGGAAGCGCTGGTGCGCTGGCGGCATCCGACCCTGGGCATGGTGGCGCCGGGCGAATTCATCCCGCTGGCCGAAGCCACCGGGCTGATCGTGCGCATCGGTGAGACCGTGATCGACAAGGCCTGCGCGCAGCTGGCCGCCTGGCGTGAGGCCGGCGCGGCGCTGGTGCCGGTATCGATCAACGTCTCGCCCAAGCAGTTCCTGCGCGGCGGCGTGCAGCGCCAGCTGAGCGCGGCGTTGGTGAAGCACCGGGTGCCGGCCAGCCTGATCGAGGTCGAGATCACCGAGTCGGCGATGATGGGCGACCAGGACGACATCCTGGCCGAACTGGCGGCCCTGCGCGCGCTTGGCGTGAAACTGCATGTGGACGATTTCGGCACCGGCTACTCGTCGCTGTCGCAGCTGCAGCGCTTGAAGATGGACGTGCTGAAGGTCGACCGCGCGTTCACCACCGAGCTGGCCAATTCGAAGGAGGGCAAGGTGTTCTTCCAGGCCATCGTGTCGATGGCGCATGCGCTGGGCATGTCGGTGGTGGCCGAGGGTGTCGAGACCGAGGAGCAGCTGGCGATATTGCGCCACCTCGATTGCAACGAGGTGCAGGGTTACTACATCGCGCGTCCGGTGCCGGCCGAGGAGATGGCGGCGATGATGGAACGGCGTTATCTGCTCGATGCCGCGGTGGCGTAGCGCGCCGTTTACTAAAGCACCTAAACTGCGCCGCTTTTCGGCCTGTCGGCGCGATGCCGCAGGCGGATTATGGTTAACTTGTTACGGTATCCACTTTCGCTAACCTGGACCATGAAGATCGTCTTGTCACTTGTCACCGCGCTCGCCATCCTGTCCGGCATCACGAGCAACGCCGCTGCCGCGCCGATGAACGTCGCCAGCTTCAACCTGCGCTACAACAATCCCCAGGATGGCCCCAATGCCTGGCCGGCGCGCAAGGAGCTGGTCAAGGCGCTGATCCGCCATCATGCATTCGACATCGTCGGCACGCAGGAGGGACTCGCCGGCCAGGTCGCGGATCTGGCGCAGATGGAAGAATTCGACCACGTCGGCGTCGGCCGCGACGATGGCAGGCAGGCCGGCGAGCATTCGGCCATCTTCTATCGCAAGGGCCGCTTCGCGCTGCTGGACAAGGGCGACTTCTGGCTCAGCGAAACGCCGGACCGCCCATCGCTGGGCTGGGACGCCACCTGCTGCAACCGCATCGTGTCATGGGCGAAGCTGCGCGAGCGCGACAATGGCCGCGTGTTCTACGTCTTTTCGGCGCACTTCGACCACGAGGGCGTCGTCGCCCGCCGTGCATCAAGCGACCTGCTGCTGCGCAAGATCGCGGAAATCAGCCGCGGCGAACCGGCCATCTGTGTGGGCGACTTCAATTCGACGCCCGAGACGCCCCAGATGCAGGCGATGGCGAAAGCCATGCGCGACGCTTTCCAGGTAAGCCGGACGCCGCCATACGGCCCGGTCGGCACCTACCACGGCTTTCGCTTCGACGCGCCCATGCGGGACCGCATCGACTACGTCTATGTCGACCGGCATTTCGACGTGCTTGGCTATGCGGCCCTGAGCGATTCGCTCCACGGACGCTTCCCGTCGGACCACCATCCGGTGGTCGCGCGCGTCGAATTCCGGTAAGGCGGTCAGTCGAGATCGGCCGCGGCGTGCCGCTCGTGTACCTGGTCCTGCTCGGGGCCGAACGAGCGGTTGACCTTGCGTCCGCGGATGACGGCCGGCCGTGCGGCGATCTCGTCGGCCCAGCGTTTCACGTGCCTGTATTCGTGCACCGACAGGAATTGCGCGGCCTCATACAGCTGGCCCAGCACCAGGCCGCCATACCATGGCCAGATCGCCATGTCGGCGATCGTGTATTCCTCGCCCGCGACGAAGCGCTTGTCCGCCAGGTGGCGGTCGAGCACGTCGAGCTGGCGTTTGGTCTCCATCGCATAACGGTCGATCGGGTACTGCAGCTTTTCCGGCGCATAAGCATAGAAGTGGCCGAAACCGCCGCCCACGAAGGGAGCCGAACCCATCTGCCAGAACAGCCAGTTCATGGTTTCGGTGCGCGCCACGCCGTCCTTCGGCAGGAAGGCGCCGAATTTTTCCGCCAGGTAGACCAGGATCGCGCCGGATTCGAACACGCGCACCGGTGCGGCGCCACTGCGGTCGACCAGGGCAGGGATCTTCGAATTGGGATTGGCCCCGACGAAACCGCTCGAGAACTGCATGCCTTCGTTGATCTTGATGAGCCAGGCATCGTACTCGGCTCCGGTGTGGCCGGCGGCCAGCAATTCTTCCAGCAGGATCGTCACCTTCACGCCATTCGGCGTGGCCAGCGAATACAGCTGCAGCGGATGCTTGCCGACCGGGAGTTCCTTGTCGTGGGTCGGGCCCGCGACCGGGCGGTTGATGCTGGCGAAGGCGCCGCCCGACGAGGCGGGCGGGGTCCAGACTGTCGGTGGGACGTAGGATGCTTGGTCGGCCATGGGTTCTCCTTTGACTTGCGGTGACAAAGGATCATTCTAGCCAAAGGCGGGCAAACGCGTCCGCGCCGCCCTTGAAGTACACCGGGTGGACTGGCCAGGAGCAGGTTGAGCCGGATGCCGGTGCATCAGAAAAGGAAAAACCCGCCGAAGCGGGTTTTTTTGGAGCAGCGCGAGGACCGGCTTACACGAACGCCGCCAGCGCGCCTTTCATCTTCTTGAGCGCGGCCGATTCGATCTGGCGGATGCGCTCGGCCGATACGCTGAACTCTTCGGCCAGCGTATGCAGCGTGGCGCCCGAGCCGTCGTCGTTGGCCAGCCAGCGCGCCTCGATGATGCGGCGCGAACGCGGATCGAGCTTGCCCAGCGCCGTTTCCAGGCCCTCGGACTGCAGGCGGGTGACCTGCTCGGCCTCGAGCACCTTGGTCGGCTCCTGCTGGTCCGACGACAGGTAGGCGATCGGCGAGAACTTGTCGTCTTCGTCGTCGGTCGGCGATTCCAGTGCGATGTCGCGGCCCGACAGACGGGTTTCCATCTCGATCACTTCTTCGCGCTTGACGCCCAGCAGCTTGGCAAGGTCGTCGACCTGGCCCGGCGACATCGCGTCCAGGCCGGTCTTGTTGCTGCGCAGGTTGAAGAACAGCTTGCGCTGGGCCTTGGTCGTGGCAACCTTTACCAAGCGCCAGTTCTTGAGAATGTATTCATGCATCTCGGCCTTGATCCAGTGCATGGCGTACGACACCAGGCGCACGCCCTGGTTCGGGTCGAAGCGCTTGACTGCCTTCATCAGGCCGATATTGCCTTCCTGGATCAGGTCAGCGTGCGGCAGGCCATAGCCCAGATAGCCGCGCGCGATCGATACCACCAGGCGCAGGTGCGACAGCACCAGCTTTTGCGCCGCGTCGAGATCGTGGTCGTCGCGCAGCCGCTTTGCCAGCGATACCTCTTCTTCGTGCGTGAGCATCGGCAGGCGGTTGACGGCCGAGATATAGGCGTCGATATTGCCCAGATTGCCGGTGAAACCCAGTCCCAGAGCACGACTGCCGGTCGGAACCAATGCGGATTGTGCGGACATATTCATTTCCCTCGTAGTAATCTTGCTGCATCCTCACTGTGCCATAACTTATTGCCTTGCGGCACGTCTGTTGCGGCTTGTTACCTGGATGCGTGACTTGAATTTCGATTGCCTTGGACCATATATTAGCACTCCCCCGAGGTGAGTGCTAGAAGTGGTCCCGGCGCTTAAGATTGTTCAAAGTATTGCTCTTGGGAATCAAATTGCCGACGGTTCCACTGTAGAGCAGGCATTGCGTGCCCAGTTGATCCGGCTCAAAAGTGAGCAGAGAAAGACTGGAATATCGTTAGACACAGCTTACGGGCGGCGTGGCTCGTATTCTGTTGGATGGCGCACGTAGCTACCGCGCAGCGTGTAGGACATTTGCGCGTGGAAGCGTAGGGGGTGGCAGCTAGGCCGTAGGATTCATTGCGATAGCAGGCGACGTGGTGTTTCCAGTAATGAGCAGGCAGCCGCAGGGAGGGCCGCCTCGCCCTGTCAGCAGAGATGGTGATGCTTATTGCGTTTTCAATACCATCTCGACTATTTTTTTCACTGCAACTCTGTAGGAGCGCCGTTCAACGCTGGCGTGCAAGGTGACGCCGCACCGACAGGAGGGCGCCGACCAGCCCCAGCCCGGCACTGACCGCCAGCAGGCCGGCGATTTCCAGTCCCCCCAGCGCTGTCAGCTGGAAATTCGAACCGTACAGCCGCGCGAATTCCCCGATCGCGCCGTTCAGCGGGCGCAGGGCCAGGGTTACCGCGCCCAGTGCCACCGCGCCGGCGCACAGGCCGAGCAGGGCGCCGGTGTAGAAGAACGGGCGGTGGATGAAATCGTTGGTCGCGCCCAGCAGTTGCGACACGGAGATTTCTTCTTTCTGGGTCAGCACCTGCAGGCGGATCGTATTGAACACGACCGCGATCACGACGATGCCCAGGGTAGCCGCCAGCAGCAGCAGCGCCAGGCGCAGGATGGCCAGCATCGCGGCCAGGCGCTTTACCCAGGCCGAATCGACCTGCACCGTCTCCACGCCCGGCAGTTCGCCCAGGCGCTCGGTGATCAGGTCCACCTGGCCGGCGGCGCCGGCGCTGGCGAAGCCTTCCAGCTTCATCACATAGCTGTCAGGCAAGGGGTTGTCGCCCAGGGTGTCCAGCACGTCGCCCAGGCCGCTGCGTTCCTTGAGCGCAGCAAGCGCCTGCTCGCGCGGCACGAAGGCGATTTCGGCCCCTTGCCCACCCTGCGGCGCGACGATCTGGCGGATCCGCGGCGCCAGCGCTTCGGCATCGGCGCGGCTGGCGTCGTCGCGCATGAACAGGCTGATTTCGGGATCGACCGACAACTGCTCGGACAGCGGACGCACATTGTCGAGCAGGGTGATGCCCGCGAACGGCAGGGTCAGCGCAAGCGCGACCACCAGTACGTTGAACAGGAAGCTGCCGGGCGACTTGCGCACCGTCGACAGCGCGGCCCCGAGGGCGAAGCGGTGCTGGCGCAGCCACGGGCTCATGCCGCACCTCCGACCAGCTGGCCCTGCTCGAGGCGGATCACCCGCGCGGCGCTGTCCAGCACCTGTTCGTCGTGGGTGGAGATGACGCAGGTGACGCCGGCGGCGTGGAAGGCGCGCAGCGCGTCCAGCACCTTGTCGGCCGCCACGCGGTCGAGATTGGCGGTCGGTTCGTCGGCCAGGATGATCTGCGGCCGGTTGACGATCGCGCGCGCGACCGCCACCCGCTGCTGTTCGCCTCCCGACAGTTCGAGCGGCATCGCCCTGGCGCGGTCGAGCAGGCCCACCCGGTCGAGCGCGGCGCGGGCGCGCTGCGCGGCGTCCGCGGTGCGGGCACCCGTCACCAGCAGGGGCAGCATGGTGTTGGCCAGGATGTTGCGGTCGTTGAGCAGGCGCTGCTGCTGGAAAATGATGCCGATGTTCCGGCGCAGGAAGGGAATCCCGGCCGGCTTGATGCGGCCGATGTCCTGGCCGTTGACGATCACCTTGCCGCTGCTGGGACGCTCGACCGCCGCCACCATCTTCATGAGGGTCGACTTGCCGGCGCCCGACGGGCCGGCCAGGTAGACCAGCTCGCCCTTGGCGATGTCGAGCGAGACGTCGTGCAGCGCATACGCGCCGCGCGCATCGCCGTGGGTGTACTGTTTGGATACCGACTGGAATGCGATCATGGGTCCCCGTTCCGTCAGCCGAGCAGCGCTTCGACGAATTCTTCGGCGTTGAACGGCTGCAGGTCTTCCAGCTTCTCGCCGACGCCGATGAAGTAGACGGGGATCGGACGGGTACGCGCGATCGCCGCCAGCACGCCGCCCTTGGCGGTGCCGTCCAGCTTGGTCACGACGAGGCCGGTCAGCTGCAGGGCGTCGTCGAAGGCCTTCACCTGGGCCAGCGCGTTCTGGCCGGTATTGCCGTCGATGACGAGCAGGGTCTCGTGCGGCGCGCCGTCCATGCCCTTGCCGATCACGCGCTTGATCTTCTTGAGCTCTTCCATCAGGTGCAGCTGGGTCGGCAGGCGGCCGGCGGTGTCGACCATCACGACGTCGGTGCCGCGCGCCTTGCCCGACTGTACCGCGTCGAAGGCGACGGCGGCCGGATCGCCCGACTGCTGCGAGATCACGGTGACGTTGTTGCGCTGGCCCCAGACCATCAATTGCTCGCGCGCGGCGGCGCGGAAGGTGTCGCCGGCGGCCAGCAGCACCGACTGGTCGAAGCTTTGCATATGCTTGGCCAGCTTGCCGATGGTGGTGGTCTTGCCGGCGCCGTTGACGCCCGAGATCATCATCACCAGCGGTTCGTGGCGGCCCAGTTCCAGCGGCTTCTGCAGGGGCAGCAGCAGGTCGATCATCAGCTCCTTGAGCGCGGCCTTGACGGCGGCGGCGTCTAGCAGCTTGTCTTCCTTGACCTTGCGCCGCAGCTCGCCCAGCAGGTGCTCGGTGGCGTCCATGCCGGCGTCCGACATCAGCAGCGCCGCCTCGAGTTCCTCGTACAGGTCTTCGTCGATGCGGGCGCCGACGAACAGCAGGGACAGGTTGCTCGAGGTCTTGGACAGGCCGGCCTTCAGGCGCGCCATCCACGAGGTCTTCTTCTCAAGCTCGGTGGTCGGGCGTTCGGCGGTTTCGGGGAACAGGTTGGCGCCTTCGTGCAGGACGCTGGGGACGGCGGCGTCGGCGATGACCGGGGCGGGCGCCGGTGCAGGGACGGGCGCCGGGGCAGGCGTCGCGGCCGGCATGACCGGTTCCGGCGCCGGCGTTTCGGGCGCTTTTTTTCTCTTGAAGAAGCTAAACATAGTGTCTGGTGGCGGGACTGCGTGCGGACGCCGGCATGGCCGGCGACGAAAAAACTAGCGAATATTTTACCAGAGCAGCAATACGCAACCCGATTGCACACAAGCGTTCAGCTGCCGGCCCTCGCGCTTTCCGCCTGCTTGCGGATCGTCTCCAGCGTGGCATTCGGCGTGATCAGGTTGCCGTCGTAGCGCAGCTCGATCACGGCCGGCAGTTTCTTTTGCTCGGCGTGGTCGAGCGCGCGGCGCAGGGCCGGCGCGAAATCGGCGGTCCGGTCGACGACTTCCCCATGGCCGCCGTAGGCGCGGGCGAGGGCGGCGAAGTCCGGATTGTGCAGGCCGGTGCCCGACACGCGGCCCGGGTAGCTGCGCTCCTGGTGCATGCGGATGGTGCCGAACATATTGTTGTTGAAGACCAGGATCACGACGCCGGCGCCGTACTGGACGGCGGTGGCCAGTTCCTGGCCCGTCATCATGAATTCGCCGTCGCCGGCGAAGGTGACCACGGCGCGCTCCGGCCACACGATCTTGGCGGCCACGCCGGCCGGCACGGAGTATCCCATCGCGCCATTGGTCGGCGCCAGCTGGGTGCGCATGCCGCCGTAGCGATAGAAGCGGTGGGCCCACGAGGCGTAGTTGCCGGCGCCGTTGGTGATGATGGCGTCGTGCGGGAGCTGGTCCATCAAGTCCTGCACCACCTGCCACAGGTCGAGCGGCACGCCTTCCTTGAGCAGCGCCGGCTGCGCCTGCCAGGCGGCCAGTTCCGCCTTGGCCCCGGCCACGCTGTCTTGCCAGGCGGTGGCGTCGACCGGCGCCATCGCGGCCAGCATGGCGCAGGCTTGCGGCATGCCGCTGGCGATCATCAGTTCGGCCTGGTAGACGCTGCCCAGCTCTTCCGGGTCCGGGTGGATGTGGACCAGGCGCTGGCGCGGCACCGGCGAGTCGAGCAGCGTGTAGCCGCCGGTCGTCATCTCGCCCAGGCGCGGGCCGATGGCGATCACCAGGTCGGCCTCTTTGACGCGCGCCGCCAGTTTGGGGTTGATGCCGATGCCGACGTCGCCGACGTAGTTCGGATGCGCGTTGTCGAGCAGGTCCTGGAAGCGGAAGGTGCAGCCCACCGGCAAGCGGTTGGCTTCGGCGAAGCGGGCCAGGTCGGCGCAGGCCTGCGCGTTCCAGGTGCCGCCGCCCAGCAGCACGATCGGCCGTTGGGCTTCCTGCAGCATGGCGCGCAGGCGGGCGATCTGTTCGCCCATCGGTGCGCCGTGCGACGGCTGGTAGGGGCGGGTGTCAAGCACTTCCGCCGTCGAGACCAGCATGTCTTCCGGCAGCGCCAGCACCACCGGACCGGGGCGGCCGCTGGTGGCCACCTGGAACGCGCGCGCCATGTATTCGGGAATGCGGTCGGCGCGATCGATCTGGGCCACCCATTTCGCCATCTGGCCATACATGCGACGGTAGTCGATTTCCTGGAAGGCCTCGCGGTCGACGAAGTCGTTGCCGACCTGGCCGATGAACAGGATCATCGGCGTGGAGTCCTGGAATGCGGTGTGCACCCCGATCGAGGCATTGGTGGCGCCGGGGCCGCGGGTGACGAAGCAGATGCCGGGCTTGCCCGTCATCTTGCCGTAGGCCTCGGCCATGAATGCCGCGCCCCCTTCCTGGCGGTTGATCACGAAGCGGATGTTCGAGTCGTGCAGCGCATCGAGCACGTCCAGGTAGCTTTCTCCGGGCACACCGAAGGCGGTGTCGACGCCGTGGACGTGGAGCGCATCGACCAGGAGCTGGCCGCCGGTGCGGGAAGGGTGCGGGGAAGTGGAGGGCATGGGGTGTGTCATCCTTGTCAAAGAGGCTTTCCGGGCATTCTAGGTGAGCTGCCCGGGAACGGCTTTTGAAATGGCGACATCAAATTACAGAAACGGCAAGGCCATGGCAGCGCGACGCCCGGTGCGATCACGCATCGGGTACAATACCGCCCGTGAAGCAGGCCAGACAGTCGCTGGTCCACGCCGCAAGGTCGTGGACGGGAGGAAGGTCCGGACTCCACAGAGCGGGGTGACGGTTAACGGCCGTCCGCTGAAAGCCGTCTGGCGCAAGCCAGCGGTATAAGGCGAGGAATAGGGCCACAGAGACGAGCGTATTCAGTTACGGTGAAACGCGGTAACCTCCACCTGGAGCAATTCCAAATAGGCACGCGTTGATGTTGCTCGCGGAGCGTGCGGGTAGGAAGCTTGAGCGCTGGAGTAATCCAGCGCCTAGAGGAATGGCTGTCCATGCGCCGCCGCAAGGTGGCGCTATACAGAATCCGGCCTATCGGCCTGCTTTACTTATAATTCCCGAGGCGCGTGATCCACGACGCCTTGTCGACGGTCGTCCCGGACCGCTGTGCCCTGGCGTGCCGCGCCGGTCGCCGCGCAGAGACCGGAGACGCCATTGACCCACTACATCCTCGCCCTCGACCAGGGCACGACCAGCTCGCGCGCCATCCTGTTCGACCGCGCCGGCCTGCCGGTGTCCAGCTGCCAGCGAGAGTACCCCCAATATTTTCCCCAGCCCGGCTGGGTCGAGCACGACCCGCTCGACATCTGGCACAGCCAGCTCGCCTGCGCGCGCGAAGCGCTGGCGCAAGGCGGCGTCCAGGCCGCCCAGGTCGCCGCGATCGGCATCGCCAACCAGCGCGAGACCACGCTCGTGTGGGACCGCGCCACCGGCGAACCGGTGGCCAGGGCCATCGTGTGGCAGGACCGGCGCACCGCCGGCGTGTGCGACCGTTTGCGCGAAGCGGGCAAGGCCGCCTTCATCCAGGAACGCTCCGGCCCCGAGCTCGACGCCTATTTCGCCGCCACCAAATTGCAATGGCTTCTCGACCACGTCCCCGGCGCGCGCAGCCGGGCCGACAAGGGCGAGCTGGCCTTCGGCACCGTCGATAGCTGGCTGGTGTATCGCCTGTGCGGCCGCCACGTCACCGACACCAGCAATGCCGCGCGCACGATGCTGTTCAACATCCATACGCTGGCCTGGGACGACGACTTGCTGGCGCTGTTCGACATCCCGCGCGCGCTGCTGCCCGAGGTCGTGCCCAGCGCCGGCGCCGTCGGACTGGCGGCCGAGGAGTGGTTCGGCCATCCGATCCCGATCGCCGGCATCGCCGGCGACCAGCAGGCCGCCACCTTCGGGCAGGCCTGCCACCGCAAGGGACTGGTCAAGAATACCTACGGCACCGGCTGCTTCATGCTGATGCATGCCGGCGACAGTCCACCCATCTCGCGCAACCGCCTGCTGGCGACGGTCGGCTGGACGGTAGGGGGCCGCACCGATTACCTGCTCGAGGGCAGCGTGTTCATGGGCGGCGCCACCGTGCAATGGCTGCGCGACGGCCTGGGCATCATCCGCCACTCGCATGAAGTGGAGGCCCTCGCCACCAGCGTGCCTGACAGTGGCGGCGTGATGCTGGTGCCGGCCTTCACCGGTCTCGGCGCGCCGCACTGGGACCCGTATGCGCGCGGCGCCATTCTCGGCATGACGCGCGGCACGAGCGCCGCCCATGTCGCGCGCGCCGCGGTCGAGGCCATCGCCTACCAGAGCGCCGAGCTGCTGGCGGCGATGCAGAAGGACGCCGCCTGCGCCGTCACCGAACTGCGCGCCGACGGCGGCGCCGCCCGCAACGACCTGCTGATGCAGTTCCAGGCCGACCTGCTCGGCGTCGAGGTGGTGCGCCCGCGCGTCACCGAGACCACGGCCCTGGGCGCCGCCTACCTGGCCGGCCTGGCTTGCGGCTACTGGGAATCGCTGGAGGCGATCGAGGCGCAATGGCGGGTCGAACGCCGCTACGAACCGACGATGGACGCCGGCCGCCGCGCGGATCTGCTGGCGCGCTGGGGGCGGGCGGTCGCACACGCGCGTTCCTGGGCCGCGCCAGAATGAGGTGGTTTGTCGCAATTTCACGACATTGTTGCGTAAAACCAGCAAAATTGAAATAGTCAGCAAAATTGATGAAAAGCATTTGATTCCACACGGAAACGAGGTATCATATTTTCCGAGTTGAGCAATTTCGTGTGCGTCATGGTGATCGCGCCCTCAACGACTGGAGAATGGAAAATGATGTCGACCTCGAACCGTAACCGCTCAGTGACCCGTGTCATGGCTGCTGTCCTGGCTGCCGTCATGCCTTTCACTAGCGTGCATGCCGCCAGCCCGGCCACCGCCAAATTCGACGTGACGATGAGCGTCGTTGCCGACTGCACCGTCACCGCGACCAGCCTCGATTTCGGTCAGACCGGCCTGATCACCACGGCAAGGAACGGTCAATCGAACTTGACTGTGACATGCACCAACACTACACCTTACAATGTGGGCCTGGATGCCGGCACCGGCGCCGGCTCGAGCGGCACGACGCGTTACCTGTCGGGCAGCAGCGGCGCCAACACCGACACCGTGAAGTTCAACCTGTACCGTGCGCCGGGCGCGGGCCTGTGGGGCAATACCCAGGGCACCGACACGCTCGCCGGAACTGGAAACGGCGACAAGCAGACCCTCACCGTGTATGGCGAGATCCCGGTGCAGAACGCGCCGACGCCGGACAACTACAAATCGTCGATCACGGCATCCGTGTATTTCTAAACTGGAGTGTGCATGCGGAGTCTTCGCTGCGCCGCAATCGCTGCGGCCCGCTTTACAGCCTTGTCCATGGTCCTGGCGGCCGGCCCGCTGGCGCACGGCGCCAACCTGCAGATTTCGCCGGTCTCGATCAGTTTCCAGCCGGGCCAGAACGCGGCCGGCATCCAGCTCCAGAACAATGGCGATACGCCCCTGTACGGCCAGGTGAGGGTGTACGCATGGGACCAGCGTAACGGCGTCGACGACCTGACCCCGACCACCCAGCTGGTGGCCAGCCCGCCGGTGATCGAAGTCGCCCCCAACAGCACCCAGACCATCCGCCTGGTGCGCCGCCCCGGCGCGCAAGGGGTGGCCGCCACGGGCGCCGCCGAACAAACCTACCGCATCCTCATCGACGAACTCCCGCGTGGCGACAGCCAGCAGGGCAACGTCGCCATCCGCCTCCAGTATTCGGTGCCGGCCTTCGTGCTGCCGGCCGACGGCCAGGCCGCGCCCAGGCTCGAATGGAGCACCTTCCAGCGCGGCGGCGCCTGGCACCTGCGGGCCTTCAACGCCGGCACCCTGCACGCCCAGATCGGCGCCACCAGCGTGCGCATCGGCGCGCGCGACGTCGAGCTCTCCAAGGGCCTGCTGGGTTATGCGCTGCCGGGCCGCGCCCGCGAGTGGGCGTTGCCGCCCGACGTCGCGGCCGCCATGCCGGCATCCCTGGCGATCCAGGCCACGGTGAATACCCGGCCCCAGTCCGCCAGCGCCGCCGTCGCCAGGGACTGAGTTCCCGTGCAGCCACTGACCGGCCGCCGGCCATGGCGGGCGCTGCGCTCGTCGTGCCTGCTGGTCCTGAGCCTGACGCCGATCGCCGCCGCGACGGCGCAAGTGGCCGGGGTGGCCCAGGCCGCGTCCGCATCCGCAGTGGCCGACCAAGCGGTCGAACTCTTCCTCGACACCAGCATCGACGGCCAGCCGACCGGCCAGATCGTGTCCGTCATCCAGATCGGCGCCACCTTGCGCATGACGGTCGAGACCCTGCGCGAACTGGGCCTGGACCCGGCCCGCTTCGGCGTGGCCGCGCGCAGCGATTTTTCGCTGGACGAGGTGAGCGGCATGCGCTGGGCCTACGACACCGCGAAGCAGGCATTGTCCCTGACCCTGACCGACGCCCTGCGCGAGCAGCGTGTGCTGAGCGCGCGCACGGTGCGCCAGGCCGGACCGGCCCAGGCCAGCCGCGGCATGCTGCTCAACTACAACCTGTTCGGCCAGACCAGCTCGCGCTCGATGGCCGGCACCCTCGACCTGCGCTATTTCGACCGCCATGGAACGCTGAACAGCACCGGCGCAGCCATCCTGCGTGGGCCGGGGCAGGGCTACACCCGCTACGACACCAGCTGGGTGCGCTCGTCGCAGGACAATCTCTCGACCTGGCAGGTGGGGGACACCGTCGCCCCGGCGCTGAGCTGGACACGCGCCATGCGCCTGGGCGGCGTCGAATGGCGCCGCAATTTCGAACTGCGGCCCGACCTCGTGACCTATCCGGTGGCCTCGGTCGCAGGTTCCGCCGTGGTGCCCAGCAGCGTCGACCTGTACGTGAACGGGGTGCGCCAGTTCAGCGCCGCCGTGCCCACCGGCCCTTTCGTGGTCGACCAGGTGACGGGCCTGAACGGCGCCGGCCAGGCCACCGTCGTCACCCGCGACGCCCTCGGACGCGAAGTGGCCACCACCTTGCCGCTGTACGTCGATACCCGCCTGCTGGCGCGCGGGCTGAGCGATTTCGCGGTCTCGGTTGGCGCGCTGCGGCGCGACTACGGCCTGCATTCCTTCCGCTACGGCAGCGCGTCGGCGCTCGCATCCTGGCGCCACGGATGGAGCGACACCATGACGCTTGAGGGGCATGCCGAGGCCGGCAGCGGCCTGGTGCTGGCCGGCGCCGGGGTGTTGAAACGCATCCCGGGCGCGGGCGTGTTCAGCGCCGCGCTGGCCGCGAGCGGCGGCCGCCATCGCGGCGGCCAGGCCAGCCTCGGCTATCAATACGTGTCGCCGCGCTTCGCCTTCGACGTGCAGTCGGTGCGCGCCAGCCGCAACTACGGCGACCTGGGCGTGCTCGAAGGCGTGCCGGTATCGCGTGCGCTCGATCGCGCGACGCTGAGCACCTCGTACCGCGGCAATGGCTTGAGCGTCAGCCTGATCGGGTTGCGCCTGCCGTCCGGGAACGGCCTGGGGCTGGCGCCCGACCCGCTCGGCCCCGGCGCCGGCGGCGGCGCCCCGGTCGGCCCGGTCGAAGAGACGCCGGGCGTCACGCGCAACCTGTCGCTGGCCTGGTCGCGCAGCGTCGGGCGGCGCGGCAACCTGAGCGTCAGCGCCTTCCAGGACCTGAAGCGGCGCGCCGACCGCGGCATCACCTTCGCCTTCAGCATGGCCTTCGATTCGCGCCTCTCGTTCAACAGCAACGCCGGTCGCCAGCGCGGCGACACGGCGGCCACGGTGTCGCTGGGCCGGGCGCCGGACTTCGAGGGCGGCCTGGGCTGGGCGCTGCAGTCCGGCATGGCCGGCGCCCAGCGCTACCACCAGGCGCAGGTCCAGTACCTCGGCTCCCACGGCCGCGCCGCCATCGCCACGCAACACGTGAATGGCGTCAGCAATACCAGCATGGACTTCAGCGGCGCGCTGGTGGCCATGGATGGCGCGCTGGTCGCCGCGCGCCAAGTCGGCAACGGTTTCGCGCTGGTCTCGGCCGGCGCGCCGGACCTGCCGGTATTGCAGGACAACCGCGTGATCGGCCGCACCGACAGCAAGGGCCGCCTCTTGGTGCCGGACCTGCAGCCGTATGCCGCCAACCGGATCGCGATCGATCCATCGTCGCTGCCGCCCGACACCCGCATCGCCGGCAGCAGCCAGGACGTGGTGCCGCGCGAGTATGCCGGCGTGGTGGCGCGCTTCGAGATCGAGCGCTATGCGGCGGCGACGCTGATGGTGCTCAGGCCCGACGGCCGGCCGCCGGAAGCCGGCACTCCCGCACGGCTCGAAGGTGCTGCAACCGGCGCGGTCGTCGGTTACGATGGCGTGCTGTTCGTGGAAGGCCTGCGCGCCCGGAACCGGGTGACGGTCGGGACCGGCGCGGATGCCTGCGAGGTGCGCTTCGACTACAAACCGGTGGATGGCGAGCTGCCGACCATCGGACCGCTGGCATGCCAGCCCGTGCAAGGAAAACGACCATGATGAAGATGACGACGATGAATGTCCGGCTGCTGCGGGCGTTGCTTGCGGCGGCGCTGCTGTGGCTGCTGGCCATTCCCGGCGCGCGCGCCGACAACTGCACCGTCACCATGACCGACGTCGACTTCGGTGTGGTCAGTCCGATCGCCAACACCGATTACACGGCGCGCGGCACCCTGAACGTGACCTGCTACTGGACCCTGCTGCTGGGCCAGTCGCCGCTGCTGCTGCCGGCCGCCAATGTCTGCGTCAACCTGGGCCCGGGCAGCGGCGGCGGCACCGGCGATCCGCGCTACATGACCAGCGGTGCGCGGCGCCTCGGCTTCAACCTGTATGCCGATCCTTCCTATTCGGCGGCATCGCTGTGGGGCAGCAATACCAGCACCATCGGCGCCAAGCCGATCACCGGCACCATGGTCGGCCTGCTGTCGCTGGGCGGGGTGACCCAGAGCGTCACGATTTATGGACGCATCCCCGCGTCCAGCCTGTCCGGAGTCGGTACCTCGGGCAATACCGACACCTTGTATACGGCCGGTTTCGCCGGCCACGGCACGCTGCAGTATTCGTTCGGGGCCGGCAAGTCGTGCACCGCCGGCGCCACCGAATCCTTCGCCTTCCAGGCGCGCGCCACCGTGACCAACAACTGCCTGATCAGCGCCAGCAACCTGACGTTCGGCGCGGGCAGCCCCTTGAGCGAGCGGCGCGCCAGCGCGCCGCTGAGCGTGACCTGCACCGCCAACAGCAGCTACCAGATTTCGATGAACGGCGGCCTGTCCGGCAATCCGGCGGCGCGCACCATGAAGAACAGCCTGACCGGCGAAACCGTGGGCTACCGGATCTCGTCGACGCCGGACGGCGCGATCTGGGGCGACGGCACCGGCGGCACCGTGATGTACACCGGCACCGGGAACGGCGCGACGCAGAACGTCATGATGCACGGCCTGGTGCCGCGCCAGCGCGCGCCGACGCCGGGCAATTACCGCGATACGATCACGGTGCAGCTGACGTTTTGATGCGATGGAAAACTCCCCGCGAGGCGGGGAGCAGAGGCGATCAGCGCAGCGGATCGGAAGGCACCGAGTGCAGCCAGCGCGCGTGCACGCAGCGCGCCGCATAGTCGAGCGCATAACCGAGCAGGCCGATCAGGATGATGGCGGCCGTCAGTTCCGAATACGCCAGGCGGTCGCGCGTGTCGAGGATGAAGTAACCGAGGCCGGCGGACACGCCCAGCATCTCGGCCGGCACCAGCACGATCCAGATGATGCCGATCGCGAGGCGCACGCCGGTCAGGATTTGCGCCGTGATCCCCGGCAGCACCAGGCGCCAGATCACTTCCCATCTGGTGGCCGACAGCGAGCGCGCCAGCAGCATCCAGTTCGGGTCGAGCTGGGCCACGCCGGCGGCGGTGCTGAGCATCAGCGGCCACACGGCGGCGAAGGCCAGCAGGAAGTAGACTGGCGCATCGCCGACGCCCAGCACCATCACCGCCAGCGGCATCCACGACAGCGGCGAGACCATGCGCAGCAGCTGGAACAGCGGCGTGCTGGCCTGGCTGAAGGCTTTCGACATGCCCACCAGGATCCCGAGCGGCACGCCGAACAGGATCGCGAAGCCCAGGCCCACGGCCACGCGCTTGAGGCTGGTGGCCACGTGCACCCAGATGTCCGGCCCCAGCACCATCACGCGCAAGGCCTCGAAGGTCTCCATCGGCGCGAACATCGCCGCGATCGGCGTGCTCTCTTCGAGTCCCTTGGCGCCCCAGGCCCACAGCAGCAGCGCGATCGCAAAGCCGGCGACCGGCCACAAGAAACGTCCCAGCATGATCAGACCGCGATCGTCTCGGTGCGCAGCAGGTTGGCCGGCAATCCGAACTTGGCGGGGCCGCCCACGGCCTGGATCGACTTGCGCACGAAGCGGTCGTCGACCAGGTCTTTCGCGACGAACTTCGGATCGAGCTTGGCCAGGAAGCCGGTGTCGCCCTCGACCCTGGTCTGGCCGATGGCGCGCACCAGCTCCTCGGTGTACGAGGCGAACGGGAACGGCTGGAAGTCGATGCGGCGCTGCTGCCAGGCCGGATGGGCCACGATGCCGCGCTTTTCGTAGTCCGAGTAATCGGTGGTGGCCAGCACCTTGGTCAGCGCCTGCAGATTGTGCGGGGTGTACTTGTTGGGGCCGGTCGCGGCCAGCAGCTTGGCCGTTTCGACCTGGTTCGAACGCGACCACAGCTGGGCGTTGACGATGGCATTGGTCACGCGCTGCGACCATTCCGGCTTGTCGTTCAGGTCGCGCTCGGCCAGGAAGGTCACGCAGCAGGCATGGTTCTTCCAGACGTCGCCCGAGAAGCGCAGCACCTTGCCGATCTTCGCATTCTCGGCCACCGCATTGAACGGCTCGGCCACGATGTAGCCGGCGATCGACTTGGTCGCCAGCGCCGATACCATTTCGGACGGCGCCAGCACGATCAGGTTGACCTCGTTGGGCTTGAGCGCGGCGCCGCGTGCGCGGGTGACCACGCTCAGCTTGTTGGCGGTCAGGATCTTCTGCAGCAGGATATTGTGGATCGAGTACCAGAACGGGATCGCGATCGTCTTGCCGCCCAGCTCGAGCACCGAGTTGATCTCGTTCTGCACCGTGAGGGCGGAACCGTTGATGTGGTTCCAGGCCACCACCTTGGCCGGGAATTTCGAACCGTAGCGCACCCACAGGGTCGCCGGCGACAGCATGTGGATCACGTTGACCTGGCCGGCCACGAAAGCCTCGATGATCTGGGCCCAGCTGCGGAACAGGCGCGGCGTCTCGACCTTCAGGCCCTGCTGCTCGAACAGCTTGCGGCCATGCGCCACCAGCAACGGCGCGGCGTCGGTGATCGGCAGGTAGCCGATTCTCACCGGCTGGTCGTCACCCCTGAAATTCTGCGCCATCGCGTCGCCCGCGAACAGCAGCGGCGACGCGGCCGCGGCGCCGGTCAGCGCCGACATGCGCAGGAAGTCGCGCCGGGTCATGCCGCAATCGCAGTCGGAAGAAGCGCAGATGTGGATCGGGTCGTTCATGGGTTTTCCTTGTTGTTCGTATTCGTGGTTCTGGAAGCGGCGTTCAGGCGCCTTCGCGCAGGGCCTTGATGATGTCCAGGCGCAGCCCGACCACGCCCTCGGCGTGCTCGTGGCGCGGCCGCGGCAGGTCGACCCTCCATTCGCGCACGAGTTTGCCTGGCTGGCCCGGCTGGCCGGCCATCAGCAGGATGCGGTCGGCGACCAGGATCGCTTCGTCGATGTCATGGGTCACCAGCAGCGCCGCCGTATGCCAGCGGTGCACCAGGTCGACCAGCAGGGTCTGCATCTCGGCGCGCGTGATCGCGTCCAGCGCCGAGAACGGCTCGTCGGCGAACAATAGCTCGGGCTGGCGGGCGAGAGCGCGCGCCAGCGCCACGCGCTGCGCCTGGCCACCGGACAGCTGGGCCGGATAGGCATGCGCGCGCGCCGCCAGGCCGACCGCCTCGATGGCCTCGACCACCCGCTGCTTGCGGGCGTCGCGGGCGATCGCCGGCTGGCGCGCGAAGTCCAGGCCGAAGCCGACATTGCCTTCGACGTTCAGCCACGGCAGCAGGCTCGGTTGCTGGAAAACCAGCGCCGCGCGCGGGTGTGGTTCGAGCAGCGGCTCGCCCAGGAAGCTGACCTGGCCGGCCTGGGCCGGGCTGAGGCCGGCCAGGCCGCGCAGCAGGGTCGACTTGCCGCAGCCGCTGCCGCCCAGCAGGCAGACGATCTCGCGCCTGTCGATGGTGAGGGAGATGTCGTCGACCACGGTCTTGCCGCCGTAGCCGATGCGCAGGCTGGACGCCGACAGCGCGGTCGCGCCTCGTTCGATCGCCTGCGCCGTCATGCCGCGGCGTGCTTCGCGAGTTCGACCTGCAGCTGGGTCAGGCTCGGGGTGACGATCGGGATGAAGGCCGATTCGCGCCAGCGGCGCGCGAAGCTGCGGTCGCGGTCGACCAGGTAGGCGCGGCCGCCGCTGGCCTGCAGCTCGAGCATGACGGCTTGCTGGACGCTTTCGGCCAGCGCGATGCGCAGGCGGAACATCGGGGCCGCGGCGGTCTTGAAGCGGCCATCGTGCACGCCATCCTTCAGCTGCGTCACCAGGTCTTCGAGCGCCAGCTGCTGGGCCGCGATGCGTTCGAGCAGCGGGCCGCGCATGGCGGTCGACAGCGCATGCGCCGCGCGCAGGCTGGCGCGCGCCAGGCCGATCGACAGGCCGCACTGCAGGCCCAGGAAGGACGGACGCACGCCCGGCAGCCAGGCGCGCGCGTTCGGATGCAGCACTTCGCCTTCGCCGATCTGCACGCCCTCGATCCTGACGGCGGCGGTATTGCTGCCGCGCAGGGCCATCAGTTCGAGGTCGGGGCTGCGCGTGACGCCGGCGCTGTCGCTGATGAAGGCGACCACCGCGGGCGGCAGGTCGCCGGCCGAATTGACGGCGGCGGCGGCGATGAAGCCTTGCTTGCGCAGGTTGGTGATCCAGGCCAGCGAACCGTCGAGCTGCCAGCCGGCGTCGTTCGGGGTGGCCGTGATCTGCAGCGACTCGATCCCGGACAGGAATTTCATCGCGTTCGACAGGCCGGTGGCGCCGGCGAATTCGCCGCGCACGAGCGGCCCGAGCCAGCGCGCGCGCATGGCCTCGTTCGGGCTTTGCAGCAGGTATTCGATGAAGGTGCGCTGGCCCCAGAACACGAAGGCGGCGGTGACCGAATGCTCGGCCACGGCCGCGATGGCGTCGATCGCATCGATCGTGGCGCCGCCGCTGCCGCCCAGTTCCTGCGGCACGCCGACGGCGAACAGGCCGGCGCCGGCCAGGCGCGGCACGACCTCGGACGCCAGCGCGGGCGTGCTGTCGAGCTGGTCGGCGTTAGCCTGCAGCCACTCGGCCAGGGCCGGCGGCAGCGTCGTTTGTTCGCCGTTCGACATCAGATGGCTCCGCTGGCGTAGGGTTGCAGCTGCGGGTTGATCGCGCTGCCGGCCAGGGTGTTGGCGAAGTTGCACAGGGTGGCCAGGCTGATGCCCAGCACGACTTCCAGCGCCTGCTGGTCGTTGTAGCCGGCGGCCTTGAAGGCGGCCAGGGCGTCGTCGCTCACGCCGCCGCGGGTGGCGATGACGGCTTCCGAGAACCGGCGCACGGCGTCGAGCCTGGCGTCGCCGGTGTCCTGGCCTTGCTGCATGGCGCGGACGGTCTCGACCGGCAGCTGAGCCTTCTTGAGGGCGATGGCGGTGTGGCCGGCGATGCAGAAGTCGCAGCCGTGGATGCGGGCCGCGGTGATCTGCACGACTTCGCGTTCCGGCAGGGGGAGGCTGGTCTCGGCATTGATGCCCGACACCGTCATATAGGTCTGCAGCGCCTGCGGCGAATTGGCCAGCACGCCGATCAGGTTCGGCAGGAAGCCGTTGTTGGCGACGGCCTTGTCCACGAAGGGACGGCTGCCTTCAGGGGCGGTTTCTTGGGTATGCAGGGTCAGGCGGGACATGGCGGCTCTCTCTATTGAAGCGTTGGGTTCGTCATTTTAGCGGCGAATGAAAAACACGTTCGGACACAGCCGTCCTTGTTTTCTGCTCGATCGTCCGAATCGGCCCACTCGCAGGCGTCTTGACGTGGACGTGCCGGCCGCGCCGGAAGGTGCCCGGATGCTCGCCCATCACCTTGTGGAAGGCGCGCGAAAAGGCGGCATACGAGTTGTAGCCGACGTGGCCGGCGGTGCGCTCGACCGTCTCGCCGCCGTGCAGGCGCTGGGCCGCGATCTTCATGCGCAGCAGCAGCAGGAACTGCGCCGGCGCCTGGCCGCTGGCCTCGCTGAAGTGCTTGTAGAAGCTCGAGCGCGACATATGGGCGGCGCGCGCCATGTTCCCGGTCGACCAGTCCTGGCCGGGCTCCTGCATCATGCGGTCGAGCAGGGGCGAGAACTCGGGGCGGCTGGCCACGGCCAAGAGGCCGGTGGCGATGTCCTGCTGGCGCGCCACGTGGCGGATGACATAGAAGAACATCAGCTCGGCCAGGCGCGCCACCAGCGGCGACGGAGCATCGGGGTCGCGCGGTGGCTCCAGCAGGATCAGTTCGAACAGCGCATTCAGGGCCTGCAGCGACGGGTCGTCGGCGCGCAGCACCAGGCTGTCCGGGAAGGAGTCGGCGATCAGCGTACTGAGCGCGCTGCGAAAGTGGAAGAAGCCGCAGGCCAGGGCGGTGGCGTCGGGCGCGGCCTGGCCGAGCTGCTGCATCGGCAGGCCGGGACGGGCGCTGGCCGGGTCGGGGTCGGGACTGAGGAAGTGCGGCGTGTCGCGCAGCATGAACACGCCGTCGCGCGCGCGCAAATGGACCGGCGCGCGGCCCTCGGCGTGCAGATAGCACGCGCCATGCAGCACCAGGTGGAAGCTGCCCAGGCCACGGCCGGCGGTGGACGCCTGCCAGCGGCCGCAGTACTGGCCGAGGTGGAACACGGTCGCTTCCAGCTGCACGCTGTCGATCAGCCAGTGCACCAGGCGGTCGGCATTGTCCGCGCTTGCCTGGGCGTCGGGAGGTTGGGCGGAATGATTCACTCGGCCATTATCGACGGCGCCTGCCGGGGCGCCTACGAAGAAATGCTGATATGCAAATAAGGAAAACGTCTTAGAAGCAGGCGCTGTACCCGTTGGATATGGATGAGTGTTGAACTGCTGAGCTGACCCGCGGTCCAACCCCGGTCGTCATCGATCGGGAGCGCGCAATGAAAGCGCCGGAGTTTGCGAAGCTGTTCACCCGGTTGCCGCTGCTGAACCAGCCGCGGCGCCAGCAGGTGCTCGCCGCCCTGCATCCGGCAGCCGGGCTCGACCGAGTGATCGCCCTCCGCGCAAACGCGGTGGCAGGGCCGCCCTGCGCGGCAGCTCACGTCACCTCGACTGCATCCTGGCAGCGCGCGACCGCAGCGGACAGACCATCGATGCCGTCACCGGCCGCGGCGCCTTGACGGTGACCCAACTGATCAAACACTTGCTGCCGAAACCCGATTCGCAAGCGCTGCTGGTCACCGACGCCAACGCCGCCTGTCGCGCCTTCGCTGCATATCGCATTCAAGGTCATCAACAGATAACGATGACAGCGCCTAGAAGTAGACGGTGACGCGGCGTGCGTCCACGTCGGTGCTGCGCTGGGAAGGTGCGGCGCTGGCATCGAGCAGGTAGGGCGTGGCCGGGCTGGCGCAGGCGACGTCCACCGAGCGGGCGACGCTGACCGAGCAGGTGGCGACGATCTCGAAGCGCGCCTCGAAGCTGGCCGACACGACGCGCGCGTCCGCCACGGCCGGCAGGGCCAGGGTGGCGGCGGCCAGGCTGGCCGAGAGGAGACGGGATGCGCGCAACATGATGGTCGAAGCCGAAGATTGCCGGGTAAATATACGATGAACCCATCATAACGGCTTTGTCGGCGGCTTGCGCGCGGCTGCGCCGGCGCCGGCGCGACCGGTATCGACCTTGTGATTTTGCTTTTGCGGGATTGTTCGACAGATCGGCGCTGCCGGAAGAAGCCGGTGGCGCGGACACGCGCTTTTCGTTGTTGTACGATTACGATACTGTCCGGATTTACGGAATTGGCGCGAGAATTAGAGAAGTGTCTCTAAGAGAAATATTTGTTTCTTAAGTACAACAATTTAGCCCAGCAGTCCGTGGACCGCATCGAGCAGTTCCAGCGGGCTGAATGGTTTGACGACGTAGAGGTCGGCGCCGGCCGCCATGCCGGCCGCGATATCGCTTTGCTGGCCGCAGGCCGACAGCAGGATGACCTTGGTCGCCGCATGGCGCGGATCGCGCCGCAGTTCGGCGCACACGTCGAGGCCGCTTGGGCCGGGGCCGAGCCAGATGTCGAGCACGACCAGGTCGGGATGATCGTCGGCAAGCCGGGCGAGGGCCTGCTCGGCATTGGCGGCTTCGACGATGCGTCCCAGCGATTGCAGGGTGAGCGAGATCAGCAGGCGCAGTTCATCCTGGTCATCGACGACGAGGATCGTCCTGGTCATGGCGTCGTCCGCGACGCGCATGGCGGCAGGCCTGCTTGCTGTGATGGGAATGCGGACATGACAGCTCCCTGATGGGCCGGACGCGCGTTGCGCCGGTGGGTAAGCATAGCAGCTTACGCGCGCACCAGGCCGTTCTCGACGGCGCCGCGCAGTTCGCCGAAAGGCACCGGCTTGGGGAAGACCGGAATGTCGGTGGGCAGGCCCATGGCCTTGATCGTCGCACGGTCCAGGCCGCTGACGACGATCATGTTCATGCCGGCCGTGCCGCTGTCTTCGCGCAGGGTGCGGATCATGCGGAAACCGTCCATCCCCGGCATGTTCAAGTCGCTCACCAGGAGGTCGGGGCGTTGTTCGCCGATGCGGATCAGGGCTTCGAAGCCGTTGTTTGCCTTGACCACCTCGAGGTCCAGGCCCCAGCCCGCCATCTCGAGTTCGTACAGGCGCAGCATCAGGGGATCGTCGTCCACCACCAGCACCCGCGGCTTGCCCGGTGCCGGCGCGCTGGCTTGCGCAGGGGGCGCGCCGATGGCGATGCGGCGGCCGTCGACCAGGCGGTTCACCGACTCCACCGTGATGCGGCGATGGCCGCCGGCAGTGCGCCAGGCCTGCAGCGTGCCGTTCTCCACCCACAGCTGCACCGTGCGGTGCGAGACGCCCAGACTGGCCGCGGCCTCCTTGGTCGAGCAATAGTCCGCGGCATTGTAAGCGGATGCCGGCTGCAGGTCTGTTGGGGTGTTCATATTTTCCGATATTACGTTTTTAGTTTCCTAAAGTCAAAATAGATAACTGAGGGTAGTGCGTGGTGCGCCACAGTTGTAAGCATCTTGCATAAGCAAGTGGCGCGCCGCGGTGGGGCGTCCCGCCAGCGCTTCTGCTGACACAGGCGGGCATGAACTGAACCGCGCTGGGTTCATCGAAGGGGCTGGATGCCTGTACAGTAGTCTGGTAGACACAATAGTTGTTTCTTTACGTCAATATTTTGCGTCCGATTGACGTTGCTCAAACGTAAACATCGTCTGTACAACTCATGGCTTTCTTTCACTCCTACAGCTAAGTCCCTAATTTTAAGGAACATTTTGTTGGGCCGGGTGCCGCGCACCTGCGCCTAAGTCCTTGGTTTCATTGGAAAAAGTCGATTTCGTCAATCGTGAATTCGCTTGACCGTCAACATTGCTTCCACTAAAGTGGGAAACGGTGTGAAAAAGTGTCGATTTGTGGGAGGGTTGTGGGGTAATTCCTTCGGCTCCCGGCGTCCGGCAAACAACGACAAACAACTCTCCAAAGCTAGGTAAATACGTGTTCCAGGGCGCGTCCGCGATCAATCTCGATGCAAAAGGCCGAATGTCGATTCCGGCCAAGCACCGTGACGCCCTTACGCTTCAGTGCGAGGGCCGCATGACCCTGACCAAACACCCCCATGGCTGCCTCCTGTTCTTCCCGCGCCCGGTATGGGAACAGCACCGCCAGCAAATTGCTGCCTGGCCCATGTCGGCCCGTGCGTGGCAGCGCATTTTCCTCGGCAACGCCGTCGATGTCGAGCTCGACAGCGCCGGCCGCGTGCTGATCTCGCCCGAACTGCGCGCCGCGGTCGGGCTCGAGAAGGAAGTGATGATGCTCGGCATGGGCACCCACTTCGAAATCTGGAATGCCGCCAAGCTGGCCGAGGACGAGGCCGAGGCCGTCGCCGGTGGCATGCCCGATGTTCTTTCCAATTTCTCTTTCTGAGGCGCCGATGACGGATTCCTTGACGGTGCCTATGTACCAGCATCGAACGGTGCTGCTTGACGAAGCGGTCGATGCGCTCAACCTCGGGGGCGCACGCGCTGACGGTATCTATATAGATGGCACTTTCGGACGGGGCGGCCACAGCCGCCTGTTGTTGTCGCGCCTGGGCCCGCAAGGCCGCCTGATCGCGTTCGACAAAGATCCGCAAGCGATTGCCACTGCAGAACAGATCGACGATCCACGCTTCACGATCGTCCACGACAGCTTTGCAACGATGCACGACGCGCTGGCCGCGCGCGGCATCCCCCGGGTCGACGGCATCCTGCTCGACCTGGGTATCTCGTCGCCCCAGGTGGACGACGCCAGCCGCGGCTTCAGCTTCCGCAACGATGGCCCGCTCGACATGCGCATGGACACCACGCGCGGCATGTCGGCTGCCGAGTGGATTGCGACCGCGGAGCAACTTCAATTGGAAAAGGTGATACGCGATTATGGAGAAGAGCGGTATGCTTTTCAGATTGCAAAGGCGATTGTTGCTCGCCGCGCAGTCGAACCGATTTCAGGCACACGACAGCTTGCCGCAATCGTGGCAAGCGCGGTCAAGGGCCGCGAAAAAGGCAAGGATCCGGCAACCAGGACCTTTCAGGCTATCCGGATTTTCATCAATAAGGAGCTTGAGGACCTCGAGGCAGGACTGACGGCGGCCTACCGCATGCTGGCGCCGGGCGCGCGCATGTCCGTGATTTCCTTCCATTCGCTGGAAGATCGCATGGTCAAGCAGTTCCTCGCCTCCAAGGCCAAGGTCGAACAACCCGACCGCCGCCTGCCGATCCGCGCCGTCGACCTGCCGCAGCCCGAGATGCGGCTGATCGACAAGATCAAGCCGAGCGAATCCGAGGTGCAGGAGAACCCGCGCGCCCGCTCGGCGGTGCTGCGCGTGGCCGAACGCCTGGGGACGGCTGCATGAGCGTCAAGCTGAACGTCCTGCTCACCGCCCTGCTGGTGGGGTGCGCGCTATCGGTCGTCAACGCCCGCTACCAGGCGCGCCACCTGCTCATCGAGCTCGAGCGCCTGCAGCAGCACGCGCGCCAGCTCGACGTCGACTGGGACCAGCTCCAGCTCGACCAGTCGCGCCTGGCCAAGAACGAGCGCATCGAGCAGATCGCGCGTTCTCAGCTGGACATGGCGCCCCTGAGCCCGGCCCGAACCCAATACCTGACGGAGGGCGCCCCATGACGCGCGGCGCCGTTCGTAATAGTAACGCGCGGGTCGCCGCGTCCAAGGGCGTGGCTTTCTCGAAGAGCCCGGTCCTGGCGGTGCGCCTGCCCGACTGGCGTTCGCGCCTCGTGCTGTTCGTCCTGTTCGCGGCCTTCGCCGCGCTGGCCGTGCGCGCGGTCTGGCTCCAGGGCGTGTCGAACCAGTTCCTGCAAAAGCAGGGCAAGAGCCGCTACGAGCGCACGCTCGAGTTGCCGGCCACGCGCGGCCGCATCCTCGACCGCAACGGCGCCGTGCTGGCCACCTCGCTGCCGGTGCGCGCGATCTGGGGCATCCCCGAAGACGTGCTGCAGGCGCCGCCGGAAAAGCTGCACGCGCTGGCGAACCTGCTCGAGATGCCGGAAGCCGAGCTGCGCAAGAAGCTCGATTCCGACCGTACCTTTGTCTACCTGAAGCGCCAGGTCGAGATGCCGATCGTCGACCAGATCCTGGCGCTCAAGATCGACGGCATCGACACGCGCAAGGAATACAAGCGCTTCTATCCGCAGGGCGAAGTGATGACCCACGTGGTGGGCTTCACCAACGTCGAGGACAAGGGCCAGGAAGGGATGGAGCTGCAGCACCAGAAGACCCTGATGGGCGTGCCGGGCAGCCGCCGCGTGATCAAGGACCGCCTCGGCCACATCGCCGAAGACCTGGGCATGTTCCGCGAGCCGCACCAGGGCCGCGACCTGACCCTGTCGGTCGACAGCAAGCTGCAATACATCGCTTTCACCAGCATCAAGAACGCGGTCGAGAAGTTCAATGCCAAGGCCGGCGCCGCGGTGGTGCTGGACGTTCAAACGGGGGAAGTCCTTGCTCTGGCCAACTACCCGACCTATAACCCGAACGACCGCTCCAAGCTGACCGGCGAGCAGCTGCGCAACCGCGTCATCACCGACACCTTCGAGCCGGGTTCGACGATCAAGCCGCTCACCGTGGCGCTCGGCCTGGAGACCGGCCGCATCACGCCCGACACCGTGTTCGACAACAATCCGGGCTACATGATGGTGACCGGCCGCCGCATCCGCGACTTCCATAACTATGGCGTGCAGACCGTCAGCGGCATCATCCAGAAATCGTCGAACCTCGGCGTGGTCAAGATCGCCCAGATGATCCCGCAGCAGGAAATGTGGGAGCTGTACACCAAGGTCGGCTACGGCCAGGCGCCGCGCTTCGGCTTTCCCGGCGCCGCCGCCGGCCGCGTGCGTCCCTACAAGACCTGGAAGCCGGTGGAATACGCCAACATGGCCTTCGGCCACGGCCTGTCGGTGTCGCTGCTGCAGATGGCGCGCTCCTACATGATCTTCGCCCGCAACGGCGACATCATCCCGCTGTCGTTCGTGAAGGTGGACGAGCAGCCGGTGGGTCAGCAGGTGATCTCGGCCAAGACCGCGGCCCAGGTGCGCACCATGCTCGAATCGGTGGTGGGTCCGGGCGGCACCGCCTCGCGCGCCCAGGTCGCCGGCTACCGCATCGGCGGCAAGACCGGCACCGCCGAGAAGATCGTCAACGGCCGCTACTCGCGCACCAACAATATCGGTTACTTCGCCGGCATCGGGCCGATGT
Source organism: Massilia oculi (assembly GCF_003143515.1). Classification (NCBI taxonomy): domain Bacteria; kingdom Pseudomonadati; phylum Pseudomonadota; class Betaproteobacteria; order Burkholderiales; family Oxalobacteraceae; genus Massilia; species Massilia oculi. The sequence continues at coordinate 1,948,595 of NZ_CP029343.1, read as the reverse complement.
CCAAGCCGCGCTTCATCATCGCGGTGATGGTCGACGATCCGAGCGGTCCCCTGCGCACCGGCGGCTTCGTCGCCGCGCCGACCGCGGCCGACCTGTTTGCCAATGCGCTGCGGGCCGCCAACGTGCCGCCCGATTCATCGATCACGGACATCATCATTCCGGAAGTTCCTCTAGAGGAGAGCATGTGATGGCCCCGAGCCTGCACGACACCATCGAATGGATTCGCGCCGCCGCCCCAGGCGGCCGTCTCGTTTCCGACTCGCGCCGCGTCAAGCCCGGCGACGTGTTCTTCGCCTATCCGGGCGAGGCCGCTGACGGTCGTCGCTACATCGAAGCCGCCATCGAAGCCGGCGCCGCCGCCGTGGTGCACGAAGCCGAAGGTTTCACCTGGGACGCCGCATTCACCGTGCCGCACCTGGCCGTGGGCGACCTGAAAAGGAACGCCGGCCCGATCGCGCACGCGGTGCTGGACTATCCGGACCGCGCCATGTTCACCGTGGCCGTCACAGGCACCAACGGCAAGACCTCGTGCGCGCTGTGGACCGCGCAAACCCTGGCGCGCCTGGGCGAAGCGGCCGCCATGATCGGCACGCTGGGCGTGGGCCTGATCAAGGGCAAGTCTTCCAGCGAGCCGCAATTCGACGTCACCGGCTACACCACGCCGGACGCGGTGCTGCTGGCCCAGAAGCTGGCCGAGCTGAAGAAAGCGGGCGCCAGCGCGCTCGCCATCGAAGCCTCGTCGATCGGGCTGGTGCAGGAGCGCACGGCCGGCATGCACGTCGACGTCGCGATCTTCACCAACCTAACGCGCGACCACCTCGACTTCCACGGCGACATGGAAAGCTACGAGGCGGCCAAGATCAAGCTGTTCGAGTGGGATGGCCTGAAGCAGGCCGTGGTCAACCTCGACGATCCGGCCGGACAGCGGCTGGTGGCGCACTTGCGCACGAAGTTCCCTGACCTGGCCGTCACCGGCTACACGATCGCCGCCGCCGAGGCGCCCGATGGCGTGGCCGTGCTGCGCGCCGGCGGCATGCGCAGCAAGAACGCCGGCACCGAATTCCAGGTCGAGACGCCGCAGGGCAACGCGACCGTGCGCACCCAGCTGGTGGGCAACTACAACGTCAGCAATACGCTGGCGGTGCTGGGCGCGCTGCTGGCGAAAGGCGTGGTTCTCAAGGCGGCGGTCGATGCGATCGAGACCCTGGTCCCGGCGCCGGGCCGCATGCAGCAGATGGGCGGCTCGGATGCGCCGATGGTCGTGATCGATTATGCGCACACGCCGGACGCGCTGGAAAAAACCCTCGACGCCCTGCGCCAGGTGGCGACGGATCGCGGTGGCCAACTGTGGTGCGTGTTCGGCTGCGGCGGCGACCGCGATCCGGGCAAGCGCCCGCAGATGGGCCGCATCGCGCAAGGCGCCGACCAGGTGCTGGTCACGAGCGACAACCCGCGCAGCGAGGAACCGGCAAGCATCATCGCCCAGATCGTGGCCGGCATGGACACGTCGCAGGCTGCGCGCGTGCAGACGGTCGAAGACCGCGCGGCCGCCATCCTGCTGGCCGTCAAGCAGGCCGCCAAGCAGGACGTGATCCTGCTGGCAGGGAAGGGCCATGAGCCCTATCAGGAAATCAAGGGTCGCAAGATGCCGTTCTCGGATGCGGACCACGCCTCGCTGGCATTGACGGCGCGGCTCACCATGTTGAGGACGCATTGATGCGAGGATCGTTGCAACAACTGGTCGAGGCGATTCCGGGTGCGCGCCTGGTCGGCACGGACGCGTCCTTCGAGGGCATATCGCTTGATTCCCGCAAGGTGGAAGCGGGCGCGCTGTTCGTCGCGTTGGTCGGCGAGACCTTCGACGCCCATGATTTCCTGGACCAGGTCGTTGCGCGCAATGTCGCCGCGGTCGTCGTGTCGCGCCTGCCGGAAGGCTGGACCCTGCCGGCGATCATCGTGCCGGACACGCTGGTGGCGCTGGGCCGCATCGCCCACGCCTGGCGTGCGCAGTTCCAGATTCCCGTGATCGGCGTCACCGGCAGCAATGGCAAGACGACGGTCAAGGAAATGATCGCGGCCATCCTGGCGGCCGCCGTCGGCGAAGATGCGCGGCTGGCGACCCAGGGCAACCTGAACAACGAGATCGGCGTGCCGTTGACCCTGTTCCGTCTCGACGCTTCTCACCGCGCCGCGGTGGTGGAGCTGGGCATGAACCATCCGGGCGAGATCGGCCGGCTGAGCGCGATCGCGACGCCGACCGTCGGCCTGGTGAACAACGCCCAGCGCGAGCACCAGGAATTCATGCACACCGTGGAAGCGGTGGCGCGCGAGAACGGCGCGGTGCTGCAGGCGCTGTCGAACGACGGCGTGGCGGTGTTCCCGGGCGACGATACCTACACCGACCTGTGGCGCGGCCTGGCCGCCTGCGAGGTCATCACCTTCGGCCTGTCGGACGCCTGCGATGTGCGCGCCAGCTACACCAGCAATGGTTTCGGCAGCGACCTGCAGGTGACGGCGCGCGGTGCGCAATTTAGCATCAAGCTGGCAGCCGCCGGCGAACACAATGTACGCAACGCGTTGGCGGCGATCGCCTGCGCGCTCGGCGCCGGCATCGACCAGGCCGCCATCGTGCGCGGCCTGGAGAGCTTCGCACCGGTCGGCGGCCGCTTGCAGCGCAAGACCGCTGCAAACGGCGCGACCGTCATCGACGACACCTATAACGCGAACCCCGATTCGATGCGGGCCGCGATCGACGTGCTGGCTGCCTGCCCGGCGCCGCGCATCCTGGTGGTGGGCGATATGGGCGAAGTCGGCGCGCAAGGAAAAGAGTTTCACGAAGAAATCGGTGCTTACGCAGCTACGCGTGGCATCGAGACCGTGCTCGCGACGGGCGAGCTGGCGCGCCACCTGGTCGTGTCGGGAGCGCGGCATTACGAGCAGTTCGACGAATTATTGGCAGCACTGGATGAAAAACTGGGCGGCAATACCAATTCGACTGTGCTGGTGAAGGGCTCGCGCTTCATGAAGATGGAGCGCGTAGTCCAGCACCTGACCGGATCAACCACCATTGGCAAGGGCGCCCACTAATATGCTTCTCTGGCTCGCACAATACTTCCAGGACTATATCGGTCCTCTGCGCGTGTTCAACTACATCACGTTCCGCGCGGTGTTCGCCACCATCACCGCCATCACGATCGGCCTGGTCGCCGGCCCTGTCGTCATCCGCAAGCTGACCGAACTGAAGGTCGGCCAGGCGGTGCGCACCTATGGTCCGCAAAGCCACCTGACCAAGCACGGCACCCCGACCATGGGCGGCGTGCTGGTGCTGATCGCGATCGGCATCTCGACCCTGCTGTGGTGCGACCTGTCGAACCGCCTGATCTGGCCGGTGCTGGTGGTGACCTTCGGCTTCGGCGCCGTGGGCTGGGTCGACGACTACCGCAAGGTCGTCTATAAAGACCCGGAAGGCATGCGCTCGGGCGAGAAATACTTCTGGATGTCGCTGGTCGGCATCACGTCGGCGCTGTACCTGGCGTTCGCGCTGTCGGCCGCTTCGCCATGGGAAGCGATGGGGCTGTTCTATGCATGGGTGCAGTCGGGCTTCTCGATGGACCTACCGCCCAAGGCCGACCTGATCGTCCCGTTCTTCAAGAGCATCAGCTACCCGCTGGGCGTGTGGGGCTTCATCGCCTTGACGTATTGCGTGATCGTCGGCTCGTCCAACGCCGTGAACTTCACCGACGGCCTCGATGGCCTGGCCATCATGCCGACCGTGATGGTGGGCGGCGCCCTGGGCCTGTTCGCCTACCTGACCGGCAGCGTGACGTTCTCCAAATACCTGCTGATCCCGTACATCCCGGGCGCGGGCGAACTGTTGATCTTCTGCGGCGCGATGGCCGGCGCAGGCCTGGCCTTCCTGTGGTTTAACGCGCACCCGGCCCAGATGTTCATGGGCGACGTCGGCGCGCTGGCGCTGGGCGGCGCGCTCGGCACCATCGCCGTCATCGTGCGCCAGGAAATCGTGCTGTTCATCATGGGCGGCATCTTCGTGGCCGAGACCCTGTCGGTGATCATCCAGGTCAGCTATTTCAAATATACGAAGAAACGCTACGGCACCGGACGCCGCGTCTTCCTGATGGCGCCGCTGCACCACCATTTCGAACAAAAGGGCTGGAAGGAGACCAAGGTCGTGGTCCGCTTCTGGATCGTGACCATGGTGCTGATCCTGGTCGGCCTCTCGACGCTGAAACTGCGCTGATGAACTACGACGGCAAACACGCATTGGTACTGGGCCTGGGCGAATCCGGGCTGGCGATGGCGCAATGGCTGGCGCGGGCCGGCGCACGCGTGCGCGTGGCCGATACACGCGATGCACCCCAGCGCCTGGCGGCGCTGCGCGCGGCCGTGCCTGACGCCGAATTCGTCGCGGGCGACGCAGTTCAAGGCGTATTCAATGCCGCGCTGCTCGACGGCGTCGACTTCGTCGCCGTCAGCCCGGGCCTGGCGCCCAATCGCGAGCTGGCCGAGATCGTGCCCGCCGCCGCCGAGCGCCGCATTCCGGTGTGGGGCGAGATCGAGCTGTTCGCCCAGGCGCTGGCGCACCTGCGCGAGACGAGCGGCTACACGCCCAAGGTCATCGCGATCACCGGCACCAACGGCAAGACCACGGTGACCAGCCTGACCGGCCTGCTGTGCCGCCGCGCGGGCCTTGCCACGCGCGTGGCCGGCAACATCAGCCCGGCCGCGCTGGACGTGCTGCGTGAAACGATCGATGCGAATGACTTGCCGCAGGCCTGGGTGCTGGAACTGTCCAGCTTCCAGCTGCACACCACCTTCAGCCTGCAGGCCGACGCCGCCACGGTGCTGAACCTGAGCCAGGACCACCTGGACTGGCACGGCAGCATGGACGCCTATGCGGCGGACAAGGCACGCATCTTCGGCGCCGGCACCGTCCGCGTGCTCAACCGCGACGATGCGCGCGTGATGCGCATGACGGCGGTCGATACCCCTGCTTATACCTTCGGCACCGATGAACCGCTCGAGGCCGACAGCTTCGGCCTGCTCGAAGAGCGCGGCGTGCTGTGGCTGGCCAATGCCGTGCCGGGCGAAGAGATCGAGAAGAAACGCAAGAAAGGTGAAGTGCCCGAGCCGGTCGACGCCATCGTCAACCGCCTGATGCCGGCCGACGCCCTGAAAATCCGTGGCCTGCACAATGCCTCGAACGCGCTGGCGGCGCTGGCCCTGTGCCGCGCCTGCGGCCTGCCGCTGGCGCCGCTGCTGCATGGCCTGCGCGAATACGCGGGCGAGCCGCATCGCGTTGAACTGGTCGCCACCATCGACGGCGTCGACTACTACGACGACAGCAAGGGCACCAATGTGGGCGCCACCGTGGCCGCCTTGACCGGCCTGGGCAAGGCTTTCACCGGCGCGGACCAGCAGATCCTGCTCATCGCCGGCGGCGACGGCAAGGGCCAGGACTTCGCTCCACTGGCGCAGCCGGTCGCGGATCATGTGCGCGCCGTGCTGCTGATCGGCCGCGACGCACCAGGCGTGCGGGCCGCCATCGAGCCGACCGGCGTGCCGGCCTTCGACCTGGACGACTTGCCGCAGGCGGTGCGCCGCGCCGCCGGCCTGGCGCGCGCCGGCGATGCCGTGCTGCTGTCGCCGGCCTGCGCCAGCCTCGACATGTTCACCAATTACGCGCACCGCGCGCAGGTGTTCGTCGACACGGTGCGCGAGATCGCACTGGACAAGGGACAGGAGATCTGATGGCCTTCCAGATTCCGTTCAAGTTCTCCGGCCTTGCCTCCGACGCCACCGTCGACGGCCGCAGCAAGCCGTCGAAGATGATGGACTACGACCAGCCGCTGGTCTGGGTCACCCTGCTCCTGATGCTGCTCGGGATGGTGATGGTGTATTCGGCCTCGATCGCGCTGCCCGACTCGCCCAAGTTCCGCTACTTGGAAGACCGCAACGAATACTTCCTGTACCGCCAGGCGATGTACATCATCGTCTCGATGGTCGCGGCCGCGGTGGTGTTCCGGATCCCGATCGCGGTGTGGCAGAAGTACGCGCCGATGCTGTTCATCGGCACCCTGGTCATGCTGGTGCTGGTGCTGATCCCGGGCCTGGGCGTGTCGGTCAACGGCGCGCGGCGCTGGCTGTCGCTGAAAGTGATGAACCTGCAGCCGTCCGAGATCATGAAGATCGCGGTGGTGCTGTACGCGGCCGACTTCACGGTGCGCAAGCAGGAATACATGCACAAGCTCACGAAAGGCTTCTTGCCGATGATGGTCGCGATCGGCCTGGTCGGCGCCTTGCTGCTGCTCGAGCCCGACCTCGGCGCCTTCGGCGTGATCGTCTGCATCGCCATGGGCATCCTGTTCCTGGGCGGGATCAATATCGTCTGGTTCGGCGGCATCGGCGCGCTGCTGGTGCTGATCTTCAGCACGATCATCGCGCTGTCGCCATTCCGCCGCGCGCGCATGTTCGCCTACCTCGACCCATGGGAAGAGGGCAATGCGCTGGACAAGGCATATCAGTTGACGCACTCCCTGATCGCCTTCGGACGCGGCGAATTCTTCGGCGTGGGCCTGGGCGCCTCGGTCGAGAAGCTGCACTACCTGCCGGAAGCGCACACCGACTTCATCATGGCCGTGATCGGCGAAGAGCTGGGCCTGGTCGGCGTGCTGGTGGTGGTGGCCATGTTCTACTGGCTGGTCAAGCGCGCCTTCGACATCGGCCGCCAGGCGATCGCCCTGGACCAGACCTTCGCCGGCCTGGCCGCGAAGGGCATCGGCATCTGGATCGGCGTGCAGACCTTCATCAATATGGGCGTGAACCTGGGCCTGTTGCCGACCAAGGGCCTGACCTTGCCCCTGATGAGCTTTGGCGGCTCGGGCGTCATGTTCAACTGCATCGGCCTGGCGATCCTGCTGCGGATCGACTACGAAAACCGGGTGCGCATGCGCGGAGGCCGCACATGAAGATCAGCAACACCAAGCGTTTGATGATCATGGCTGCAGGAACGGGCGGCCACATCTTCCCCGGCATCGCGATCGCGCAGACCATGCGCGCGCGCGGCTGGGAAGTGAGCTGGCTGGGCACGGCCCACGGCATGGAAACGGAGCTGGTGCCCAAGGCCGGCATCCCGATGGACACCATCGACTTCGCCGGCCTGCGCGGCAAGGGCCTGGGCCACACCGTCAAGGGCGCCTTCAAGATGGCGGCCAGTTTCATCACCTGCCGCCGCCATCTCGGCAACCGTCGTCCCGACGTGGTGCTGGGCATGGGCGGCTACGTCACGGTTCCGGGCGGATTGATGGCGCGTGCGCGCGGCATCCCGCTGGCGCTGGTGAACGCCGACGCCGCGCTGCTGTTGTCGAACAAGACGCTGGCGCCGGTCGCGCAGCGTGTGCTGTTCGGCTTCCCGGCGGACTTCGGCAAGGCGGCCGGCAAGGCGGTGGTCACCGGCAACCCGGTGCGCCAGCAAATCCTCGACCTGCCCGTGCCGGGCGAACGCTTCGCCGGCCGCAGCGGTCCGCTGCGCGTGCTGGTCGTGGGCGGCAGCCTGGGCGCGAAAGTCCTGAACGACAGCGTGCCGGCGGCCCTGGCCCTGATCGACCCGGCCCTGCGCCCGATCGTGACCCACCAGTCGGGCAAGAAGAATATCGATGCGCTGCGCGCGTCTTATTTGCAGGCAGGTGTCAACGCAAACGTGGTCGACTTCATTGATGACATGGCCGCCGCTTACGCGAACGCCGACCTGGTGATCTGCCGCGCCGGCGCGATCACGGTGTCGGAACTGACGGCGGCCGGCGTGGCCAGCGTGCTGGTGCCGTTCGTCGCCAGCACCACCAGCCACCAGCGCGACAACGCGGAGTGGATGGACAAGCAGGGCGCGGCGGTGCACCTGGCGCAGGGGATACTGGATCCGCAGCGGCTGGCGAGCCTGCTGCAAGACACGACGCGCGAACGTTGCCTGGCGATGGCGCAGGCGGCGCGTGGCGTGGGCAAGCGCGACGCCAACGAGGCGATCGCGCGCGAACTGGAACAATTGGCAGAAGCGGGCAGGGCATAGGGCATGAAACACAAGATCAAGAACATACACTTCGTGGGCATCGGCGGCAGCGGCATGAGCGGCATCGCCGAGGTGCTGCACAATCTCGGCTATAAAGTGTCCGGCTCGGACCTCGGCAGCAATGCCGCCACCCAGCGCCTGGCCGGCCTGGGCGTCACCGTCCACCTCGGCCACCAGGCCGAGAACGTCAGTGGCGCCGACGTGGTCGTCACCTCGACCGCCGTCAACGAAGCCAACCCGGAAGTGGTCGCCGCCCGCGCCAACAAGACGCCGATCGTGCCGCGCGCGATCATGCTGGGCGAGTTGATGCGCCTGAAGCGCGGCATCGCGATCGCCGGCACCCATGGCAAGACCACCACCACCAGCCTGGTGGCGTCGGTGCTGGCCGCCGGCGGCCTGGACCCGACTTTCGTGATCGGCGGACGCCTGACGGCGGCCGGCGCCAACGCGGCCCTGGGCAGCGGCGAATACATCGTGGCCGAAGCCGACGAGTCGGATGCCTCGTTCCTGAACCTGTCGCCGATGATCGAAGTCATCACGAACATCGACGCCGACCACATGGACACCTACGAGCACGACTTCGAGAAACTGAAGGCCGCGTTCGTGAACTTCACCCACCGCATGCCGTTCTACGGCCGCGCGATGCTGTGCATCGACGACCAGCACGTGCGCTCGATCCTGCCGCAGGTGACCAAGCCGGTTACCACCTACGGCTTCTGCGAGGAAGCCGAAGTGCGCGCGCTGGACGCCTATGCCGAAGGCACGCAGATGCACTTCACGGTGCGCCAGGAAGGTTATCCGGACACGAAATTCGTGCTGAACCAGCCCGGCATGCACAATGTATTGAACGCCTGCTCGGCGATCGCGATCGCGCGCGAGATCGGCATCGAGGACGCCGCCACCGCGCGCGGCCTGCTGGAATTCCGCGGCGTCGGCCGCCGCTTCACTCGCTATGGCGAAGTGCCGCTGGCGGCCGGCGGCAGCTTCACCCTGGTCGACGATTTCGGTCACCACCCGGTCGAGACCGAGGTCACGCTGGCCGCCGCGCGCGCCGCCTACCCGGGCCGGCGCCTGGTGCTGGCCTTCCAGCCGCACCGCTACAGCCGCACGCGCGACCTGTTCGAAGACTTCGTCAAAGTGCTGGTCACGCCCGACGTGCTGCTGCTGGCCGAGGTCTATCCGGCCGGCGAGGCGCCGATCGTGGCCGCCGACGGCCGCGCGCTGGCGCGCGCGCTGCGTACCTCGGGCAAGCTCGAGCCGATTTTCGTGGAAGCGATCGCCGATATGCCGGCCGCCATCCTCAATGTGGCGCGCGACGGCGACGTCGTGCTGACCATGGGCGCCGGCTCGATCAGCGGCGTGCCGAACCAACTGACCAATGCAAAAGGCTAACATCGTGACCACCACTCCTACCCTTGATGCAGTTGCTTTCGGCAAGGTCGGCGTGCTGTTCGGCGGACGTTCCGCCGAGCGCGAGATCTCGCTCATTTCCGGCAACGGCGTGCTGCAGGCCCTGAAAAGCCGCGGTATCGACGCCCATGCCTTCGACCCGGGCACGCAAAGCCTGGCCGAACTGGCCGCGCAAGCATTCGACCGCGTGTTCATCGCGCTGCACGGCCGCTACGGCGAAGACGGCAGCCTGCAGGGCGCCCTCGAACTGCTCGGCATTCCCTACACCGGCAGCGGCGTGATGGCGTCCAGCGTCGGCATGGACAAGATCACCACCAAGAAGATCTGGCTGCAAGAGAATGTGCCGACCCCGCGCTACGTGACGATCGGGCTCGATACCGACCTGGATGCGGTGGTGGCCGAACTGGGCCTGCCGCTGATCGTCAAGCCGCCGCTCGAAGGCTCGAGCATCGGCATCACCAAGGTCACGCAAGCCGGCCAGCTGAAGGAAGCGGTCGCGCTGGTGACCAGCATGGACGAGTCGGTGCTGGCCGAGGAATTCGTCACCGGCCGCGAGTTCACCGTCGCCGTGCTGGGACATGGCGCAGCGGCCCGTGCGCTGCCGATCGTCGAGATCGTGGCCCCGGAAGGCAAGTACGACTACCAGAACAAGTACTTCACCGACGACACCCAGTACCACTGCCCGGCGCCGCTCCCGGAGCAGCTGACCCACGAGATCCAGCGCCATGCGGTGAACGCCTACCGCGCCCTGGGCTGCGAAGGCTGGGGCCGGGTCGACGTGCTGGTGCGCGAGAGCGATATGCGCCCCTTCCTGCTGGAGGTGAATACCTCGCCCGGCATGACGACCCATTCGCTGGTGCCGATGGCGGCGCGCGCGGTCGGCATCGACTATGAAGACCTGTGCATCGAGATCCTGCGTTCGGCGCGGCTCAAGATGGGCCGGAAGGCCAAAGGATAACGCGCGATGTGGCATGACGTCCGGGCCCTCAACGCGACCGCCAGTTTCCTGACGGCGGTGACGGTGCTCGCCGCCCTGATCTCGGGCGTGTGGTGGCTGTCGCAGCGCCCGATGTTCTCGCTCGGGTCGGTGACGGTGGAGAGCATGTACGGGATCGAGCTGAAGCACGTGAACGAACTCACCGTCCGCAACGGCGTGCTCGGCAAGATCCGCGGCAACTTCTTCACCGCCGACCTGGAACAGGTGCGCGCGACCTTCGAGACCGTGCCCTGGGTGCGCCGCGCCACCGTGCGCCGCGAGTGGCCCAATGCGCTGGTGGTCGAGGTCGAGGAACACGAGGCCCTCGGCACCTGGGGCGAGGACGGCCGCCTGCTGTCGGTGAAGGGCGACGTCTTCACCGCCAACGTGGCCGAGACCGAGGATGAACAGGCGCTGCCGGCTTTCGACGGTCCGGTCGGCAGCGAGAAGGAAGTGCTGGCCCGCTTCAACGAATTGCGCACGGCATTCGCGCAGGTGGAGCTGGTGCCGCAGGAGCTGTCGCTGTCCAACCGGTATGCCTGGACCGTGAAGCTGGACAACGGCATGAGCGTCGCACTGGGACGCGAGCAGGACCGCAACACGCTACGAAAACGCGTGCAGCGCCTGGTCGGCGTCTATCCGCAGCTGGTGGCCCGGCTGCAGGAGGGCCGTATCGACACCATCGATATGCGCTATCCGAACGGACTGGCCCTGTCGTCGGCGGCACTGACCGTGCCGCTCGATGCGACCAAGCCGGTCAAGGCGGCGAAGAAGCCAAAAGAATCAACAAAACCCGCAACACCCAATAAAACAACCAAGCAAATCTGAGCAGGCGAACAGCAATGACAAAAGACGCGAAAAACCTGATCGTCGGCCTCGACATCGGCACCTCCAAGGTGGTGGCCGTGGTCGCCGAGGTGATGTCCGACGGACGCCACGAGGTGATCGGGCTGGGTCAGCACGAGTCGAAAGGATTGAAGAAGGGCGTGGTCGTCAACATCGAGGCCACGGTCGAATCGATCCAGCGCGCGCTCGAAGAGGCCGAGCTGATGGCGGACTGCAAGATCCGCAACGTCTACGCTGGCATCGCCGGCAGCCATATCCGCTCGTTCAACTCGAGCGGGATGGTGGCGATCAAGGACAAGGAAGTGACGGCCACCGACGTGGCGCGCGTGATCGAAACCGCCAAGGCGGTCAACATCCCGACCGACCAGCAACTGCTGCACACGGTGCCGCAGGAATTCATCGTCGACAACCAGGAAGACGTGCGCGAGCCGATCGGCATGAGCGGCATCCGACTGGAAGTACGGGTGCACATCGTCACCGGTGCGGTGTCCGCGGTACAAAATATTGTAAAGTGCGTGCGCCGTTGCGGGCTCGAGGTCTCGGACCTGATCCTGCAGCCGATGGCCTCCGCCGACGCGGTGCTGACCGTCGACGAAAAAGAACTGGGCGTGGTCCTGATCGACATCGGCGGCGGCACCACCGACATCGCGGTGTTTTCGGACGGCGCGATTCGCCATACGGCGGTCATCCCGATCGCCGGCGACCAGATCACCAGTGACATCGCAATGGCCTTGCGCACGCCGACCGGCGAGGCGGAGGACATCAAGATCCGCTACGGCGTGGCCAAGCAGGTATTGGCCGACCCGGGCGAGACACTCGAAGTGCCAGGTCTCGGCGACCGCGGCCCACGCGCATTGTCGCGCCAGGCCCTCGCAGCCGTGATCGAGCCTCGGGTGGAAGAACTGTTCGCCATGGTCCACCAGGCCGTGCGCGAATCCGGCTACGAAGGCGTGCTGTCCTCGGGCATCGTGCTGACGGGCGGCAGCTCGATCATGCCGGGCATGATCGAGATGGCGGAAGACATCTTCCTCAAGCCCGCGCGCCTCGGCACGCCGGACTACCGCGGCCAGCTGGCCGACGTGGTGCGCAGCCCGCGCTATGCGACGGTGCTCGGTCTGTTGCTCGAAGCGAAGAAGCAGTACCTGCGCGGACACATCGTCACGCGCCAGGACGGGTCGGTGAAGGCAGTCTGGCAACGAATGAAGGAATGGATCGCCGGGAACTTCTGATTCATGCGCAAATAAAGCACTTGGTAACAATTTAGGTAGCGAAAATTCATCACGGGTTACAGGTTTTTACATACAATCGCAGTTACCGGTTTGAGGCAGCGAACCAGCAACGCCAAGGCCTCTTCCCTGGAACCGCATTCTGAGAATAGGGAGTTCATCATGGAGTTCGATATGGTCGATAACGCAGCACTGGGAACCGTGATCAAGGTCGTAGGCGTCGGTGGCGCCGGCGGCAACGCGGTTCAGCACATGATCAATAAAGGTGTGTCCGGTGTCGAGTTCATCGCCGCAAACACGGACGCGCAGGCCCTGGCGGTTTCCAGCGCCAACAACATCATCCAGATCGGCGATTCCGGCCTGGGCGCGGGGATGCGTCCGGAAGTCGGCCGCCAGCTGGCCGAGCAGTCGCGCTCGCGCATCGAGGATGCCCTGCGCGGCGCCCACATGGTCTTCATCGCCGCCGGCATGGGCGGCGGCACCGGCACCGGCGCCGCGCCGATCGTGGCCGAAGTGGCCAAGACCATGGGCGCCCTGACCGTGGCCGTGGTCTCCAAACCGTTCTCGTACGAAGGCCAGAAGTGCATGGACGTGGCCGAGGAAGGCCTCGAAGAACTGACCAAGCACGTCGACTCCCTGATCGTCATCCTGAATGAAAAACTGGAAGACATCTACGAAGACGAATCGATGCTTGACTGGATGAAGCACGCCGACGACGTGCTCAACAACGCGGTGGCCGGCATCGCCGAGATCATCAACGTGCCGGGCCACATCAACGTCGACTTCAACGACGTCAAGACCATCATGGGCGAGCAGGGCAAGGCCATGATGGGCACCGCGACCGCCGCCGGCGTCGACCGCGCGCGCATCGCCGCCGAACAGGCAGTCGCTTCGCCGCTGCTGGACGGCATCGACCTGTCGGGCGCCAAGGGCGTGCTGGTCAACGTGACCGCCAGCCGTGGCCTGAAGGGTAAGGAGATCAAGGAAGTCATGGCCGCCGTGCGCGCCTTCGCGGCGCCTGACGCTTCGATCGCACAAGGCATCGCCTACGACGACGCGATGGGCGACGAGATCCGCGTGACCGTGGTCGCGACGGGCCTGGGCAAGAACAAGAAGTCGATCCAGCTGGTGCAGCCGCAGCAGCAGCTGCGCACCGGCACCTACGATGCGCCGGTGATGCAGGGCGCCGCGGCAGTTGCCGGCGGCCTGACCGCGGGCAAGGCCAGCGCCGACGCCCTGGGCGGCATGAAGCAGCCGGCCGTGTGGCGCCGCGAGCAGGCATCGGAACAGGTGCAGGCGATGCAGCGCAACGGCGTCGAGACCTACGACATTCCGGCGTTCCTGCGCAAGCAGGCCGATTGAACCCGGCTCCGTCGTTGCAATGAAGAGGCCAGCGCGAGCTGGCCTTTTTGTTTTGACCTCCGCAGCCAGCACGCCCGATCCGGATCGGCGATAATGGCAGGATTCACAAAACATCAACAGGAGAACAGCATGACCATCCAGATCGGCGACCGCCTGCCGGAAGGCACCCTCGCGGAATTCATCGAGACCGAAACCGCGGGCTGCAGCCTGGGCCCGAACACCTTCCAGGTGGCCGACCTCGTCAAAGGCAAGAAGATCGTGATCTTCGGCCTGCCGGGCGCGTTCACGCCAGGCTGCTCGGTGCAGCACGTGCCGGGCTTCGTCAAGCACGCCGACGAGATCCGCGCCAAGGGCGTCGACGAGATCTGGTGCATCTCGGTCAACGACGCCTTCGTGATGGGCGCCTGGGGCCGCGACCAGAAAGCCACCGGCATCGTGCGCATGATGGCCGACGGTTACGCCACCTTCACCAAGGCCCTTGGCCTGGACAACGACTTCTCGGCCCACGGCATGGGCACGCGCTCGAAGCGCTACTCGATGCTGGTCGAGGATGGCGTGGTCAAGACCCTGGACATCGACGCCAAGGGCGTCGACGCCTCGAGCGCCGAATCGATGCTGAAGAAACTCGGCTGATCCTGCGCCAGGCAGGCCAACGGCAAACGGCGCTGCGGCGCCGTTTTCGTTCTCAATCACTCATCAGGAAGCAAGTCGTGAAGCGCTCATCCGGAAACCTGTACAGCATCTACGCGATGCTGCTCGCCGTCTTCATGTTCGCCCTGATGGACACGGCGATGAAGCTGCTGGCGGCGCGCTACCCGGCGCTGCAGGTGGCGGCGCTGCGCGCCATCTGCTCGCTGCCGCTGATCGCCGCCTACGTGGCCTGGCGCGGCGCGTTCGCGGGCATCTTCCGGGTGCGCTGGCCGATGCACGTCCTGCGCGGCGTGCTCGGGATCCTGATGCTGGCCCTGTTCGCCTTCGGCCTCAAGAGCCTGTCGCTGGCCGAGGCCTATTCGATCTTCTTCATCGCGCCGGCCCTGATCACGGCGCTGTCGGTGTTCATGCTCAAGGAGCAGGTCGACCTGGCGCGCTGGCTGGCGATCGCGGTGGGCCTGGGCGGCGTGCTGGTGGTGCTGCGCCCGAGTGGCGCCGGTTTTTTCACGGTCGGCGGCCTGGCGGTGCTGGGCGCGGCAAGCTGCTACGCGGTGTCGGCGATCACGGTGCGGGTGCTGGCGCGCAGCGACCGTAGCGAGCATACGGTGTTCTGGCTGATCGTCATGATCGCCGTCGGCGCCGGCCTGCTGGCGGCGCCGGGCTGGGTCCCGATTCCCGCCAGCGAGATTCCGCTGCTGTGCGGCCTGGCGGTGTCGGGTTTCATCGGCCAGCTGGCGATCACCGAGGCGTTTTCGCGCGGCGAGGCCTCGAGCGTGGCGCCGTTCGAGTATTCGGCCTTGGCCTGGGGCGTGGGCCTGGACTGGCTGCTGTGGCGCGCGCTGCCCGACGGCTGGACCATGGTGGGCGCGGCCATCATCATCGGCAGCGGCCTGTATCTGATCCGCCACGAAAAAGACCACGCCGAAGCCGAGCATCCATGATGTGTCGCCCGCGCGCCACCGCGCCCGGGCCAATCGGGGGAGGCGGCAGCAAGCGTGTAAACGCTGGGCTATAATCGGCCCATGCTGAAACAACGAACCATCAAGGAACTGGTCCGCACCACGGGTGTCGGCCTGCACTCCGGGCGCAAGGTCGAACTGACCCTGCGCCCGGCCGCGCCCGACACCGGCATCGTGTTCCGCCGCGTCGACATGGACCCGATCGTGGCCATCCCGAGCTCGGCCCACGTGGTGGGCGACACCCGCATGGCCTCGGTGCTGATCAAGGACGACGCCCGCGTCTCGACCGTCGAGCACGTGATGTCGGCCTGCGCCGGCTTGGGGCTGGACAACCTGTTCATCGACGTCACGGCCGAGGAAATCCCGATCATGGACGGTTCGGCATCGTCCTTCGTGTTCCTGCTGCAGCAGGCCGGCGTCGAAGAGCAGGCGCCGCTGCGCAAGTTCATCCGCGTGCTCAAGGACGTCGAAGTGCGCCAGGGCAGCGGCGCCAACGAGAAATGGGCGCGCCTGTCGCCCCATAATGGCTACAAGCTCGATTTCTTCATCGAATTCAACCATCCGGCGGTGGACGGCACCATGCAGCGCGCCAGCGTCGATTTCGGCGACATCACCTATGTGCGCGACGTGGCGCGCGCCCGCACCTTCGGTTTCATGCAGGACGTCGAAAGCCTGCGCGGCATGGGCCTGGCGCGCGGCGGCTCGTTCGAGAACGCGATCGTGATGGACGAATACCGCATCCTGAACACCGACGGCCTGCGCTACGAGGACGAGTTCGTGCGCCACAAGATCCTGGACGCGATCGGCGACCTGTACCTGGTCGGCCATCCGCTGCTGGCCAGCTATACCGCGCACAAATCGGGCCACGCGCTCAACAACGACCTGCTGCGCGCGCTGCTGTCTCAGCCGGATTCGTATGAAATCGTCACCTTCGACGACCTGGGCACGGCGCCGCCGTCCTATGTGCGGCAGATGACGCGGGAGTGGGCGCAGAGCTGAGCCTGCGACCCTGCACGGATGACGACGATGGCTGCGGGTCCCGTAAAGGACCGCAGCCGTTGTTTTTATTTCCTCTTCGCCGCCAGCGCCCTGAGCGCCGCGACCAGGTCGCGGTTCTGCTGCGTTTCCGGCAGCGATTCCGCCAGTTCCTCGAAGGCCTGCACCGCGCGCGGCGGCAGTTCGAGCGTGCGCATCTCGGGCCGGTCGGGCAGGGCGCGCGTCACCTGCAGCTTGATCCGCGTCGATTCCACCTGCCAGCCCTTCTGCAGCAGGGTCGCTTGCAGCTTCGGCAGCAGCTGCTTGAGGCGGGCCGCCAGCGCCGAGCTGGGCACGGCCAGGGTCAGCACGCCCTCCTGGAACGACAGCACGTCGCAGTGATGAAAGATCGCCGGCAGCGCCGCCGCGCAGTCGGCCTGCAGGCGCGCCATGCGGCTCGCGGCCGGCATCAGGCTGGCCATGCGGTCGTTGGCGCGCAGGAAGTCGGTGGCGGCGTGCGAGGTTTGCCGGGTGCTGGTCCCGAAAATATGGAAAGGACGCTTGGAAGGAGATTGCTGCATGCTTGGAACATACCACAGCGCCCGCGCTTTGGGCGGAACGGGTGGCGGATCTGCCGCCTTGGCAGCGCCATCGAGCCAGTTTGATAACGTTTCTGGCTCGGCAGGACTTGTTATCCTACCTACGATCCCCAAGTGTGGCCGGATCGCATGATAAAATCGGTGGTTATTTGCCTAACTCTGTCGACGGTGCTTATCGCTTTGATATCATCTTGGCTTCTTTTTGCGGCGTATTTTTCTAGAACACAGCATGTCATTCCTGACCCAGATTTTCGGCAGCCGTAACTCGCGTCTGCTCAAGCAGTACCAAAAGACCGTGCGTCAGATCAACGCGCTCGAGCCACAAATGGAGCAGCTTTCGGATGCCGAGCTGCAAGCCAAGACGCCTGAATTCAAGGATCGCCTGGCCAAGGGCCAGACCCTGGACGACATCCTGCCAGAGGCCTTCGCCGTCTGCCGCGAAGCGGCCAAGCGCGTCCTCAAGATGCGCCACTTCGACGTGCAGCTGATCGGCGGCATGGTCCTGCACCAGGGCAAGATCGCCGAGATGGGCACCGGTGAGGGTAAAACCCTGATGGCGACCCTGCCGGTCTACCTGAACGGCCTGTCGGGCAAGGGCGTGCACGTCATTACCGTCAACGATTACCTGGCCCAGCGCGATGCGGACCAGATGGGCCAGCTGTACGGCTGGCTGGGCCTGTCCACCGGCGTCAACCTGTCGCAGCTCGACCACGACAGCAAGCAGAAGGCCTACGGTTCCGACATCACCTACGGCACCAACAACGAATTCGGCTTCGACTACCTGCGCGACAATATGGTCTACGACGCGCGCGAACGCGTCCAGCGCAGCCTGAACTTCTCGGTGGTCGACGAGGTCGACTCGATTCTGATCGATGAGGCGCGCACCCCGCTGATCATTTCGGGCCAGGCCGAGAACCACACCGACCTGTACCACCGCCTGAACGAAGTGCCGCCAAAGCTGGTCCAGCAGATCGGCGAGGAAACCCCGGACGGCAAGGGCAAGATCGAAGTCCCGGGCGACTACCTGAAGGACGAGAAAGCGCATACCGTGCTGCTGACCGAATCGGGTCACGAGCACGCCGAAGCGATCCTGACCGAGATGGGCCTGCTGCCCGAAGGCGCGTCGCTGTACGACGCCGCCAACATCACCCTGATCCATCACCTGTATGCGGCGCTGCGCGCCCACGTCCTGTACCACAAGGACCAGCACTACGTGGTGCAGAACAACGAAGTCGTGATCGTCGACGAATTCACCGGCCGCCTGATGACGGGCCGCCGCTGGTCGGACGGCCTGCACCAGGCGGTCGAGGCGAAAGAGGGCGTGCGCATCCAGAACGAGAACCAGACCCTGGCCTCGATCACCTTCCAGAACTACTTCCGCATGTACGCCAAGCTGGCGGGCATGACCGGCACCGCCGACACCGAAGCCTTCGAATTCCAGGACATCTACAGCCTGGAAACCGTGGTCGTGCCGCCGAACCGCCCGTCGCAGCGCAAGGACCGCCAGGACCAGGTCTACAAGACGTCCGAAGAAAAGTACAACGCGATGTTGAACGACATCCGCGACTGCTACGAGCGCGGCCAGCCGGTACTGGTCGGCACCACCTCGATCGAGAATTCCGAACTGCTGTCCGGGATCCTCACCAAGGCCAAGCTGCAGCACAACGTCCTGAACGCGAAGCAGCACGCCCGCGAAGCCGAGATCATCGCCCAGGCCGGCCGTCCGAAGATGATCACCATCGCCACCAATATGGCTGGCCGCGGTACCGACATCGTCCTGGGCGGCAACGTCAACAAGCAGATCCAGATCATCGAAGCCGACGCCAGCCTGTCGGCGGAGCAGAAGGCCGCCAAGGCGCAGCAGCTGCGCGACGAATGGCAGTCGCTGCACGACCACGTGGTCAATGCCGGCGGCCTGCACATCATCGGCACCGAGCGCCACGAATCGCGCCGGGTCGACAACCAGCTGCGCGGCCGTTCGGGCCGCCAGGGCGATCCGGGTTCCTCGCGCTTCTACCTGTGCCTGGACGACGCGCTGCTGCGCATCTTCGCCGGCGACCGCGTGCGCGCCATCATGGACCGCCTCAAGATGCCGGAAGGCGAACCGATCGAGGCGGGCATCGTGTCGCGCTCGATCGAGTCGGCCCAGCGCAAGGTCGAGGCCCGCAACTTCGACATCCGCAAGCAGCTGCTCGAGTACGACGACGTCGCCAACGACCAGCGCAAGGTGATCTACACCCAGCGTAACGAACTGCTGGAGTCGGCCGACATCAGCGAGATGATCAACTCGCTGCGCGTGGGCGTGTTCACCGACCTTGTGCGCGACTACGTGCCGGCCGAATCGGTCGAGGAACAGTGGGACGTCAAGGGCCTGGAAACGGCGCTCTCGTCCGAGTGGAGCCTGGACGTGCCGCTGCAGCAGATGCTGCAGGACGAGCCGAACCTGAACGACGACGACATCCTCGAGCGCGTGCTGGCCGCGGCCGATGCATCCTACGGCGCCAAGGTCGGCGTGGTGGGCAAGGAATCGTTCGGCGGCTTCGAGCGCAACGTCATGCTGCAGAGCGTGGACACCCACTGGCGCGAACACCTCGCGGCGCTGGACCACCTGCGCCAGGGCATCCACCTGCGCGGCTACGCGCAGAAGAACCCGAAGCAGGAATACAAGCGCGAAGCCTTCCAGCTGTTCAGCAGTATGCTGGACCTGATCAAGAACGAAGTGATCCGCACCGTGATGACCGTGCGTATCCAGTCGCGCGAAGAAGTCGAGGCGGCCGAGGCGGCGATGGCGGCCCAGGCCGCACAGCTGGAGAACGTCAACTACCAGCACGCCGACTTCAACCCGTCGGCCGCGCCGGAAGAGCTGCTCAATCCGAACCCGAACCGCAGCGGCGAGGGCGAGGCCGTGTCGGCCGAAGACCACAGCAGCTATATGGGCGTGAAGGTCGGCCGCAACGATCCATGCCCTTGCGGCAGCGGCAAGAAATTCAAGCAGTGCCACGGCAAGCTGGCGTGAGCGAGCAAACCGCAGCATGAACAACGGCCGGGGCGACCCGGCCGTTCTGCTTCCTGGATGGCGTGATCCGACGCATGGCGACGGCGGAATTTTCGGTTATGGGCTGTCCCAGTAATCGGCGTGACGCCGCCGCAAGCGCTCGAGGTCGGGCCCGAACGTGAGTGCCTGCACGCTGCGCGCGAGCGCCAGGTCGGCATGTCGGCGCGCCAGGATGCGCATTTGCGGGTCGCCGCAGGCCCCCAGTTCTCCCAGTACGCGTTGCAGCCGCTCGGCCACTTCGAGCGTGCCGGCGCCGTCGCGCGCGATGGCGGGCAGGACATCGTCGAACATCTCTTCCAGCGACAGGGCCGGCGCTTCGATCCGGTCGCATTCGATCTCATCGGGCTCGACCGGGCTGGACCATTGGACAAACAGGCGTTGCAGGGAGCCAAGCACCCCGATACCGGTGCCGGGATCGTTGATCCCTGTCGATAGCGCGCGTCCGCCGATCTCGGCCAGCACGACCAGTCCGAAACGGGGATCGTCGTCGAAGTGACGGTGCGGACCGATCATGAAGGCCTTGAGCAATTCCTGCCGGTCGATCGGTTCAGCGGAAGGTGCGTCCGCACGCAGGTAGCCGAGGGCGCGCGACGGCGTGATCAGCGCCCCCGGCAGCACTGCCAGGGTGATGCGCCACCCGCCCTGGGTGGCCAGGCGCTGTAACGCGGCCATGTCGATGCGCTGCAGGTAGCCGCTTTCAGTGGCGCGAAACGCCTGGCCGCACGGCGGTCCGTCGGCGGCCATGCCGCCCAGATGCGGATGCCGCCGGCGCCGCTGTATGGACTGGCGGGTGGCTTCTTCGACGGTGGCCATCACGGCCCCGAGGCGCCCGAGGCGGGCAATGCTGTCGACCCATCGTACGAACACCAGCACCACCGTGGCCAGCACCAGCAGCGTCAGCACGAACAGGGTGAAGCGGCCGGCCTTGCCGAAATAATCGTTGGTCGACGCGCTCAGCGCCACGATGCTGAAAATGAAGGCGCCGATAAAGATCGACAGCGCGTTCTGCGACACGTCGTCCGCCACCACGAGCGGAAACGCGCGGGCGGTGGCCGATTGTCCGGTCGACACATAGGCCGCGACCATCGAAGCGACTGCGAAGGTCGCCACCCCGAGCATGCTGGAAGCGATGATCTTGAGCAGGTCGATGACCGAGCCCTGGGCGATTTCCGGCACTTTCCAATCGAACGGCATGGTGTCGACGACGTGCGCCAGCAGCACGCCCAGCACGGACAGCAAGCAGGCCAGCAGCGGCTTGACCCATAGCCTCTCGCGCAGGCGGGCGAGGAAAAATTGTAATTGACTCGGCATGGATCCTGGATGGTGGATATGGGCGCCCGCAACATGCCTCACCCGACATCGCAAGCCTAGCGTGCGGGGGAGGACGAGTCGGTTCGATGACAAACACTGGCGCCGCGGGCGTCACCGCCACCCCCGGGATTCCACCATCTCCTTGTATCGCGCCCAATCCCACCCCGCACCCGGATCGGTATGCGTCTGCCCGGCGTGATTGACATGCCCCTTCACGTTGTAGTCGGCATCCGGCAGCACCGCGTTCCATCCCCGGCTGCCGTCATACACGCGCGGCGCGATGCCGCGCGCCGCCAGGATGGCCCGCGCCAGCGCACTCGAGGCCAGCAGCATCGGCTCCGAATACCAGGCCTCCGGCTGCTCGACGAAGCCTTCGTGCTCGATCCCGACCGTATGGCCGTTGGCGCTGCCCGCATGCCAGGCCTTGTCGCTTTCCCTCACCATCTGCGTGATCTGCCCATCCGACGAGCGCACCAGGTAGTGGGCGCTCACGCCGGCGCTGCAGTTGCGGAACCAGGAGATGGCACCCGCATACGAACCCTGGGTCGTGTGCACGGTCACGTGGCTGACCGCCAGCGTGCGGACCGAATAATTGCAGCTGGCCGCCGGCAGCCATAGCGCGTCCGGATGGTCGGCCAAGGTCAGCACCCGCGCCGACAGGACGTCGAGCCGCGCCTGGCCATAGATGCGCGCCAGGTCGACCGGATGCCGGGTCACAGCGAAATCCGGGCCCTGGCGTCCTTCGCGGATCGCCTTGTAGATGTCATAGGTATGGATCTGCGCGATGTCGCGTCCGGCGATGCCGGACAGGCGCGCCAGCGCGGCTTCCCAGGCTTCCAGCGGCGACTGGCGGGTCAGTCCCGAACCATACAGCGCGAGCAGGGCGGCCGCGCCGCGGATATTGCCGGGCGTATCGAGCGCCAGCCGGCGCGACGGCATGCCGAGCAGGGCCGCGGCCAGGCGCAGCGAGCGGCCGAAATGGGGATCGTCGCGCAATCCCATGATGCCGTGGGACAGCGGCATGCCATGGTGCGATCCGAACTGCGGCGACTCCGGACGCCAGCGCGTTTCGGCCCAGGCGAGCGCCTCGAGGAGCGCGCGCGGCACGTCGAATTCGCGCGCGGCGGCGTCGAACATCTGGTGGTGGCGCAGGGCGGTGGGATTCAGTTCGGTCGGCATCGCGGTCTTTCCTGTCAGTGCCCGCCCATGTTTTTCCTAAAGGCATACGCGCGGGTTGATGTGTAGCAGAAACCTCGCAGCATGGCCAGGTCGCTGGCGTTACAATAACGAATTCGACAATTTTTCCAACGAGATCACCATGGCCGTCAATTCCCCCCTGCCAGTCGCCGCCGACCTGAAGCCCGTCAACGGTGTCGAGATCGGCTTTGCCGAAGCCGGCATCAAGAAGCCGAACCGCAAGGACATCCTGATCATGAAGCTGGCCGAAGGCGCGACCGTCTCCGGCGTGTTCACCCTGAACCGCTTCTGCGCCGCGCCGGTGCAGGTGAGCAAGGCCAACCTGGCGGCCGTCAAGAACGGCGGCGCGCCGATCCGCGCGCTGGTGGTCAACACCGGTAACGCCAATGCCGGCACCGGCGAGCAGGGCCTGGCCAACGCCAACGCCACCTGCGCCGAAGTGGCCAGGTTACTGGGCATCGAGGCCGGCCAGGTGCTGCCGTTCTCGACCGGCGTGATCCTGGAACAGCTGCCGATGCCCAAGCTGCTGGCCGGCCTGCCTGCCGCCGCCACGAGCCTGAAGGCGGACAACTGGTTCAACGCCGCCGAGGCGATCATGACCACCGATACCCAGCCGAAGGCTGCCTCGCGCACCGTCACCATCGGCGGCCACCAGGTCACGATGACCGGCATCAGCAAGGGCGCCGGCATGATCAAGCCGAATATGGCGACCATGCTCGGCTACCTGGCGATCGACGCCAGGGTCGCCCAGCCGGTGCTGGACGAACTGGTCAAGCACGCGGCCGACCACTCGTTCAACGCCATCACCATCGACGGCGACACCTCGACCAACGATTCCTTCATCGTGATCGCGACCGGTACCGGCGGCTTGAACGTCGACAGCGCCAGCGGCCTTGAGTACGAAGCATTGAAGGATGCCGTGACCGACATCTCGCGCAACCTGGCGCAGCAGATCATCCGCGACGGCGAAGGCGCGACCAAGTTCATGACCATCACGGTCGACGAAGGCCGCGACGTGGCGGAGTGCCGCAAGATCGCCTATGCGATCGCCCACTCGCCGCTGGTCAAGACCGCCTTCTTCGCGTCCGACCCGAACCTGGGCCGCATCCTGGCCGCGGTCGGCTACGCCGGCGTCGACGACCTCGACGTGACCAGGCTTGACCTCTACCTGGACGACGTCTGGGTGGCCAAGGCGGGCGGCCGCAATCCGGACTACAAGGAGGAAGACGGCCAGCGTGTGATGAAGCAGTCCGAGATCACGGTGCGCGTCAAGCTGGCCCGCGGCGACGCCACGGCGACCGTCTGGACCTGCGACCTGTCGCACGACTACGTCTCGATCAACGCCGACTACCGTTCCTGATCGATGACGCCGCTCGATCAGTTTCTGCGCCGGGCGGAGGGCTTGCTCGAGCGCCTGGAAGCGGTGCTGCCGCCGGCCACCGCGCGCGAGCCGGACTGGAAGCGCAGTTTCGCCTTCCGCTGGCGCCGGCGCCCGGCCGGCGCCTTACAGGGAAGCAGCAACTACCTGCAGCCGGTGCTGCACGCCTCCAGCATCAAGCTCGAAGACCTGCACCACGTCGCGGCCCAGAAGCGCCAGATCGAGCAGAACACGCGCCAGTTCGTGGCGCGCCGCCCGGCCAACAACGTGCTGCTCACCGGCGCGCGCGGCACCGGCAAGTCTTCCCTGATCAAGGCCTGCCTCAACGCCTTCGCCGACCAGGGCCTGCGCCTGATCGAGGTCGACAAGGCGGATCTTGCCGACCTGCCCGACATCATCGACCTGGTCGCCGGCCGGCCGGAGCGCTTCGTGGTCTTTTGCGACGACCTGTCGTTCGAAGAAGGCGAGGCCGGCTACAAGGCGCTGAAGGTGGCGCTCGACGGCAGCATCACGGCGCAGTCGGACAATGTGCTGATCTACGCCACCTCGAACCGGCGCCACCTGATGCCCGAGAAAATGTCGGACAACGCCAGCTACCGCCACGGCGAGGATGGCGACCTGCACCCCGGTGAGACGGTCGAAGAGAAGATCTCGCTGTCCGAGCGGTTCGGCCTGTGGCTGTCGTTCTACCCGTTCCGCCAGGACGACTACCTGGACATCGTCGGCCACTGGTTGACGGACTTCGGCTGCACGCCACGACAGATCGAGGACGCGCGGCCGGAAGCCCTGCAATGGGCCCTGCAGCGCGGCTCGCGCTCGGGCCGCGTGGCCTGGCAATTCGCGAAGGACTATGCCGGCAAGCTGCCGGATCAAGCATCGAATGACTCAAGCAAGCAATAAAGCGCCGGTCGACGTCGCCGTCGGCATCCTGATGCGGCCCGACGGCGACGTCCTGCTCGGCCAGCGTCCGGACGGCAAGCCGTATGCCGGCTACTGGGAATTCCCGGGCGGGAAAGTCGAGGCCGGCGAAGACATCTTCGCCGCGCTGCAACGCGAGTTCATGGAAGAGCTCGGGGTGGAGGTGGTGAGCGGCGAGGCCTGGTGCTGCGTCGAGCACGTGTACGAGCACGCCCATGTGCGCCTGTATTTCTACATCTGCCGCGAGTGGCTGGGGGAGCCGCAAAGCCTGGAAGGCCAGGCCTTCGCCTGGCAGGGCGCCTTGGGCGTGAGCCCGCTGCTGCCGGCCACCATCCCGCTGCTCGAGTGGCTCGACCGGGTCCGCTATCCGGACCGTCTATCTTAAGGAGCACGTGTGAAGGTCATCATCCTCGGCAGTGGCGTCATCGGAACCGCATCGGCGTATTTCCTGGCCAAGGCCGGGCATGACGTCACCGTGATCGAGCGCCAGCCCGGCGCGGGGATGGAGACCAGTTTCGGCAATGCCGGCGAGATCTCGCCTGGCTATGCGACGCCCTGGGCCGGCCCCGGCGTGCCGATGAAGGCGATCCGGTGGCTGGCGATGCGGCACAGCCCCCTGGTGATCCGGCCGCGGATGGATCCGCAGCAGTGGCGCTGGATCCTGCAGATGCTGGCCAACTGCAATACCCGCAGCTATCAGGTCAACAAGGGCCGCATGGTGCGCCTGGCCGAGTACAGCCGTGACGTGCTGGTCCAGCTGCGGCGTGACACGGGCATCGCCTACGACGAGCGCAGCAAGGGCACCCTGCAGCTGTTCCGCACCCAGAAGCAGCTCGATGGCGCGCACACCGACACCGAGGTGCTGGAGCGTTCCGGCGTGCCATACGAACTGCTCGACCGGCAAGGCTGCACGCGGTACGAACCGGCGCTGGCGCGCGTGCCCGGCAACTACGTGGGCGGCCTGCTGCTGCCGAACGACGAGACCGGCGACTGCTTCAAGTTCACCCAGGCGCTGGCCGAACTGGCCAAGGGCCTGGGCGTCAAGTTCCGGCACGAGGTCAGGATCGAGCGCCTGAACGTCGAGGGCGACCGCGTGACCGGCGTCGTCACGAACAAGGGCGAACTGAAATCCGAGGCCTTCGTGCTGGCGCTGGGCAGCTACTCTCCGCTGATGCTCAGGCAGATCGGGATCCACATCCCGGTCTATCCGGTGAAGGGCTATTCGATCACGGTGCCGATCACCGACGCGTCGGGCGCGCCCGAATCGACCGTGATGGACGAGACCTACAAGGTGGCGATCACGCGCCTTGGCGACCGCATCCGCGTCGGCGGCACGGCGGAGCTGTGCGGCTACGACCTGCGCCTGCACCAGGCGCGGCGCGACACGCTCGAGCATTCGGTGACGAACCTGTTCCCCGACGGCGGCGACGTGCGCCAGGCCTCGTTCTGGTGCGGCCTGCGGCCGATGACGCCGGACGGCACGCCGGTGATCGGGCCGACGCCGTATCGCAACCTGTTCCTGAACACGGGGCATGGCACGCTGGGCTGGACCATGTCGTGCGGCTCGGGCCGGGTGCTGGCCGATATCCTGTCGGGGCGCCAGCCCGAGATCGGGCTGGAAGGGCTGTTCATGGACCGCTATGGGCGGCGCAACAAGCCGGTGGCGTTGCCGGCGGGGATTGCCGTCTAGCGTTCGGTCGGCGGTTCGTCGAGCGGGTCGCTCGGCGCGCTGCCCGGAATCGTGTACTTCTCTTCGGCCCAGGCGCCCAGGTCGATCATCTTGCAACGCTCGGAACAGAACGGGCGAAACTTGTTCGCTTCGATCCATTCGACTTGTTTGCCGCAGGTGGGGCAGGCGACTACGGTCATCGGTACTACCAATCAGGAATCAGAAATTGCAGAGGGTCAGGTCGAACGGCACGTCTTCTTCCAGCGGTTTCGGCTTGCAATCGCCGTCCTGGGTGGTGAAGCGTACCCACAGCATGTACTTGTTGGCCGAGATCTCGGGGATCGCACCCGTCGACTCGTCCAGGGTCAAGCGCAGCATCTGGTAGATTTTACCCTGTAACATCTGTTGATAGCTGCCCGCCGAGGCGAACATCTTGACCGGCGCGCCAGAATTGCGCAGCAGGCGCAGCACCAGGGCCAGCGCGTCGAGCAGCGGGGCGAGCGGCCCGAACCAGCCCATGATGTCGGCATGGCGCTGCCCGGCCGGGCGTTTTTGCCAGGCGTAGTAGGAGGGCAGGTCGAATTCGCAGGCGCCGCCGGGGATGATGGTGCGGCCGCGGATGCTCATCAGCCACTCGTTGTCGCGCACGTTCTGGCCGGTCTTGCCCTGGCTGGTCACCAGCGCGCTGCTGGCCGTGTCGAGTTCGGCCAGGACGGCGTCGAGCGTGTCGGCCGCGACCGCGGGATTGCTGCGGTAGGCCAGCAGCGACTGCTTCTGCCGTTCGAGTTCCTGCAGCAGGTCCGATTTCAGGTCGGCGCGGCCGGCCACTTCCAGCATGTCGAAGATCGTCGCGAGGGCGACATGGTGCTGCATCGGGTGTTCCTGCTGCACGAAGAACTTGAACTTCTCGTACAGGTCCTCCAGCCGCAACAACGTGCGAATCCTCTCGTTGAAAGGGTATTCGTAGACGATCAAAATGACATTCCTCTGAATGTAGGCTGGAAAGCAACTTGGTGATTCTGAACCATACGAAGCAAAATTACAAACACTGCATCATACTTGTTACATACTCAATGACAGATACCGCTCGTGCAAGCGTGTTACCTGGGGTAACAGGGCCTCCAGGCCGTCGTCGTTGTCGATCACGTCGTCGGCCGCCGCCAGGCGCTGGGCCCGCGTGACCTGGGTCGCCATGATGGCGCGCACCTGGTCGGCGGACAGGCCGCTACGCTGCATGACACGCGCGACCTGGGTGTCTTCCGAGCAGTCCACGGCCAGCACGCGCGACACCCGCCCGGCCCACGTTCCCGATTCGATCAGCAGCGGCACCGCGAAGATCACGTAGGGACCGGTGGCGATCGCCGCCGCGGCTGCGGTGGCGTCGCGGATGCGCGGATGCAGGATCGCTTCCAGCCGGCCGCGCGCCCCGGCATCCGTAAACACCAGGCTGCGCATGCGCGTGCGGTCCAGGGCGCCATCCGGCGTGGCGAAGTCGGGCCCGAATTCGGCCAGGATGGCCGGCATCGCCGCGCCGTGCGGGGCAGTCAGGGAATGGGCGATGGCGTCGGTGTCGACGATCGTCGCGCCCAGGCCGGCAAACAGCTCGGCCACGGTGCTCTTGCCGCAGCCGATGCCGCCGGTGAGACCGACCGAGAACGCCGCGCCGCGCGCCGTGTTCATGCGCCGCCCAGCATGCCGGCGCCGAGACGGCCCAGCTGCTCGCCATACAGCATGGCGATCAGGCCGGCCGCCGCCAGGTAGGGGCCGAAGGGGATCGGCTTGTCGCGGCCGCGTTTGGCGAACACGATCAGGCTGATGCCCACCAGCGCTCCCACCACCGACGACAGCAGGATGATGGTCGGCAGGGCGGTCCATCCCAGCCAGGCGCCGAGCGCCGCCAGCAGCTTGAAGTCGCCATATCCCATGCCTTCCTTGCCGGTGGCGAGCTTGAACAGCCAATACACGGCCCACAGTACCAGGTAGCCGGCAGCGGCGCCGATCACGGCGTCCTGCAGCGGCACGAAGGTGGCGTTGATGTTCATCAGCAGGCCGGCCCACAGCAGCGGATAGGTCAGGTCGTCCGGCAGCAGCTGGGTATCGAAGTCGATGAAAGTCATCGCGATCAACAGCCAGGCGAACAGCAGGCTGCTCATGCCGGCCGCGCCGCTGCCGAAGGTCCACACCAAGAGGCCCGAGACGACGGCCGTCAACAGTTCGATCGCCGGATAGCGCGCCGAGATCCGCGTCTTGCACTTGCGGCACTTGCCGCCGAGGGCGAGCCAGCTGACGACCGGGATGTTCTCGATGGCCGTGATCCGGTGGCCGCAGCAGGGGCAGGCCGAGCGCGGCACCATCAGGTTGAAACGGTCGGTATGCGGCGGCTCCTTGCCGCTTTCCTGCGCCACGTAGTTGTCGGACTCGCGCTGCATCATCTTCGGGATGCGGTAGATGACCACGTTCAGGAAGCTGCCGACCAGGAGGCCCAGCAGCGCGGCCACGAGGGTGGGGCCCAGCAGGGCGGGGGGCGCAAACAACAACGATTCCAGGGGCATGTCGATCCGGTCCGAGACGAAAAGGCGGCGCCGTCCGGGTACCGACGGCCTGCCGCAGAGTAATTCCTTACATCAAGCTCATTGTAGGGGTTTTCCCCGCATTTGGCGAAGGCCCTGGCCTGGCGCTGTCCTGCGGCAAAAACCACGCATTTTCGAACCGTATCGAAAGACTTCGAAAGTTATTTGATATTTCGAATTCCTTCCATTACTATTTGGTCAGAACGAAGAAACCTGAAGGAGACGTGCCAATGCGCAGTAGATTCGAAAAGGGACTCCGCCGGACCTTGATCGCCACCGCCGTGAACGCCGCGCTCTGCGGCCTGGCGCTGGCCCAGGTCCAGTCCGGCAACGCCGCGGAGACCGGCGACAGCAACACCAGCACACCGGCCGTCGCCGCCGAGCCCTCGCAAGCTTCGGTCGTGGTCGTCACCGGCGCCCGCGCCGCCCTGGCGCGCGCGCTCGACCTGAAACGCAATGCCGACGTGATCCAGGACTCGATCTCGGCCACTGAGCTGGGCCGCTTCCCCGACGATAACGTGGCCGACTCGCTGACCCACATCGCCGGCATCTCGGTCTCGCGCACCCGCGGCGGCGAAGGCCAGTACATCAATGTGCGTGGTCTCGGCTCGGGCTACAACATCGTCACCCTGAACCGCCGCATCCTGGCCACCGACGGCGACGGCCGCGACTTCGCCTTCGACGTGCTGCCGTCCGAGATGATCAGCGGCGCCGACGTGATGAAATCGGCCAGCGCCGCGCAGATGGAAGGCAGCATCGGCGGCTCGGTCAACCTGCGCTCGGCCCGTCCCTTCGACAATCCCGGCTACCACGCCTCGGCCCGCATCGAGGGCGACCGCAACGACCTGTCGCGCAAGAACGGCGTCAAGCTCTCGGGCGTCGTCAGCAATACCTTCAATGACAACAAGATGGGGTTCATCCTCGGCGCCGTGCTGTCCGACCGCGAGGTGCGCACCGATTCGCTGGGCTACCAGACCTTCAACGCCGACTCGCCGGGCAGCTTCGACGTCGACGGCAACGGCACCCTGGGCCCGGACGAGCGGAACCTGCTCGGCTCCTGCTGCATCTCCTTCGGCTCGATCTTCGAGAAGAAAAAGCGTGCGGCGCTCACCGGCGCCTTCGAATGGAAGGTCACGCCGGACTTTCGCATGACCTTCGACGCGCTCGCCACGCGCCTCGATTCGCCGCAAGTCGGCTACCAGCAATCGTATTACGTCGAACACGCGGCCGACCGCTGGTCCGACGTGGTCGCCAAGGATGGCCTGATCACCAGCATGACGATCAAGGATCTGATCCCCGAGATGTCGAACGTGACCACCGACCGCGTGGTCGACACCATGCAGTTCGGCTGGAAGGGCGAGTGGAAGGTCAACCGCGACCTGCGCCTGGTCGGCGACGTCTACCGCTCGACCTCGAAGCGCGATTCGGGCGGCAAGGACAACTTCGTGGTGGCCGGCATCGCCGGCGCCAACACCGGCTACTACCGGGCCAACAATAATGCCTTCCCCGACATCCGCGTGCAGCTCGAGGATGGCCGCGACCTGGCGACTGAATTGAATGCCGGGCGCCTGGGCGACAAGGATTTCGGCGTCCACTTCGCCGGCCTGACCGGGGTTGACATCAAGGACACCGTCGACGGCGGCTCGCTCGAAGGGCGCCTGAGCCTGGACGGCAAGTGGAATGTCGATGCCTTCGAGTTCGGCGTGTCGGGCACCTCGCGCGAAAAGACCCGTACCTCGATCGGCAACGAAAAGAGCGGCGGCGCCTGCCAGTACTGCGGCATGTACTCGACCACCTTCGCCAACCTCGGCGCCAACGTGCTGCGGCCGATGACCCTGCCGAACTACATGCGCGGGGCCGGCGGCAGCTTCCCGACGGGCTTCGTGGCCTTCGACGTGCCAGCCTATTTCAAGGCGCTGGAGTCGCTCAACGGCCAGCCCGTGATCGGCGAAGACGGCCAGCCGACCGGCGACGTGTACGACACCGGCAAGTCGCAGCCGGTGTTCGTGCCGACCGACTCCTATGACGTGCGCGAGCGCACCGCCACCCTGTTCGGGCAGTTCGAGCTGTCGGGCGAGCGCTGGAACGGCAATCTCGGCGTGCGGGTGGTGCATACCAAAACGCGATCGCGCAGCGCGATCGACGAAATCGTCGCCATCGATGACAAGACCCCCGACATCCCGACCAGCAGCCCGGTCGTGACCTACAGCCCTGCCACCCCGGTCGAGGACGAGGGTTCCTATACCAAGGTGCTGCCGTCGGCGAACTTCAGCTACTGGTGGCAGCCCGACCTGGTGCTGCGCGCCGCGGTGGCCAAGGTGATGGCGCGGCCGTCGCTGGACAAGCTGGCCCCGACCCGTACCGACAACACGCTCGACCGCAGCTACATCCTGAGCATCGTCGGCGACTCCGGCCTGAAGCCCACCGAGGCGACCCAGCAAGACCTGTCGCTGGAATGGTATTACGCGCCGAAGTCGGCGCTCAACGCCGCGCTGTTCGCGAAGCAGATCAAGAACTTCGTCACTTACCAGACCGACGAGCGGGTCGACATCGGCGTGCCGGGCTACCTGTACACCGTGATCCACCCGGTCAATGGCGACAAGGCGCGCGTGCGCGGCATGGAACTGGGCGTGCAGCACCTGTGGGACAACGGCTTCGGCATCGCCGCCAAGTTCGCCAAGACCTGGACCCGCGCCTATTCCGGCGGACAATACGTGGGCCAACTGGAGGGCGTGGCGCCGACCGCGTCGTCGCTCGGCTTCCTGTACGAAAAGGGCAAGCTCAATGCCGCGCTGACCTTCGACTACACCGGCAAGTACACGCAGGCCACCAACGCCATCGCCGGCCTGCCGAACAAGGTCGACGCCATCACCTGGGTCACCGCCTCGGCCTCGTATGACGTGAACGAGAACGTGAGCCTGTTCGTCGAAGGCAAGAACCTGGGCGACGAGGTGATGCGCTCGAACCTGGGCCGCAGCGACGCGATCTACGGCTTCGAAGCCTGGGGCCGTACCTACGCCGCCGGCATGAGTGTGAGGTTCTGATGAATACCATGACGACGACGAAAAACCACTGGCTGGGCTACGCGCTGGCCACCACCCTGCTGTGGGGCGTATGGGGCGCCTTCGCCGGGCGTCCGGTGCAGAACGGCTTCCCCGAGACCCTGGTGTATGCGGTGTGGGCGCTGACCATGATTCCGCCGGCGCTGTTCGCGCTGGCGCGCATCGACTGGCGCGTGCGGCGCGACGGCCCGGCTGTTCGCCATGGCCTGGCGATCGGCCTGCTGGGCGCGGGCGGACAGATGATCCTGTTCCACGCGGTCAAGGAAGGACCCACTTACCTGATCTTCCCCCTGATCTCGCTGTCGCCGGTGATCACGATCGCCCTGTCGTATGCCTTCCTGCGCGAACGCACCGGCGCCATGGGCGTGACCGGCATCGTGCTGGCGCTGTGCGCGCTGCCGCTGTTCGACTACGCGCCGGAGCAGGGCGGCGTGGCCTATGGCTGGTGGTTCGTGCTGGCGCTGGGCGTGCTGGTGGCCTGGGGCCTGCAGGCCTACTTCATCAAGCGCGCCAACGCCATCATGGATGCCGAGAGCATCTTCTTCTACATGACCCTCAGCGCACTCGCTTTCATTCCGGTGGCGCTGGCGATGACCGACTTCTCGCAGCCGATCAACTACGGCCTGGATGGCCCGTGGCTGGCCGCGATCACGCAGGTGCTCAATGCGGTCGGCGCGCTGACCCTGGTGTATGCCTTCCGGCATGGCAAGGCGCTGGTGGTGTCTCCCCTGGTCAATGCCGGCGCGCCGCTCTTGACCACCATCATCTCGGTGGCGATGGCGGCGACCCTGCCGAACGGTTTCAAGCTGGCCGGCATCGGCCTCTCGCTGGCGGCGGCGCTGTTCCTGGCGCTGCAGCCCGACGAGCCCAACGCCGCCTGAAGCCCCTCTTTCTGGAGTCAACGACAATGCAAGTGCTTCTCGACCTCGTCCAACGCCATCACGCGGGCCAGCCCGTCGGCATCCATTCAGTGTGTTCGGCGCACCCGCTGGTGATCGAGGCCGCCTTCGAGGCCGGCCTCGAATCCAACGGCCCGGTGCTGGTCGAGGCCACCTCGAACCAGGTCAACCAGGATGGCGGCTATACCGGCATGACGCCGGCCGCCTTCCGCGAATTCGTGTTCGGCATCGCCGGCAAGGTGGGCTTTCTGCGCGAGCGCATCCTGCTCGGTGGCGACCACCTGGGCCCGAACTGCTGGCAGGGCGAGCCTGCCGCCAGCGCGATGGCCAAGTCCGAGGTGCTGATCGACCAATATGTGGCTGCGGGTTTCCGCAAGATCCACCTCGATTGCTCGATGTCGTGCGCGGGCGATCCGGTGCCGCTGCCGGACGAAGTCGTGGCCGAACGCGCCGCACGCCTGGCCGTGGTGGCCGAGCGCGCCTGGCAGCGCGCGGGCGGCGAGGCGCCGGTGTATATCGTCGGCACCGAGGTGCCGGTGCCGGGAGGCGCCCACGAAGACCTGGCGGAGCTGGCCGTGACCACGCCGGAGGCGGCGGCGCTGACCATTGCCGCGCATCGTACTGCATTCAACGCGGCCGGCCTCGAGTCCACGTGGCCGCGCGTGATCGGCCTGGTGGTGCAGCCGGGCGTAGAATTCGACCACCACAAGGTGATCGACTACCGCCCGCAAAAGGCGCAGGCGCTGAGCCGCTTCATCGAGGGCGAGCCGACCATGGTGTTCGAGGCCCACTCGACCGACTACCAGGTACCCGGCCTGCTGCAGGCGCTGGTGCGCGACCACTTCGCCATCCTGAAGGTCGGCCCCGGCCTGACGTTCGCGCTGCGCGAGACCTTGTGGGCGCTGGCCGACATCGAGGCGGAGATGGGCATGCAAGGAGAGCGCGGCTTCAAGGAAGTCGTGCTGGACGTGATGCGCGCCGAGCCGGACTACTGGCGCAAGTACTACCACGACGCCGGCAAGCTGCTGTTCGACCAGCAGTACAGCCTCTCCGACCGGATCCGCTACTACTGGCCGCATCCGCGCATCCAGGCCGCGCAGGCGGCGCTGGTCGCGAACCTGGAGCGCCAGCCGGCGCCGCTCACTTTGCTGAGCCAGTACCTGCCATTCCATTACGAAGCGGTGCGCGAGGGCCGGGTGAGCAACACGCCGCTCGCGTTATTGAAAGAAGGGGTAGCCCGCGTGCTGCGCCAGTACATGCGCGCCTGCCAGCCGGGCGCCGAACCTAGGGAGCAGTAAACATGCAAGCAGTACAGGATGCCGTGCAAGGCGGCAGTGAGTTGTTTGGACAGGATGTGGCCCGCCTCGATGCGCTGGGCGGCGGCGTGACGGCGCGCGAGATCGCGCAGCAGCCGGGCGTGTGGCCGCAGATCGATGCGCTGGTGGCCGTGCAGCGCGCGCAGATCGACGCCTTCCTGGCGCCCTTGCTGGCGCGTCCGGAACTGCGCATCGTGATGGCCGGCGCCGGCACCTCGGCCTTCATCGGCGAATGCCTGGCTCCGGGTCTGCTGCGCCAGGGCCGGCGCGCCGAAGCGGTGCCGACCACCGACCTGGTGTCGGGCCCGGACCGCTATTTCCAGCGCGGCGCGCCGACCCTGGTGGTGTCGTTCGGCCGTTCCGGCAGCAGCCCGGAAAGCGTTGCGGCGGTGCAGCTGGCCGACCAGCTGGTGGACGACGTCTACCACCTGGTGATCACCTGCAACGAAGAGGGCCAGCTGTACCGCATGACCCAGGACCGCGCCAATGCGCTGGCGATCCTGCTGCCCGACGCCACCCACGACCGCGGCTTCGCGATGACGACCAGCTTCACCTCGATGCTGCTGGCCGCGGCGCTGGCGTTCCGCGTGCTGTCGCCCGGCGTCGCCGCCCGCGTGGCGTCGGCGGCGACGCAGGTGGGCGAGCGCGCCCTGCCGCTCCTGGCACAGCTGGTGGCGCAGGACTTCAAGCGCGTGGTCTACCTCGGCAGCAACGAGCTGCGCGGCCTGGCGCGCGAAGCCGCGCTGAAACTGCTGGAGCTGACCGACGGCCAGGTGGTGGCGATCCACGATTCGCCGCTGGGCTTCCGCCACGGCCCCAAGACCATCGTCGACGACCGCACCCTGGTGGTGGTGCTGCTGTCGAACGATCCGCAGGCGCGCCGCTACGATCTCGACCTGCTGCGCGAGCTGCGCGGCGACCGCCGCGCCGGCCGCGTGCTGGCCCTGAGCGCGCGCCACGACGGCATGGCCGGCGAGGACGACTTCGTGTTCTCCGGCGCGGACGATGCGCACGACCTGGAGCTGGCGCTTCCCTTTATCGTATTCTGCCAGGGCTTCGCCTTCCTGCGCTCGCTGTCGCTGGGCGTGCGCCCGGATACGCCGAGCATGTCCGGCACCGTCAACCGGGTGGTGCGCGGCGTGACCATCTATCCCTTCGCTTCTCCCGTCGATAACGAGGCCGCCCATGTTCCTCGGCGTTGACGGCGGCGGCACCAAGACGGCGTTCGCACTGATCGACGCGCACGGCAGCGTGCTGGCGCGCCATGAAGAAGGCAGCACCTACCACGTCGACCACGGCATGCCCGCCGTGGCGGCGACCCTGCAGCGCGGCGTGCATGCGCTGCTGTCCACGGCAGGCGTCGATGGCGGCGCGGTCACCTACGCCTTCTTCGGCCTGCCGGCCTATGGCGAGGACCGCGCGGCCCAGCGCGAGCTCGATGCGGCGGCCGGCGCCATCCTGGGGCCCGCACGCACGCGGTGCGGCAACGACATGGTGTGCAGCTGGGCCGGCTCGCTGGCCTGCATGGACGGCATCAGCGTGATCGCCGGCACCGGCTCGATGGCCTATGGCGAAGTCGCCGGCCGCCAGGCGCGCGCCGGGGGCTGGGGAGAACTGTTCAGCGACGAGGGTTCGGCCCACTGGATCGCGCGCGCCGGCCTGACCCTGTTCTCGCGCATGAGCGACGGCCGCGCGCCGAAGGGAGCCCTGTACGGCCTGATGCGCGAGCGGCTGGCGCTGGAGGACGATCTCGACCTGTGCGCCGTGGTGTACGGCGAGCTTGGCGGCGACCGCAGCCGCATCGCCCAGCTGGCGCGGCTGGTGTCCGAGGCGGTGGCCCTGGGCGACGAACAGGCGCGCGCCATCTTCGTCGATGCCGCGCGCGAACTGGCGGCGATGGTCGACGCGGTGCGCGACCGGCTCGAGGTCGATTCCGACCTGGCGCTGCCCGTGTCGTACACGGGCGGGCTGTTCGGCGACGGCAGCTTGCTGCGCGCGCCGTTCGAGCAGGCGCTGGCCGCCTGCGCCAGGCCCTACCGCCTGCAGGCGCCGCGGCTGGCGCCGGTGCTCGGCGCCGCCCTGTACGCCGCCCGCAGCGCCAGGCAGCCATTGAGCGAGGCCGCGCTGGACCGCCTCGCCGCCACCATTCGATAGCCGACAGACGTAAGACAGGAGAACGACATGCGCAACCGCCTTCTTTGCACCATCCTCCTCGCCGCAATGGCAGCGCCGATCGGCGCGCTGGCCGCCGACAGCTACACCATGCAGGATTACGAGAGCGTGCCCAAGATCGACGCCCACCTGCACTTGCACGGCCTCGAGCAGGGCCCGTTCCTGGCGCTGGCGCGCAAGGCCAATTTCCGCGCGCTGACGATCAACGTCGATTATCCGGTGTTCCCGGCGCTGGAGCAGCAGCAGCGCGTGGCGAGCAAGCTGCACCACGAGCATCCGGCCACGGTCGGCTGGATCGCCAGCTTCAGCGCCGACAACCTGTTGCAGCCGGCCTGGATCCCGGCGACGCTGCACCGGCTGGATGCGGCGCTGGAGGATGGCGCGGTGGGCGTCAAGGTATGGAAGAACATCGGCATGTCGGAGCGCGATGCGCAGGGCAAGCTGGTGATGGTCGACGACGAGCGCATCAAGCCGCTGTTCGACGCGTTTCAAGAGCGCGACGTGCTGCTGGTCGGACACCAGGGCGAGCCGCACAACTGCTGGCTGCCGCTCGAGAAGATGACGACCAAGAACGACCGCGAATACTTCAGGAACCACCCGCAATACCACATGTACAAGCAGCCGAAGATGCCGAGCTACGAAGACCAGATGGGCGCGCGCGACCGCCTGCTGGCCA
Source organism: Massilia oculi (assembly GCF_003143515.1). Classification (NCBI taxonomy): domain Bacteria; kingdom Pseudomonadati; phylum Pseudomonadota; class Betaproteobacteria; order Burkholderiales; family Oxalobacteraceae; genus Massilia; species Massilia oculi. The sequence goes on along the minus strand of NZ_CP029343.1, from coordinate 1,911,288 downwards.
GCCATCCGCGCCTGCGCTTCGTCGGCGTGCACATGGCCTCGCTGGAGTGGAACGTGGACGAGCTGGCGCGCTTCCTGGACCGCAATCCGACGGCCAATGTGGACATCGCGGCGCGCATCGGCCAGATCCAGTACCAGTCGCAGCGCGACCGCGAGCGGGTGCGGCAGTTCTTCATCACCTATCAGGACCGCCTGATGTACGGCTCCGACCTGGCCCAGTCGGCCCAGCAGACCCAGGCCGACTTCGTGTCCGACCTGGACGGCGTATGGCGGCGCGACTGGCGCTACTTCAATACCGACGACGAGCTCACCACGCCGGACCTCGACGGCGTGGTGCGCGGCCTCGCGCTGCCGAAGGCGGTGGCCGACAAGCTGTTCCGCCTGAACGCGGAACGCGTGTTCGCCGGCGCCTGGAAAGCATGAGCATGCGGGCTACATACCGGGCTTCCTACGTAAGTGAGAAGGGGATCAAAAAATAGTCTGAACTTTCGTTTCTCGCATTCTCATCCTGTATCATCAATCCGTTAATGAAGCACCGATGACGTATATAACGGAGCCGCGGCGGCGAACCGCGCGGGATGGATGAAAATGAAGCAGGCAAAAAAAACAGAAGCGAAAGTTTCGAACGGTAACGAAGGCAAGCCCCCGGAAGCGACGCCCGACCAGGATCTGCTGGTGGCGGAGCGGCGCCGCAAGATCCGCGAAATGGTGGCCGAGCGCGGTCGGGTGACGGTGGCCGAGCTGTCGGAGATGTTCGGCATCTCGCTGGTGACGGTGCGCGCCGACCTGAACGTGCTGGCCGAGATCGGCGCGGTGGTGCGCACCCGAGGCGGGGCCCTGGCCCAGCGCGCCGACGAGGACTTGCCGATCGGCGTCAAGCAGTCGCTGCACCGCGCCGAGAAGGTCCGCATCGCGGAAGAGGCGGTCAAGCTGATCGGGGAAGGGCAGACCATCGTGCTCGACTCGGGCACGACGACCGCCGAAATCGCCAAGCAGATCCGCGGCCTGAAGCTGCAGTCGGTGAACGTGATCACCAATGCGCTGAACATCGCCGTGCTGCTGGCCGGCGCGCCGCACGTGACCCTGATCATGCTCGGCGGCGTACTGCGTCCCAGCTCGTATTCGCTGGGCGGCCCGCAGGCCGAGCAGGGGCTGGAAGGCCTGCATGCCGACATCCTGTTCCTGGGCTTCGACGGCCTGGATCCGGAGATCGGCGTGATGACGCCGCACCTGCTCGAAGCGCGCCTGAATTCGCGCATGCTGGGCATCGCGCGCCGCGTGGTGGCGGTGGGCGACTCGTCGAAGATCGGACGGCGCAGTCTGTCCATGATCGCGACGATCGAACAGATCGACCAGATCATCACCGATGCCGGGGTGCCGGCGGAGATGGTCGAGGCGCTGCGCTCGCGCGGCGCGCAAGTGGTGCTGGTGTAGGGCGGCTCGGCCGGCCGGCGCCGGCTGTGTAGTCCTACCAAGCAAGGAGACAAGATGACCGAAGTGCATAGCGAGCGTCGCCGCACCCTGTTGCAGTGGCTGGCCGGATCGGCCGTGGCGACCGGCATGGGCGCCGGCGCCGGCGTGGCGGTGGCCGCACCTCAGGGCAAAGAAGCGGGTAAAAACGTGGCGCGCATCGGCGACGCCGCCCTGGGACTCGAATTCGACGGCCAGATGAAGAGCCGCCTGCTGGCGCGCAAGGGCGGGGCGACGGTCGCGGTCACGGGCTTTCACGCCAGCGAACGGCTGCGCGTGACGGGCGGGCGCTGGATCGACAGCTTCGCGCTCGGCGCGCAGGCGGTCGACCGCGTCGATGGGCCGCACGGCGCGGGCGTGCGCCATCGCCTGACGGGCGTGTCGAAGGAGGGCGTCGAAAAGACCGTGCTGGTCACCTTCTACGAACGCCATCCGGGCATGGCCGTGCTGCGGGTGAGCTACCGTAACAATGGCCAGACCGCGCTGCCGGTCGAGGCCTGGTCGAACAGCGGCTACACGCTGCTGCCGGCCAGGCGCGCCCCCGGCCGCGGCTTCTGGACCTTCTCCGGTTCGTCGCACGCGGACCGGCGCGACTGGGTGCAGCCGCTCAAGGACGGCTTCGAGCAGCGCAACTTCATGGGCATGAACTCGTCCGACTACGGCGGCGGCACGCCGGTGGCCGACGTCTGGCAGCCCGAGCACGGCATCGCCGTGGGCCATCTCGACACCGTGCCGCGCCTGGTGGCGCTGCCGGTGCAGCAGGTGAAAGCCGGCGCCGCGCTGGCGATCGAGTTCGAACAAGCCGTGGTGCTGCAACCGGGCCAGGAGCTGACGACCCTGGACACCTTCGGCACCGTCCACACGGGCGACTACTTCGCGGCCCTGGACCGCTACCGCCTGGTGATGGCCGAGCGTGGCCTGGCGGCGCCGCAGGCGGGCGAGGAATCGTACGAGCCGATCTGGTGCGCCTGGGGCTATGAGCGCGACTTCACGATCCCCCTGATGACCGGCACCCTGGCCAAGGCCAAGGAACTGGGCCTGGAATGGGCGGTGCTGGACGATGGCTGGCAAACCAACGAAGGCGACTGGAAGATCGACCGCAAGAAGTTCGCGCGCGGCGAAGAGGACATGAAGAAGCTGGTGGACGACATCCGCGGCGCCGGCCTGAAGGCGCGGCTGTGGCTGGCGCCGCTGGCGGCCGATCCGGGCACCGACCTGCTGCACCAGCACACCGACCAGCTGCTGCTGGACGAGAACGGCGCGCCGCAATTCGTCACCTGGTGGAACGCCCTGACCCTGTGCCCGGCCTATGAACCGGTGATCGAACAGACCCGCGCGCTGGTGCGCAAGATCATCGGCGAGTGGGGCTACGAGGGCCTGAAGCTCGACGGCCAGCACCTGAACGGCGTGGCGCCATGCCACAACCCGGCGCACAATCACGCGCGTCCGGAAGAGTCCTTCGAAAAGCTGCAGGACTTCTGGAAGATGGTGTACGACACCGCGCGCGAGATCAATCCGAAGGCGGTGGTCGAGTTCTGCCCCTGCGGCACCTCGTATGCCTTCCATACGCTGCCTTATACGAACCAGGCGCCGTCGTCCGACCCGCTGTCCTCGTGGCAGGTGCGGCACAAGGGCAAGACCCTGAAGGCCCTGATGGGGCCGACCGCGGCCTACGCCGGCGACCACGTCGAGCTCAGCGACGGCGGCGACGATTTCGCCTCGTCGGTGGGTATCGGCGCGGTGGTCTCGACCAAGTTCACCTGGCCCGAAGACCCGAAGCCGAAGGATAGCTACCTGCTCACGGCGGTCAAGGAAGCGAAGTGGCGCAAGTGGATCGGCATCTACAAGGACAAGATGCTGCCCAAGGGCCAGTATCGCGGGGAACTCTATGACATCGGCTTCGACAAGCCGGAAACCCATGCGGTCGAAAAGGATGGGAGGTTGTACTTCGCCTTCTATGCGAAGGAGTGGTCGGGCCAGGTCGAACTGCGCGGCTTGAAGGAAGGCCGCTACCGCGTGCGCGATTACGTCGAAGACCGTGACCTGGGTGAAGTGAGCGCGGCCAGCAACAAGCTCAAGATCGGGTTTGAGCAGGCGCTCTTGCTCGAGGCAATTCCGGTCTGATCCTGCCTGGATGGCATCGCAGCACGATTGCGGTGCCTCATGGATGGCGCATGGCAGGGGACTAGGCTGACGCCGAGCCTACCTCCGCCATGCCGCCATGCCAAGCCCGACCCTCACTTTCCTGAACCATGCCGGCTTCCTGCTGCGCACCGACCATGCGCTGCTGCTGGCCGACCCCTGGCTGGACGGCACGGTGCTGAACGATGCCTGGAGCCTGCTCGATCGTTCCACCAATACCACAAAGCTGATCGCCGAGCTGAATGCAAGCGGCTTGCCGGTGTTTGTCTGGTGTTCGCGCGCCCAGCCCGACCGCCTGTCGGCGCCTTTCCTGCGCCGCTTTCGCGCCGAGTTCCGCGGCATCGCCACCTTCCTGTACCGTCAAGGCCGCGACTGGCGCCTGCACGCCGAACTGCGGCGCAACCGCTTCGCCATGGCCGAGTGCGCCGAGGGGCAGCCGCGCACTTTGGCGCGCGACCTGCGCCTGACGGCGTTTGCCAACGGCGAGGGCGACTCCTGGTGCCTGGTCCGCTGCGGCCGGCGCACGCTGCTGCACCTGGGCGAGCGCGCGCTCGCCGCCCCCGCCGCCTGCCACGCCGCCGCCGGGCGCCTGCGCAAGTCCAATGTGCGTGTCGATGTGTTGTTGACGGGCTTCGCGGACATGGCCTGGTGCGGCAATCCCGACGACTTCGCCCGGCGCGAAGCGGCGGCCGAGCAGGGCATCGAGAGGCTTGCCCTGCAGGCCGAGACCTTCAAGCCGCGGCTGATCGTGCCGGTCGCATCCTTTGCCCGCTTCAGCCGGGTCGACAATGCCTGGCTCAACCACGGCCGCCGCACACCGCTGGGCGTGCTGGAGGCGCCGCGGCTGGAGGCGCAGCGCGGCATCATCCGCTTCCTGCAGCCGGGCGCGCGCGTCGACCTCGAATTCGACAGCCCGGCCAGCCTCGCGGCCCGGCACGAGCAGGCGCTGGCGCACTGGATGCGCTGCTGGCGCGACCGGCCCGAGCCGCTGCAGCGTCCGGCGCCGGCGACGGTGGCGGAGTTGAAAGAGGCTTTTCTCAGGTATCGCGAGCGGGCGGGGGAGCGCTTGCACGGCTTGCCGCGGCTGCTCGAACGCTTGCGCCTGCTGCGGCCGCTGGTGCTCGCGCTGCCCGATCTGCGCCAGACACTCGAGTTGTCTTATCTGCGCGGCCTGCGCCTGCTGGCGCGCGATGCGCAGGCCGACGTGGCGATGTGTTCGGGGACGGCGCTGTATCTGCTGCGGGCGGAGGATGGGTTCGATACGACGTATGCGGGAGCGTGTTTCTGGGTCATGCGGGGGAGTGGGTTGTCGGCGTTCGGGCGGTTCTTCCTGCCACAGCGGATGGGACGGCGCGGGCTGGATCGGCAGCGGCCGTGGGCGTCCGGCAGCATGCTGCTGCGCGCGATGCTGGTGTGGGCGGCCCGAGGCATTCGAACTACATTGAGATAAACCGTCGATGCCATCAAAACGTCGGGACCTTCGCGTTACCGGCCACGAACATCGTCATGGCCCCGCCCCGATCTGCGCTTACACCACCGAGCCCAGCTTGAAGATCGGCAAATACATCGCGACCACCAGCCCGCCAATCAACACCCCAAGAATGACCATGATGAGCGGCTCCATCAGCGACGACAGCGCCGCCACCGCCTCATCGACCTCATCCTCGAAGAAATCCGCCACCTTGCCCAGCATCGCATCGAGCGACCCCGACTCTTCGCCGATCTGCACCATCTGGATCACAAGGTTCGGGAACACGTCCGCATTCTGCATCGAGGCGGTCAGGCTGGTGCCGGTGCTCACCTCGTTCTGGATCTTGCGCGTGGCTTCCAGGTAGACCGCATTGCCCGACGCCCCGCCGACCGAGTCGAGCGCTTCCACCAGCGGCACGCCGGCCGCGAACATGGTCGACAGGGTGCGCGTCCAGCGCGCGATGGTGGCCTTGCGGATCACGCTGCCGAAGATCGGCAGGCGCAGCAGCAGGCGGTCCATCACCTGCTGCATCCTGAGCGAGCGGCGCCAGGCCTGGAAGAACAGGTACAGCCCGGCGAACAGCGAGCCGAAGATGATGTACCACCACTCCACCACGAAGTCCGAGATCGCCATCACCACCACGGTCGGGGTCGGCAGGTCGGCGCCAAAGCTCGAGAACACCTGCTTGAACGCCGGCACCACCCAGATCATGATCACGGCGGTGACGATCAGGGCCACCGCCAGGATCGCGATCGGATAGGTCAGGGCCGACTTGATCTTGCCCTTGAGCGCCAGCGTCTTTTCCTTGTAGATCGCCAGGCGCGTCAGCAGGTCTTCCAGGATGCCGGCCTGTTCGCCGGCGCCGACCAGGTTGCAGAACAGCGGATCGAAGTACAGCGGGAACTTGCGGAAGGCGCGGTTCAGGCTGGTGCCGGTCTCGACGTCGTTGCGCAGGTCCTGGATCAGCTTGGCCATCGACGGGTTGCTGTGGCCCTTGCCGACGATGTCGAACGATTGCAGCAGCGGCACGCCGGCCTTCATCATGGTCGCGAGCTGGCGCGTGAACATGGTCAGGTCCTTGTCGGTGATTTTCTTGCCGCTGCGGTAGACCTTCTTCTTGACCTTGGTCACCATGATGCCCTGGCGGCGCAGGGTCACGTTGACGATCGCTTCTCCGCCGGCGCGCACTTCGCCGCGCACGACGCGGCCGGTCTTGTCCTTGCCTTCCCAGGCGTAAACGTTCTCCTTGACCTGCACGCCACGGCTCTTGGGTTGGGGGGATGTTGCCATTGTTCGTGTTCCTGTCCGGTCTTATTCGTTGGTGCAGCCAAGCACTTCTTCCAGGCTGGTCAGCCCCTGTTTCACTTTCAGCAGGCCCGAGCGGCGCAAGGAGTTGACGCCTTCCTTCTCGGCCTGTGCCGCGATCTCCATGGAATTGCCGTTGGCCAGGATCAGCGCCTCGATACTGGGGGAGATCGGCATGATCTGGTAGATGCCGACGCGCCCCTTGTAGCCCGAACCCAGGCAGCGGTCGCAGCCGATCGGGCCATAGGGCCGCCAGTCGCCGTCCAGGTCGCTGTCGCGGTAGCCGGCGGCCAGCAGGGCCTCGCGGCTGATCTCGAGCGGCTGCTTGCAGCCGCACAGGCGGCGCGCCAGGCGCTGGGCCGTGATCAGGATCACCGACGAGGCGATATTGAAGGGCGCCACGCCCATGTTCATCAGGCGCGTCAGGGTCGACGGCGCATCGTTGGTGTGCAGGGTCGAGAACACCATGTGGCCGGTCTGGGCGGCCTTGATCGCGATGTCGGCCGTTTCCAGGTCGCGGATCTCGCCCACCATGATGATGTCGGGATCCTGGCGCAGGAAGGATTTCAGCGCCACCGGGAAGGTCAGGCCGGCCTTTTCGTTGACGTTGACCTGGTTCACGCCCGGCAGGTTGATCTCGGCAGGGTCTTCCGCGGTCGAAATATTGATCCCTGGCTTGTTCAGCAGATTCAGGCAGCTGTACAGCGACACCGTCTTGCCCGAACCGGTCGGGCCCGTCACCAGCACCATGCCGTAGGGACGGGTGATCGCGTCCAGCAGCAGCGCCTTCTGGTCCGGGTCGTAGCCGAGCGCGTCGATGCCCATTTGCGCCTGGGTCGCGTCCAGGATACGCATCACCGTTTTTTCGCCGAACAGCGTGGGCAGGGTGCTGACACGGAAATCGATGGTGCGCGTGGCCGACAGGATCAGCCGCATGCGGCCGTCCTGCGGCACGCGCTTTTCGGCGATGTCCAGCCGCGCCAGCACCTTGATGCGCGAGACCAGTTTTTCGCGGATCGAGAGCGGCGGCATCGCATGGTCGCGCAGCACGCCGTCGACCCGCAGGCGGATCCGGTAATACTTTTCGTAGGGCTCGAAGTGGATGTCCGACGCGCCCATCTGTACCGCGTCCATCAGGATCTTGTTCAGGAAGCGCACGATGGGCGCGTCCTCGACGTCGCTGGCGGCTTCCGGGTTCGTGGCCGACTGCTGGTCTTCCTCGGCGAATTCGATCTCGGCGTCGTCGCCGGCCAGCTCGCTCAGATCCTGTTCGGCGCCCTTGGCGATCGCGGCCAGCAGGGTCAGCAGCGCATCGTGCGGCACGATCACCGGCTCGACCGTCGCCTCGCTCTGGAACTTGATCTGGTCCAGGGCCTGGGTATTGGTCGGGTCGGACAGCGCGACCGACAGCTTGTTGCCGCGCTTGGCCAGCGCGATCACGCGCTGGGCCTGCATCAGCCTGGCGTCGATGGCGCTGGTGGGCAGGAATTCCGGCGCGAAGGCCGACAGGTCGAGCAGCGGATAGCCGAAGGTCTCGGCGCAGAAGGCGGCCAGCGCGCGCGGCTCGATCGCGCCGCTGGCGAGCACGGCGTCGATGAAGGCGGTCTTCTCCTGGACCGCCTTCTTGTGCAGCATGTCCGCCTGCGCGGCGCTCAGGCGATTGGCCTGTACCAGCGCGCGCGCCAGGCCCGACAGTTGCGTACCGGTGGTCGTGTTGGGGAGGACTGCTGCCATATGCGCCGTGTGTGGGAACCTCAAGGGAAGCGACAAGGGCGCCGGGCGGGCCGGCGGATCATCGGATCATGCCTACAGGCACTAAATTTGTAAAGGATTTGGTGCTGCTCAGATGCGTCCATACCACGTGGACGAATTGGCATTCCGGGCAGGATCGCCCGGAATGGATGGGACGGTATTGCGGTGCTTCGAGTGCGGTGCGTTAAGCGCGATGAAACAGTCTTGGCAAAGCTTTCACGGTCGTGGTCGGTTCGGAAACCTGCAGCCGGAACACCGCCAGCGCCTCGGTCAGCTGTCCGGTCTGGCCCGTCAGCGATTCCGCCGCCGCCGATGCCTCCTCGACCAGGGCCGCATTCTGCTGGGTCATCTCGTCGATGCTGCCGATCGCGCGGCCGATGTCCTCGATGCCCGCATGCTGGCGCGCGCCGGCGTCGGCGATCTCGCGCATGATGAGCTGCACCTTGCGCACCGAGTCGACGATCTGTTCCATCGTGGCCCCGGCTTCGCCCACCAGCGCGCTGCCGGCCCCGACCTTCGCGACCGAGTCGCCGATCAATTCCTTGATTTCCTTCGCCGCCGCCGCCGAGCGCTGGGCCAGATTGCGCACTTCGCTCGCCACGACCGCGAAGCCGCGGCCCTGCTCGCCGGCCCTGGCCGCTTCCACCGCCGCGTTCAGGGCCAGGATATTGGTCTGGAAGGCGATGCCGTCGATGGTTGCGATGATGTCGACGATCTTCTTTGACGAAGCATCGATGTCGCCCATCGTCGCCACCACATTGCCCACGACCTCGCCGCCGCGGGTGGCGATGCTGGTGGCGCTGGCCACCAGCGCGTTGGCCTGGCCGGCGCTGGCGGCATTCTCCCGTACCGCGCCGGTCAGCGCTTCCATCGCGCGCGTGGTGCGGTCCAGGTTGGCGGCCTGCGATTCAGTGCGCTGCGCGAGGTCGGCATTGCCGCTCGCGATCTCGGTGCTGGCGCTGGCGATCGTGTCGGCCGAGTTCTTGATGCCTGCCACCAGCGTCGCCAGGCGCAGGCGCATTTCGTTCAGCGCGACCAGCAGGCTGTCGTTGTCGCCGGACTCGATCCGGATGTCCATCGACAGGTCGCCGGCGGCCACCGCCTGCGCGATCTCGCGCGCATAGGCAGGCTCGCCGCCCAGCTGGCGCCAGATGGTGCGCACCACGAACCACGAGGTGATCGCCAGCGCGGACAGCACCGCCAGGGCGCTGGCGACCATCGCCACCAGCGTGTTGCGGACACTAGCCTGGCTGGCGGCAATGCCGGCCGCGAACTGGCGCTGGGCGCCATCGACGGTCTTGGCCAGGTCGGCGTTCAGGGACGCCAGCGCCGCCTGCATCTTGCCGACCGTCGCTTGCGGGTCGCCTTGCTCCATCTCGAGCATGATGCGGGCCGACGACAGGGCGGGCGCATAATAGGCGTCGAATTCTTGTTTGAGGCGTGCGCCGGTGACCGCATGGCCGGGGATCTGGCCGAGCTTGTCGAGGTCGGCGCGCACCTTGGCCGCCTGCGCGCCGACCTGCTCGATGCGCGCCTTGTCGCCTTCGGTGACGGCATCGGTCAGCCCTTCGGTGACGGCGGCGATGTCGAGGGTGACTGCCTTGACGGCATCCATCAGTGGATAGTCGACCGTCCCCGTGGTGGTGATCGATGCCAGCGCGCCATTCGCGATCGTCACGCTGGCGCCGGCCCCGAGGCCGAAGATGATGGCGGAATCGACGGGCAGTGCCCAGATCCTGCGCTTGATGCTCATGTTGTCTCCGGATATGCGAGACCCGCCGGACGGCGCTTGCCGCGGCGGGTCGACCGGGCAGCCGCGGCGATGCCGGCTGCCTGTATTGGCTTTACTGCGCGGTGTGGACGACCTTGACCGTCGCGTCGACCGCGCCCTTGTCGATATAGCCGATCGCTTTCGGGTTGGCGGCGACCGCGGCCTTGACGGCGGCGCTGTCGGCGACTTCCTTCGGCATCGTGGCCTTGCCGGTGAACACCAGCTTGGACCACAGGGCCTTGGCCTGGGCCGCATCCTTGTCAGCCACTTTCTTGTAGAAGTCCGCGCGGATCGGCGCGCCGTCCGGCTGGTCGATCGGCGTCATGGCCGTCGATTTGCCGAGGAAAAACTGGGCGACTTGTTCCTTGGTCATGGTGCTCTCGGCCGCCTTGGGGTTGACGACCACGACCACCTGGGCCAGTGCCGGGACGGCGGTGAAGCTTGCTGCCGCGCATGCGGCGAGTATCCATTTATTCATGCTCGCTCCCTCAGAACACGAAATCGAGGGCCACCGCGCCCACGGTCACGGGACCGGAGAAGCCCGGCTGTGCGTTGATGAACAGGCCGTTTCCGCGTGGCTTGATGCGGTCGACCTGTACCTTCAGCGCCACCGAGCTGGCGACATCCCAGCGCACGCCGATGGTGTCGGTGGTCTGCTCGCCCTGGCCCACGCCCGATACCGCGATGCGGCGCACGGCGCCGCCCAGCTGCTGGAGCGTCGGGGTGCAGGCCGCGGGATAGCCGGCCGGGCAGGCCGCAGGCACGGTGTTGTTAATGGCGCCGTCGATCTTCAGTTCAGACCGCGTGTAGTACGGCAGGAATTTGCCGATGCGGTAGCCGCCCATCACGTACCACGAGGTGGTGTCGTTGATATAGGTCTCGGTCTTGCGCTTGGCGAACTCGGTCTGCAGCACGAAGTTGTTCCAGTCGGCGGTCAGGCCGATCGAATTGAAGGTGCCCTTGGCGTCCTTGGCTTCGATCTGGCCGGCCAGGTCGGTCAACTGAGGCAGGCGATAGCCGGCGCCGGCGGCGCGCAGCGAACCGACCAGGGTGTTGAGCGAGGCCAGGTCGTCCACCGTGATCTTGGTGCGGGCGTGGCCGACGCGCAGGGTGAATGGGCCGTTCTCGGCCACGATGTTCAGCGCCAGGATGTCCTTGCCGCGCACGTGGAAATTGCCGACCGGCGACTTGATCTGGCCGGCTGCCAGTTGCGAGGTGATGCTGGTGTTGCCGTAGTCGTGGCGCCAGGTGATGTCGGCGCCGTCCACGCTGTTGAACGGCACTTGCGAGTACACCTCGGATGGCGGACGCAGCATGGTGTTGGCATAGCCGACGTTGCGGTAGTCCGAGATCATGAAGATCGGCAGGCCGACGCGGCCGACGCGCACGCTCAGCTCGTCCGAGATGCGGAACTTTGCGAACGCCCAGCTCAGTTCGGCGCCATAGTGTTCCTCGGCGTCCTGGCGCACCAGGCCCTGAGCGGTCAGGGACAGCCAGTTGTTGACGGTGTAATCGGCCTGCAGGCCGAGGTTGGAATCGACGCCGGTGCGGAAGTTGTCGGCGGCGCCGCTGGCCTGGTTCGGGCGGGCGAACTGTGCACGGTCATCGTCCGACCAGGTGAGGGCGGCGGTGCCGAAGCCGCTGATCTTGACGGCGTTTTCCTGCGCCTGGGCCATCGCAGGGACGACCAGGGGGAGCGCCAGCAGGCTGGCGAGAATCTTGTTGTTCATGACGGAGGGTGTGACTGAATCTGTTACGTGAGCTGCTAGGAAAGAGACGCTTGCACGGGCAGCAGGCATGAGCGCTGGAAATTATTCTATCCACACGGGAATTTTCACAGCAACAAATTTATGACAATTGGAGACAATTCGAGATGTAAAGACATGTTTTGTGGCTTAATGGACACATTGCGTTGTCATCATCAGTTCCACCAATGGCAAGTCGGCCCCGCGGCTGGCAATCTGGCCTGCACGGCTTGGTGGATGATGCCGGCGCCAACCGCCTCGTCGGCGGTATAGATGCGGGCCTGGCCGGTCAGGTGCGGCCGGATGTCGGTTTCGTGGCCTGCCTCGCGGGTGGCCTCGCGGAAAATGCTGGCATAGCGTTCGGCATCGAAATCCAGGCACTCGCGCCACTCCGACACGCGCGCATGGTCGGCCGCCACCAGGTTGCCGAAACCCCAGTGCAGCGGGTGGATCAGGAAGCGCGTGCCGGGGCAGGCATAGCGCTTCTGGCCGGCCAAAAAGATCACCACGCCGACCGATTCGACGCTGCCGATATTGTGGGTGGTGAGCGGGATCGGCAAGGACTTCAGGAAGAAATAGAGCGCGAAGCCGGCCGTCATATTGCCGCCCTCGGTCGAGATGTGCAGCGCGATCTCGGTCGCGCCTTTTTGCAGCGCTTCCAGGCAGCAGTTGCGCACCGTACAGGCGGAATTGTGGTTGATCGGGCCAATGAAATGAACGATGTGCAATGCCATGGTGCTCGCACTCCAGCGCAATGTATTACGGACATTCAAGCATAGCGATTATCCTCAGCGCGGCGCGTCCTCTTCGATCGGCGCGGGTTCGCCCACGCACTTGAATGGCGTGTGGCGAGGAGCGATGTCAATTCGCCTGCCATCGATCTCGAGATCGGCCACCGCCGGCGCGACTGCCCGCAGCTTGCCGGCGCGCATGGCATCGAGCAGCGGCGCGCAGTCGGCGAGGCCGTGCGGCAGGGCGCCGGCGAATTCCCATGCGCCGTCATCTCCCTGGCGCAGGACGGCATTGCCGTGGTTGGCGGCGCCAAGCAGGATGACTTCCGGCCGGGCATCGCCGCCGAGGTCGATCACGAAAACGTCGCAGATGGCGCCCTGGCGCTGCAGGCAATAAGGCAGGTACAGGTGTTGTTTGAACTTCCCCCAATCGAACCCGGCGAAACCGGCGGGCAGCGGCGTACCCGCCGGCCAGACGCGCAGGTTGTCCGCCACCTTCAGGTCAGGGACGGGTGCGCCGGGTTCCCGCGACTGGCGCAGGCGTGCCAGCTCCGTCCGCAGCCAGCCGGCGTCGTCTCCTTTGGCACCCTGTTCCAGCTGCGCGATCGCTTCGCGGCCATAGCGCGCGCCATGGTGGTACAGGTAGGCGACGTCCAGTTGCGACAGCTTGATCTGGCCGGACGCCAGGCGCGCCATCTGGCTGTTGACCGCGATGCGGGCCGGATCGAGGACGGGCGACAGCAGCAGCGCCAGCACCGCCAGCACCACGAAGGCGGCGGCGATATTGACGCCAGCCAGGGTGCGCAGCCAGCCGCGGCGCAGCGCCGCGGCCGCATAGCCGCCGGCATAGCAGGCCGCGACCAGCAGGCTGGCGGCGGCGATGACGCGGTCGGCCGACCAGCCGTGGTCGGCGACACGCAGCGCGAGGGCGTAGGCGGCGAGCAGGGTCAGCGGCACCAGCAGCAGGCAGGCGATGCGCGCGGCGACGGCCAGCACGCGCGCCGGCGGACTGGCGCCGTCCTGGTAGGCCGCATTGATCAATATGACGAAGGCGGCCGCCGCGCCGAGCAGGATGCCGCCGGCGCTGCGGGTGGCCCACAGCGGATCGAGGCCGGTGAACGGCAGGCTGGCCAGGAAGCCTCCCACCAGCAGCGTGAGCACCGGCAGAATCCAGGACAGCAGCACGTGCAGCAGGTTGCGGATGCCGCGCACGATGGCGGGCTTGACGTCGGTCAGGTGCATCGCCACCGAAAACGCGAAGGCGGTGACTGGAATGAAGAACCAGGGCTTGCCGATGGCCCAGCTCAGGAAATTCAGCTTGACCAGGTCGAACAGCGCGGCGCCCAGTTGCAGTACTGCCCAGGTGGCGCCCACGAACACGAGGCAGAACAGGATCTGCAGGTTGAGCTTCCAGGCGACCTCGAAGTAGCTGGCGTAGGCCGCGATACGGCGCCCCTCGCGGCTGGCCGCCAGCACCAGCGCATGGGCGATGAAGAAGCCGACCGCCAGGCAGAAAACGAGCATGCCGGACGGCCTGCCGCCCTCCCACTCAGTCACGCCGAGCCGGCGCCACATATCGTAGGCGGCCAGCAGGGCGATGACGGCGGCCGCCGACACGGCCCACGACGTCAGCTGGCGGCGCGACAGGTGGCCCAGGCCGCTGATCAGGATCACCGGCAGCAGCAGGCCGAGCATGACGAGCGGCCCGAACAGCTGCGGGACGGTGGCGGGCCAGGACTTGTCCTGCACCGCCATGTACATCAGGTAGAGCAGCAGGCCCTGGGCCAGGCCGTTGCCGATGCGCGTGGGGCCGAGCCAGGCCGGGACGAGGTCGTCGTCGCCGGACGAAGGGGAAAAAGAAGCGGTGGGCGCGGGCTGCTGCATGGCGTCAATCCTTGATCGTGGTCTCGATAGGTATCTTACTTCCGATCAATGTCGAATGACGCCCGCAAGTCTGCTAGCTGCCGCGGTAGGTCGAATACGACCACGGCGTCATCACCAGCGGCACGTGGTAGTTCTGGGTGGGGTCGGCGATGCCGAAGCCGAGTGTGATGCGGTCCAGGAATCGCGGCGAGGGAAGGTCGACGCCGCGCGCCGCGTAGTAGTCGCCGGCGTGGAATACCAGTTCGTACTGGCCGGCCCGCAGTGCGGCCCCTTCCAGCAGGGGCGCATCGCAGCGGCCGTCGGCGTTCGTCAGCGCATTGTCGAGCAGCGTGCGGCCGTCGGCGCCGATCGCGTACAGCTCGACCCGGATGCCGGCGCCGGGGCAGCCGTGGGCGGTGTCGAGTACGTGGGTGGTGAGTTTTCCCATCGTGGTCCTTGTCAGCAGGTGTGGACGCCCATCATAACGCCAGTACGGACAGATATAAGCGCCAGCCGGTTCTGGATATCACCCGCGCGATTTCGTGATGCGGCGACCCGCTTCATACTCACGAAATATTGCATCTTTAGGCTGTCGGCTTGCCAACTTCCGCACCAGCAGGCCGGAACGCGGCAGCTCTCTCATCCAACCTGAAGAACGCAATGAAGATCAAACGACATCAGATCGCCAGCGCCGCCGCGCTGTGCGTGACCCATGCACTGGTTGGCGTGCATGCCCAGAACACTTCCACCGCAGCGGCGCCGCTGCTGGCCGCCGCCGAACCGCAGGCCGTCATCGTCACCGGCACCCGCGCCAGCAACCGCACCCAGTTCGACACCCTGGCGCCGGTCGACGTCTTCAGCCGCGAAGAGATCGCGGCCGTCGAATCAAGCGACCTGAACGACGTGCTGGCGCAGCTGGTGCCGTCCTATGTGGTGCAGCGCCTGCCGATGGCCGACGGCCAGGTCTTCGTGCGGCCCGCCACCCTGCGCGGGCTGTCGCCGGACCAGACCCTGGTGCTGGTCAACGGCAAGCGCTTCCACCGCAGCGCCTTCCTCGGCGCGCGCGGCTCGCAGGCGGCCGACATGGCGCAGATCCCGACCAGCGCCATCAAGCGCATCGAGGTGCTGCGCGACGGCGCCTCGGCCCAGTATGGTTCCGATGCGATCGCCGGCGTCATCAACATCATCCTCGACGACACGGCCGGCGGAGACATCAACGCCCAGCATGCGCAATACGGCGAAAACGACGGCAAGACGAATACCGTGCGCGCCAAATACGGCTTCGCGTTCGGCGAATCCGGCCGGATCAACCTGTTCGCCGAAGCGGCGGACGCCGACCCCACCTCGCGCACCCGCCAGCGCCAGGATGCGATCGCCTTCCAGGCGGCCCACCCCGAGCTGAAGGTGCCGAACCCGGTGCAGCGCTGGGGCCAGCCGGAACTGGAAAGCCAGCGCATCGGCTACAACGCCAGCGTGGCATTGAAAGGCGAGCTCGAAGCCTACAGCTATGGCCTGTTCGGTCGCAGCGAAGGCGTCTCCGACTTCAACTGGCGCAATCCCGACACCAGCGGGAGTGTGTACAACAAAACCGCAGCATTCCCCGGCTGGGACGTGCGCAGCATCTACCCGACCGGCTTCAGCCCTCAGTACAGCAACGAGCAGGACGACCTGCAGGTGCTGGCCGGCGTGCGCGGCCGCTTCACCGAGGCGCTGGCATGGGACCTGAGCGCATCGTATGGCCGCAACCGCATCGACTACGGCCTGCACAACTCGATCAACGCCTCGCTCGGTCCAAACAGCCCGACCGCCTTCGACCTGGGCCGCCTGACCCAGGAAGAAAAGCTGGTCAACGCCAACTTCAATTACGAATGGGACGTGGCCGCGCTGGCGCGGCCGGTCAACGTCGGCTTCGGCCTCGAGTACCGCAACGAACGCTATGGCGTGCGCGCGGGCGAGGCGGCCTCGTATGCGGTCGGCCCCGGCGCCGCCTACGGGCTCGACCCGAGCGCCAACGGCGCCCCGGGCTTTTCCGAGCGCCAGGCCGGCCGCTGGGACCAGGACAGCTACGCGGCCTACGTCGACGTCGAAGTGCCGCTCAGCCAGCGCTTCTCGGTCGGCGCCGCGCTGCGCTACGAGGACTTCTCGGAATTCGGCGACAGCGTCAACGGCAAGCTGTCGGCGCGCTACGAGTTCACCCCCGACGTCGCGGTGCGCGGCTCCTTCTCGACGGGCTTCCGCGCCCCCACCCCCGGCCAATTGAATACCAGCAGTACCAGCCAGGGCCTCGACACCCGCACCCTGCTGGTGTTCACCAGTGGCCGCCTGTCGACGAGCGATCCGATCGCCGTGGCGCTCGGCGCCAGGCCCCTCACGCCCGAGGAATCGGACAACCTGTCGCTGGGTCTGACCTGGAAGGGCGCCATGGGCCTGTCGGGATCGGTCGACCTGTACCAGATCAAGCTGCGCGACCGCTTCAGCACATCAAGCTCGTTCCCGGTGCCGGCCGGGATGGCCAATCCGCTGCGCTACACCTCGGTCAACTACTTCACCAACGACTTCGATACCACCACCCAGGGCATCGACATCGTCGCCAACCACCTGAGCCGCGTCGCCGACGGCCGGCTGAACCTGACCCTGGCCTACAACTACAACAAGACGCAGGTCGACGACGGCAGCACCGCGGTCGCCTCCAACCTGACCCAGCGCACGATTTTCGAAGACCGCCTGCCGCGCCAGAAGGCCACCGTCAGCGCGGCGTACGAGCGCGGCGCCTGGAGTGCGCTGGGACGGATGCGCCACTACGGCGCCTGGACCGACAGCACCGGCAATGCGACCGGCGACATCTTCCAGCGCTTCGGCGCGATGCGCTTCTTCGACGCGGCGCTGAGCTACAAGCTCACGCCGAAACAGACCCTGCGCTTCGGCGTCGACAATGTGTTCGACAAGTATCCCGATGAAGCGGTATTCCAGGCCAGCCGCGGCCTGATCTACTCGCGCAATGCGCCGTACGACACCGATGGGCGCAATCTGTATGTCGACTATACGGTGAAGTTTTGAGCCGGCCCGACCCGCAGCGGCGGGCCTGGCTGCGGGCCGGCCTGGCGGTGCCGCTGGCGCCGGCAAGCGCGCTGGCGGCCGCGGCGCCGGCGCTGCCCGAGTTGCCCGAGCTGGCGCCGCCCGCGCTGACATCGGCCGAGCTGGCGCGCGACAACGCCTATTGGGGCCGGGTGGCCGCGTACTACGACGTCACCGACGACGTGGCGATGCTCGACAACGGTTACTGGGGTTCGATGGCGCGTCCCGTGGTCGCGGCCTACGGGCGTCACGTGGCCGAGGTCAATCACGGCAACGCCTTCTACGGCCGTCTGCGCTTTCCGCCCGAGTACGAGGCGGCGCGCGCCGCGGTCGCCCGTGCGCTGGGCGTGGAGCGCGACGAGATCGTGCTGACGCGCGGCGCTACCGAGGCGTTGCAGGCGCTGATCGGCGGCTACAACCGGCTGCGCCCGGGTGACACCGTCCTGTGCGCCGACATCGACTACGACAATATGATCACGACCATGGGCTGGCTCAAGGAGCGGCGCGGCGTCGAGGTGGTCAAGATTGCGGCGCCGGACGCCGCTACGGCGACCGTCCAGTCGCTGATCGACTGCTATGCGCAGGCGATGGAGCGCCATCCGAAGCTCAGGATGATGCTGCTCACCCACGTCAATCACCGCAACGGCATGGTCATGCCGGTGGCCGAGATCACGCGCATGGCGCGAGCGCGCGGCATCGGCGTCATCGTCGACACGGCCCACGGCTTCGGCCAGCTCGACATGCGCATCCCCGACCTCGGCTGCGACTACGCCGGCATCAACCTGCATAAATGGATCGGCGCGCCGGTGGGCGTGGGCGCGATCTACATCCGGCGCGGCAGGGTGGCCGACATCGATCCGTACATGGGCGAGAAGGACGGCGGCGACATCCGCACCCGGGTGCATACCGGCACCGTCAACTTCGCCGCCTACCTGGCCTTGCCGCTGGCGCTGGAACTCCACGCGCGGATCGGCGTGGCCAACAAGCAGGCGCGCCTGCACCACCTGCGCAACCGCTGGGTGGAGGCCGCGCGGGGGATCGCCGGCATCGAGGTGCTGGCCTCACCCGACCAGCGCCTGACCAGCGCGATCGCCTCGTTCCGCCTGCGCGGCAAGACCTCGGTGGCCGACAATGTCGCGCTGTCCAGGCGCCTGCTGCAGGAGCACGGCGTATTCGCCGTCATGCGCGACGGGTTGGCGTCGGGCGCCTGCGTGCGGGTGACGCCGGCGATCTTCACGCAAGAGGCGCAGGTCGATCGCCTGGTGTCGGCCTTGCGTGCCTGAGACCTATATCGGCGTCAAGAGCCCGCGTATGCGTCCGGTCATATACTGTTGTGGTCGTTGCAATATATGATCGGACGTATTCTTCCTTGTCGAGGGACGCCATGGCAGCTTCCTATCCGCGCGACCTGGCCGGCTACGGCCGCAATCCGCCGCATGCGCGCTGGCCCGGCGGCGCGCGCATCGCCCTGCAGTTCGTCCTGAACTACGAAGAGGGCGCCGAGAACTGCGTGCTGCACGGCGACCCGGCCTCCGAAACCTTCCTGTCCGAGATCGTCGGCGCCAGCGCCTTCCCGGCGCGCCACATGAGCATGGAGTCGCTCTACGAGTATGGCTCGCGCGCCGGCCTGTGGCGCCTGCTGCGGCTGTTCGAGGAGCGCCGGCTGCCCCTGACCGTGTTCGGTGTGGCGCAGGCGCTCGCGCGTCATCCCGAGGCCGTCGCCGCGTTTCGCGCACTGGGGCACGAGATCGCCTGCCACGGACTGCGCTGGATTTCCTACCAAAACGTCGACGAGGCGACCGAGCGCACCCACATGCAGGAAGCCGTCGAGATCATGCGTTCCCTGCTGGGTGCCGCGCCGCAGGGCTGGTACACGGGACGCGACTCGCCCAATACGCGCCGGCTGGTGGTCGAGCATGGCGGCTTTACCTATGACGCCGATCACTACGGCGACGACCTGCCGTTCTGGCAGCGGGTCGAGGCGCGCGATGCCGACGGTTTCATCCGCAGCACGCCGCACCTGGTGGTGCCGTACACGCTCGACACCAACGACATGCGCTTCGCCACGGCCCAGGGCTTCAATTCCGGCGCCCAGTTCTTCGACTACCTGAAGGACGCCTTCGACGTGCTCTACACCGAAGGCGACCCCGCCGGCCTGGACCGGCCCAAGATGCTGTCGGTCGGCCTGCATTGCCGCCTGGCGGGGCGGCCCGGGCGGACGGCGGCGCTGGCGCGCTTCCTCGACTACGTGATGCGGCATGACCGCGTCTGGGTGACACGCCGCATCGATATCGCCAATCACTGGAAAACGGTGCATCCTTATGTGGAATGAAGTATGACCGCGCGCCCGAGATATGCGAGTTACGTGATAATCAATATCAGAATGTGATGATATTGAGGCGGCTGCTGGATGGTAGCCTTCCGCCCTTGGCGAACAGTAAAGTGTCAATCCGAGACAGGCATGTCAGAACCGATCCGATTCCTCTTCCGTGGCGAAGTGCGCGAACTGCGCGATGCGCCGCCGACGCATACCATCCTGCAACACCTGCGGGAGGACTTGCGCTGCACGGGCACCAAGGAAGGCTGCGCCGAAGGCGACTGCGGCGCCTGCACCGTGGTGGTCGGTTCGCTGGAAGACGGGGAGGTGACCCTCAAGGCGGTCAACGCCTGCATCCAGTTCACCCCGACACTGGACGGCAAGGCCTTGTTCACGGTCGAAGACCTGGCCCAGGCCGACGGCGCGCTGCATCCGGTGCAGCAGGCGCTGGTCGAGTGCCACGGTTCACAATGCGGCTTCTGCACGCCGGGCTTTGCCATGTCGCTGTGGGGCATGTACCTCAAGCAGGAGGGCCGCGCGCCCGCGCGTCGTGACATCGATGATGCGCTGTCCGGCAATCTGTGCCGCTGCACCGGCTACCGTCCCATCATCGACGCCGCGCGCCGGATGGTTGAACTCCCGCCGGTCGCCTTCGACAAGGCCGCCCTGGCCGAGCGCCTGCGCGGCCTGCAGCGCAGCCAGGGTTTCAGCTACACGGCCCATGGCCAGCGTTTCCACGTACCGCGCACGCTGGACGAGCTGGTCGCCTTGCGCGCCGCGCATCCGACGGCCGTGCTGCTGGCCGGTTCGACCGACGTCGGCCTGTGGGTTACCAAGCAGCTGCGCGCATTGGACGACGTCATCTACCTGGGCCAGGTCGAGGCGCTCAAGATCGTGAGCGAGGATGCCGGCATGCTGGAGATCGGCGCCGGCGTGTCGCTGCAGGATGCCTACGCGGCGCTGTGCGAGCGCTATCCGGCCGAACTGTCCGAACTGTGGCAGCGCTTCGCTTCGCTCCCGATCCGCAACGCCGGTACCCTGGGCGGCAACGTCGCCAACGGTTCGCCGATCGGCGATTCGATGCCCTGGCTGATCGCGCTGGGCAGCCAGGTGGTCTTGCGCAGCAGCGAGGGCGCCCGCGTGCTGGCGCTGGAAGATTTTTATCTGGGCTATCAGCAGAAAGACCTGCGCGCGGGCGAGTTCGTGCAAGCCGTGCGCGTGCCGTTGCCGGCCGACGGGCTGCGCTTCCGGACCTATAAACTCGCCAAGCGTTTCGACCAGGACATCTCGGCGGTGTGCGCCGCCTTCGCCGTGACGCTCGACCAAGGCACCATCCTCGATGCGCGCATCGCCTTCGGCGGCATGGCGGCCACGCCGAAGCGCGCGCAAGAAACCGAAGCCGTGCTGCGCGGCCAGGCCTGGAGCGAAGCCACGCTGAGCGCGGCCATGGCGGCGCTCGCGCGCGACTACGCGCCGCTGAGCGACGCGCGCGCCTCGAGCAGCTACCGGATGCGCACCGCGCAGAACCTGCTTCGCCGGTTCTGGCTGGAGACGCGGCCGGAGAATCCGCTGCCGGCCAGCGCCGTCAACGCCTTTGCGCGCCTGTGAGGGATCGATCATGAACGATGCAGGCTTGAACCGCGTGGACGCCTGGGCCGAAGTCGGCCGCGCCCGCAAGCACGAATCCGCCGAGCTGCACGTGCGCGGCCAGGCCACCTATACCGACGACATCGCCGAACTCGCCGGCACCCTGCACGCGGCCCTCGGCCTGTCGGCGCGCGCGCATGCGCGCGTCAAGGGAATCGACCTGGCCCCGGTCCGCGCCAGCCGCGGCGTGGTCGCGGTGCTGACGGCGCGCGACATCCCCGGCCTGAACGATTGCGGACCGATCGTCCACGACGACCCGATCCTGGCCGATGGCCTGGTCCAGTACGTGGGCCAGCCGATCTTCATCGTCGTCGCCGACAGCCATGACAATGCGCGCCGCGCGGCGCGCCTGGCCGTGGTCGACTACGACGACCTGCCGGCCATCCTGACGCCGCAGGCGGCGCGCGCCGCGGCATCGTACGTGCTGCCGCCGATGCGCCTGGCGCGCGGCGATGCGGCGCAGGCGTTCGCGCGCGCGCCGCACGTCGTCAAGGGCGAGCTGCACGTGGGCGGCCAGGAACAGTTCTACCTCGAAGGACAGGTCGCCTACGCGATCCCCGGCGAAGACCGCGGCATGCACGTGTACTGCTCGACCCAGCACCCGAGCGAGATGCAGCACGTGGTGGCGCATGCGCTGGGCCTGCACTCGCATCACGTGACGGTCGAGTGCCGCCGCATGGGCGGCGGCTTCGGCGGCAAGGAATCGCAGTCGGCGCTGTGGGCGGCGGCGGCGTCGATCGCGGCCGTGCGCACGGGGCGCCCGGTCAAGCTGCGCGCCGACCGTGACGACGACATGCTGGTCACGGGCAAGCGCCACTGCTTCCACTACGAGTACGAGGTCGGCTACGACGACGAGGGCCGCATCCTGGCGGCGAAGGTCGACATGGTCAGCCGCGCCGGCTATTCGGCCGACCTCTCGGGCCCCGTCGCCACGCGCGCGGTCTGCCACTTCGACAACGCCTATTACCTGTCCGACGTCGAGATCCGCGCCGCCTGCGGCAAGACCAATACCCAGTCGAACACCGCTTTTCGCGGCTTCGGCGGACCGCAGGGCGCGATCGCCATTGAGTACGTGATCGACGAGATCGCGCGCAAGCTCGGGCGCGATGCGCTCGACGTGCGGCGCCTGAACCTGTATGGCAAGACGGAGCGCAACGTCACGCCCTTCGGCCAGGAGATCGTCGACAACGTGCTCCCCGAGCTGCTGGCCGAGCTCGAAGCCGACAGCGATTACCGCGCCCGGCGCGCCGCCATCCTTGAGTACAACCGCGCCAGCCCGGTGCTCAGGAAGGGCCTGGCGCTCACGCCGCTCAAGTTCGGCATCGCCTTCAACGTCACCCACCTGAACCAGGCCGGCGCGCTGGTGCACGTGTATGTCGACGGCTCCATCCTGGTCAACCATGGCGGTACCGAGATGGGGCAGGGCATCAACACCAAGGTGATGCAGGTGGTGGCGCACGAGCTGGGCGTGGAACTCGCACGCGTGCGCGCCACCGCCACCAATACGTCCAAGGTGGCCAACACCTCGGCCACGGCGGCGTCCACCGGCGCGGACCTGAACGGCAAGGCGGCCCAGGATGCGGCGCGAAAGATCCGCGCGCGCCTGGCCGATTTCGCGGCGGCGCAATACGGTGGCCTTGCAAGCGAAGTGCGCTTCGCCGCCGGGACCGTGTTCGTCGCCGGCCTCACCCTGCCGTTCGGGGAACTGGTGGCGAAAGCCTACCTGGCGCGGGTGCAGCTGTGGTCCGACGGCTTCTATGCGACACCCGGCCTGCATTGGGACGCGAAGACGATGACCGGCCGGCCGTTCTCCTACTTCGCCTATGGCGCGGCGGTGTCCGAAGTCGTGGTCGACACGCTCACCGGCGAATGGAAACTGCTGCGCGTGGACGCGCTGTACGACGCCGGCCGCTCGCTCAATCCGTCGATCGACATCGGCCAGGTCGAAGGCGCCTTCATCCAGGGCATGGGCTGGCTGACGACGGAAGAGCTGTGGTGGAACCCGGCCGGCAAATTGATGACGCATGCGCCGTCCACCTACAAGATCCCGGCCGTCTCGGATTGTCCCGAAGACTTGCGCGTGCGCCTGTTCGACAACGCCAACGTCGAGGACAGCATCCACCGCTCGAAGGCGGTCGGCGAGCCGCCGCTGCTGCTGCCGTTCTCGGTCTTCTTCGCGATCCGCGACGCCATCTCGAGCGTGGGCGATCACAAGATCAATCCGCCTTTGAGCGCACCGGCGACGTCGGAAGAGATCCTGAAAGCGGTCGAATTCGTCGAGGCAGCGCGCGGATGACGAACGACTGGCTTCAGCCACGGGCATGCACTGCCGCCGTGCTGGTCACGGTCGCGGCCGTGAAAGGCTCCGTGCCGCGTGAACCGGGGGCGAAGATGCTGGTGCGGGCCGGGGATTTCGCCGGCACCATCGGTGGCGGCCACCTCGAGCATCGCGCCCTCGACATCGCCCGAACCATGCTGCAACTGGGCGAAGCGCGCCGTTTCGAGCGCTTCCCACTTGGCCCGAGCCTGGGCCAGTGCTGCGGCGGCGTGGCCTGGCTCGCATTCGAGCGCATGGAAGCCGAACAGGTGGACATCCTGCGCACGCGCCGCCAGCAGGACACGTGGCGCCTGGTCGCCCTCGACGGCGCCGGCGAATGGACGCTGCTCGACGAAGCGGGCCGTCACCTCGCCGGCGCGGTCACGACGCCAGCCCTTGCAGCGCAAGGCGGTACGCGGGTGGTGGAAGACGAGGGCGGCCGCCGCTGGCTGCTCGACGCCATCCCCGCACCGCGCGACCATTTGATGCTGTTCGGCGCCGGCCACGTCGGCGCCGCCATCGTGCGTGCGCTGGCGCCCTTGCCCTGCCGCGTCACCTGGGTCGACGAGCGAGACGACCTGTTCCCGTCCGACGTCCCCGCCAATGTGACGGTGGAAGCGACCGACATCCCGGAAGCGCTGGTTGAAAAAGCCGCCCCCGGCTCCAGCTTCCTGGTCATGACCCATAGCCACGCGCTCGACCTGCGCCTGTGCCACGCGATTCTGTCCCGCTCACGCGGCGATTCCTGCACGGAATGGTTCGGCCTGATAGGATCGAGTACCAAACGCAGCCAGTTCGAGGCGCGCCTGCGCGAACGCGGCATCGATGCCGCGCGCATCGACGATATGGTGTGCCCGGTCGGCATGCCCGGCATCGCCGGCAAGGCCCCGGCCGTGATCGCCGCCTCCGTCGCGGCTCAGCTGCTGTCCGTGTGGGAAGCCGCCCGCCACCCTGAAGAACAACCGGAACTCTCGTAATGTCCACCGCATCACCCAATCTGCAAGCCTACCGTGCGAGCTTGCTGCACTTTCGCGCCGACCCGGCTTTCGACGACCAGGCCGCGCTGTGGCATGAGGACGGCCTGCTGGTCGTCGAGGATGGCCGCATCAAGGCCGCCGGCGACTACGCCGCGCTGGCGCCGACCTTGCCACCCGGCCTGGAGCAGGTCGACTACCGCGGCAAGGTGATCGCCCCCGGCTTCATCGACACCCACCTGCATTACCCGCAGACCGACATGATCGCCTCGCCGTCGCCCGGCCTGCTGCCATGGCTGGAGACCTACACATTCCCGAGCGAGCGCCGCTTCGAGGACCCGGCGCATGCGCGCGCCACTGCCGAATTCTTCCTGGACGAGCTGCTGCGCTGCGGCACCACCACCGCCGTGGTGTACTGCACCGTGCACCCGCAATCGGTCGATGCCTTCTTCGAGGCCAGCGAGGCGCGCAAGCTGCGCATGGTGGCCGGCAAGGTGCTGATGGACCGCAACTGCCCGGACTTCCTGCGCGACCTCGAGGGCGACCTGGGCCAGAGCGAAGACCTGATCAATAAATGGCACAAGCGCGGACGGTCGCTGTATGCGATCACGCCGCGCTTCGCCCCGACCTCGACCGACGTCCAGCTGCGCCTGACCGGCGAGCTGGCGGCGCGCCATCCGGACACCTTCATCCAGACACACGTCTCGGAAAACAAGGACGAGTGCACCTGGGTGAACGAGTTGTTTCCGCAGGCGCGCAGCTATCTCGACGTGTACGAACGCTTTGGTTTGATGCGTCCGCGCGCGCTGTTCGGCCACTGCATCTGGCTCGACGACGAAGACTTCGCGCGCATGGCGGCCACCGGGTCGGCGGCCGCCGTGTGCCCGACCTCGAACCTGTTCCTGGGCAGCGGCCTGTTCGACTTCGAACGCGCCGACAGCGCGCGGGCGCTGCTGTCGCTGGGCACCGACGTCGGCGCCGGCACCTCGTTTTCGATGCTGCAGACCATGAACGAAGCCTACAAGGTGGCGCGCCTGAAAGGCAGTTACCTGCCGGCGCTGCGCATGTTCTACCTCGCCACCCTGGGCGCGGCGCGCAGCATGCGCCTGGAAGACACGATCGGCAGCTTCCAGCCCGGCCTGGAAGCCGACTTCGTGGTGCTCGACCGCGAGGCGACGCCGCTGCTGGCGCGCAGGACGGGTCACTGCGACTCGCTGGAGGAACTGCTGTTCGCGCTGGCGCTGCTGGGAGACGACCGCACGATCGCCGCGACGTACTCGGGCGGACGCAAGGTGCACCAACGTTGATTTGGCAATATTGCCAATGGTGAACGAAGCAGTTAGAGTGGCGCGATTCAATATTCACCCAGAAAGCACATCATGCACAAGCTATTCCCCGGCGGCGCGCTGCTGGCGCTGGCCGTGGCCAGCGCCCCGGCCTGGGCCAAGGAGCCCGCCGCCAACGCCAATGAAGCGGCCACCGCCCGCCACTACGCGAGCCTGATCGCGGGCGAGCAGCCGAAGCTGTCCGAGCTGACGATGTTCTTCACGCAGATGCCGAAGGGCGGCGATCTGCACCACCATTATTCGGGTTCGGTGTATGCCGAGACCTATACCGAATTCGTCGACAAGCAGGGCTTCTGCATCAACACGCAGACCTGGCGCATCGAGACCGACAAGGCCGTGGTGGCGCGTGAACTCGCGCGGCCGGCCGCCCAGCGCACTTGCAAGTCGGGCGCCGAGGTGCGGGCCGACGAAGATACCTGGCGCGAAGTGGCCAAGCGCTGGTCGAACAAGGATTTCTACAACCACACCAATCTGCAGCCGGCGCCCGACCAGCGCTTCTTCCAGACCTTCGGCTACTTCGGCCCGGTGGCCAACGACAACCTGCGTGAAGGCCTGCAAGAGATCAAGCAACGCGCGATCGCGGAAAACGTGGGTTACATCGAAACGATGTTCCTGCTGTCGCCCTTCATCGCGAACCCGGACTTCGATAGCCAGGCCTGGTCCAATGTGAACGACGACAAGGCGCTCGACAGCGCCTTGCGCGCGAAACTGGCTGCACTCGACAAGGATGCCGCTTTCAATGAATCGATCGACGACTTCGTCCGGCAGATCCATGCCGCCTCCGAAGGCATCGACGACGAGCACTTCACCATGCGCTACCAGAACTACACGCTGCGCCTGTTGAATCCGTCGCAGGTGTTCTCGGCGATGGTGTCGAGCTTCAAGGCGGCAGCCAAGGGCGGACGCATCGTCGGCCTGAACATCGTGGGCCAGGAAAGCACCCACGTCTCGATGCGCGACTACCTTCTCCACATGAAGATGTTCCGTTTCCTGAAGTCGGTCTACCCGAACGTGAAGGTGGCGATGCATGCGGGCGAACTGGCGCTGGGCGACGTGCCGCCGGAAGGCCTGAAGTTCCACATCGACCAGGCGCTGGCGGTGGCGGGCGCCGACCGCATCGGCCACGGCCTGGACCTGGCGCACGAGGCGAATGCCCCGGGCATCATGAAGACCATGCGCGAAAAGGACATCCCGGTCGAGATCAACCTGACCTCGAATGCCTTCATCAGCGGCGTGTCGACCACGAACCACCCGCTCAATCTGTACCGCAAATATGGCGTGCCCTACGTGATCTCGACCGACGATGCCGGCGTGACCCGCCACACGCTGTCGCATGAGTACGTGCAGTTCGCCAGCCAGTTCAAGCCGAGCTATGCGGAAGTGAAGAAGGCTTCCTACAACAGCATCCGCTATGCCTTCCTGCCCGTGGCGGAAAAGCAACGACTGACCCGCCAGCTGGACCAACGTTACACGGAATTCGAAGCGAAGATCGCGGCGCTGGACGCCGCGGCCATCCGCGCCAAATAAAGTGTGACATCCGCGGTCCGGCGCCTGCCGGACCGCCTGCGTGTCACATTTCTCCGGTAACTTTTTGGTGATAAGTTAATGCAAAATTAACTTATGTCGCCTTCTCGCTACAAAAATCTTCGTTCCCCGCGCACTTCCACGGAATTTTTATCAAAAAGATTCCGCGGGAGAATGCCGCACATATAATCCCGCCTTGTCACATTTCGGTCGGAAGCACGCCGATTATGTCGTGTACAGACAACACTTGCCCGGTGATTTATACGCAAAAGCTCTAAATAGCCAAGCCAAAACGAATTTGTCGGCTTGTTCAAAGCTCATGCATATTGGCGGAATTCCGCTGTATGACATCACTTCACCGCGTCACGTTGTTGAAACATTGTAACGATACAATCGCAGCCGCTTGCCGGCTGAAGCGCTGCCGCACCAAGCAAAAAATTCAAGCAGTAAATCGTAGGGGAGGGCGTCCGCCCGGGCGTCCAACAATAAATTGAAGTTCTTTTTGGGGTAATCAATGATCACTCAACAACAGATCCGGCTCACCAAATTGGCGCTGGCTTTGTCGGTTGCACTGGCGGCGTCGCCGTCGTTTGCACAGAACACCACGTCCGCCATCGGTGGCCGTATCTCGAACGCTGCCGGCGCACCAGCTGCCGGCGCACAAGTGCAGATCCTGCACGTCGAGTCGGGTTCTGTCAGCAATGTCGTCACTGACGCGGAAGGCCGCTACACCGCGCGCGGCCTGCGCGTGGGTGGTCCTTACACCATTACCATCACCAAGGATGGCGTCACCCAGACGCGCAACGACGTCTACGTCGAGCTGGCGCAGACCGCGACCGTCGACGCGACCGTCGGCATCCAGACCGTGACCGTGGCCGGCTCGGCTGTTCGCTCGGAGATTTTCTCGAGCAACAACATGGGTTCGGGCACTTCGATCAGCAACACCGAACTGCAAACCCAGGCATCGATCCAGCGTAACCTGCAAGATTACGCCCGTGCCGACCCGCGCGTGTCGCAGACCGACAAGGACCGCGGCGAACTGTCCGTGGCCGGCCAGAACTCGCGCTACAACTCGATGACCATCGACGGCGTCGCGATCAACGACACCTTCGGCCTGGAAGCGAACGGCAGCCCGACCGCACGCCAGCCGATCTCGATCGAGGCGATCCAGTCGGTGCAGGTCAACGTCGCCAACTACGACGTCACCCAGAAGGGCTACACCGGCGCCAACATCAACGCCGTGACCAAGTCGGGTACCAACACCTACAAGGGCGGCGTGTACTACGTGTTCCGCAACGACACGATGGCGGGCGATCGTTACAACCCGATCACCGACGTCTACAGCGATCCTCCGAAGTCGAAGGAAACCACCAAGGGTATCTGGGCTTCCGGTCCCCTGATCCAGGACAAGCTGTTCATCTTCGCCCTGGCCGAAAACTTCGAGAGCTCGCGTTCGAGCCCGGACTTCGGACCGATCGGCAGCGGGGCCGGCACTACCGTCGCCATCACCCCGGCGGCCATCTCCCAGGCACAGAGCATTGCCCAAAGCGTCTACGGCGTTGACATCGGCAGCCCGACCGTTCCTAGCGGCTCGATGCTGACCTCGAAGGAGCGCATGGTGAAGTTCGACTGGAACATCACCGACGAACACCGCGCCAACCTGCGCTATGCAAAGACCACCCAGGGCGAGCCGTTCTACCCGGGCTTCTCGGCCACCGGCGTCGGCCTCTCGTCGAGCTTCTACAACCAGGGCAAGGAAATCGAGACCGTCGTCGGCCAGATCTTCTCGGACTGGACCCCGACCTTCTCGACCGAGTTCAAGTTTTCGACCCGCGACTACGATTCGGTCCCGACCAACGCGACCCGTACCCCATCGATCGGCCTGCAATTCTCCGGCGCGCTGCCTGCCGGCGCACCGGCCGGCCTGTCGACCGCCAACCGCTTCCTGAACTTCGGTACCGAATTCAGCCGCCACAACAACGTCCTGCGCAACAAGACCAAGGACATGTATGCCGGCGCCAACTGGATCGTGGGCGACCATGAGCTGAAGTTCGGCGTCGACCAGACCAAGAACGAAGTCTATAACGCGTTCCTGCAAGGTATCAACGGTTCGTATACCTTCGCCTGCCTGGATTCGACCGACCCGAACTTCTACTCGTTCGGCGCGCTGACCTGCTCCGGCGCCTCGGCCGACCGCATCCAGCAAGCCGTGCTCGAGAACTTCCAGCGCGGCCGTCCGCTGAGCTTCAGCCAGCAGCGCGCGCTGCCGGGTGCTACGCTCAACGACGCGATCGCCATGTTCGAAACCAAGAACACCGGCCTGTTCCTGCAAGACACCTGGGCAGTCAACGACCAGCTGACCCTGACCTACGGCGTGCGTTACGACCGTAACGATGTCGGCGGCGTCCCGTTGTATAACGCTGCTGCCGCCGCACCGATGGTTGCCGGCAACCCGGCCACCGGCGCCCGCCAGAGCGGCGGCTTCGGTCTGGACAACCGCCAGACCATCGACGGCACCGACCTGGTCCAGCCACGCCTGGGCTTCAACTACCGCTTCGACAAGTCGGAGCGTCCGACCCAGCTGCGCGGCGGCGTCGGCCTGTTCCAGGGCGCGGCAGCGACCGTCTGGATGTCGAACCCGTTCTCGGGCACCGGCGTGGCAACCGCCACCATCAGCTGCTCGGGCACCGGCGCGACCCGCTGCCCGACCACGGGCGGCCTGGCCAGCCTGGATCCGGACGCCCAGCCGGCGATTTCCGGCGCGATTCCGGCTGCTGACGTGAACTTCCTGGATCCGAACTTCCGCCAGCCGTCGATCTGGAAAGCCAACCTGGCGTTCGATACCGAATTGCCATGGTATGGCATCGTGTTCGGCGCCGAAGCGCTGTACACCAAGAACAAGAACGGCATCTACTACGAGCACCTGAACCTGGGCGCGTCGACCCGTACCGGCTCGGACGGTCGTGAGCTGTACTGGAACGCGGCCGGCTTGAACCGGAATAGCTGGGGCGTGTCGAACAACACCGCCAACGTGATCACCAGCGCTGGCGCACAGACGCGCTCGCTGAACAACCGCAGCTTCGGCAACGTGCTGGTGGCGCGCGATACTGACAAGGGCGATGCAAAAGTCCTGACCGCCTCGCTGTCGCGTCCGATGACCAAGGGCATCGGCTGGTCGGTGGCTTACACCTACACCGACGCGACCGAAGTCTCGCCGCTGACCTCGTCGGTGGCCAACTCGAACTGGCGCGGTCGTTCGGTGTTCAACCCGAACGAAGAAGTCGCTGCAGCGTCGAGCTACGCCATCAAGAACCGCGTCAATGCGCTGGTCAACTTCCAGAAGAAGTTCTTCTCGAACTACAACACCCGCCTGGGTATCTTCTACGAAGGTCGTGAAGGACGTCCATACAGCTGGACCATCAACAATGACCTGAATGGTGATGGCGAGTCGGGCAATGACCTGATGTACATCCCGACCGCATTCGGTTCCGGTGAAGTCGTGTTCTACGGCGATACCGCAACCAACCGCTCGAACGAGCAGCGCTTCTGGGACGTCGTCAACGCCAACAAGGGCCTGCACAGCGCGGCTGGTGGTGTCGTGAAGCGTAACAACAGTACCGCTGAGTGGGTCAATACCTTCGACGTGCGTATCAGCCAGGAAATCCCTGGCCTGTTCAAGCGCAACAAGGCGACCTTCACCCTGGACTTCATGAACTTCGGCAACCTGCTGAACAAGAAATGGGGTCGTACCGAAGAGATCAGCTTCCAGTCGTCGGGCGGCATGGCACGTAGCTTCGTGGACTACGCAGGTCTGGATGCACAAGGTCGTTACATCTACGTCGTGCGCAACGACGTCGAGCGTCAAGACCTGAAGCAAGCCAAGGGCGAGTCGCAGTGGGCGATCCAGGCGACCCTCAAGTACGAATTCTAAGCAGCCCGCATTCGTAGCATGAGCTAGTCAAGAACGGCCGGTGGAAACACCGGCCGTTTTTCTTTAAAAAATGCGCAGCCCAGCAATCGTAAGGATTTCCTGCACACAAGGCGCATGGGATAATGTTGGCTGTCGAGTTTGCTCGAACTCCGTTTTTCCGGACCCGCCGTTCGCGCCGGTCCGCATCCAGTAAAGGTGTTTCCATGATCGTTACGCGCCGCGCATGCGCCAGTCTTTCCACCCTCACCATGGCGCTGCTGCTGGCCGGCTGCGTCAGCGCGCCCCAGGGCCCGGTGACCCTCAATCTCATATCGCTGAACGACTTCCACGGCAACCTCGAACCGAGCCGTTACGTCCTCAAGCATGCGGATGGCAAGGAAGAAGTCATGCGCGCCGGCGGCGCCGAAGCGGTGGCGGCGGCCCTGCAGGCCTGGCGCAAGGAAGACAAGGATTTGCTCCTGGTCTCGACCGGCGACATCGTCGGCGCCAGCCCGGCGCTGTCGTCGCTGTGGGCCGACGAGCCGACCATCGAAGTGATGAATATGCTGAACCTGCGCGCCAGCGCGGTGGGCAACCATGAATTCGACGGCGGCCGCAAGGAATTGCTGCGCCAGCAGAACGGCGGCTGCGATTCGCCGCATCCCACCAAAGCGTGCAAGTTCACCCCGGACTTCGGCGGCGCCAAGTTCACCTACCTCGGCGCCAACGTGATCGACTCGGCCACCGGCAAGCCGGTCATCCCGGGCTTCCGGATCGAGGACGTCAAGGGCATCAAGGTGGGCCTGGTCGGCGTGGTGCTGAAGGACACGCCGAACATGGTGGTGGCTTCCGGCGTGGCCGGTCTGCAGTTCGGCGACGAAGCCGAGGCGATCAACCGCGCGCTGCCGGCCATGCGCGCCGCCGGTGCGCAAGTCATCGTGGCGCTGGTGCACCAGGGCGGCCGCACGGTGGAGTCGCCGCTGCAGGCCGGCTGCTCGCAGCTCAAGGGCGACATCGTCGACGTGGTCCAAAAGATCGACCCGTCGGTCAAGCTGGTGCTGACCGGCCACTCGCACCAGGGCTACCTGTGCGACGTCGATGGCCGCACCGTGACCCAGGCCGACACCGCCGGCCACCTGCTCACCCGCGTGTCGATGCAGGTCGAGCCGAAGACCGGTGCGGTCAGCAACCTGGTCGTGAAGAACGTCGTGATGAAGCCGGGCGAGTATCCGGCGGATCCGAAGATGACGGCCTTCGTGGCGCAGGTGAAGGAGCGCAGCAAGGAAGCGTTGAACCGCCCGATCGCCAGGGTGGCCGGCGCGCCCGTGCTGCGCAAGACCAATGACGCCGGCGAGTCGGTGCTGGGCAATATGATCGCCGATGCGGCGCTCGATTCGGTCCGTGACCTGGGCGCGCAACTGGCCTTCATGAACAATGGCGGCATCCGCCGCGACCTCGAGGCCGGCCCGGACGGCACGGTCGCCTTCGGCCAGGCTCAGGTGGTACTCCCGTTCGGCAACACGACGGTCGTGATGGACCTGACCGGCGCCCAGATCCGCGCGCTGCTGGAACGCCAGTGGGCCGACGGCGTCGATTCGAATTCGTCGGTGCTGCAGGTTTCCGAAGGCTTCAGCTATGCCTGGGACCCGAAGCGTCCGGCGGGCAGCCGCCTGGTGCCGGGCAGCCTGAAGCTGAACGGCAAACAGATGCAGGACGGCGCCACCTACCGCATCGCCACCAATAACTTCCTGGCCGAAGGCAGCGACGGTTATCCGGAGTTCGGCAAGGGCACGGCGCGCGTCGACACCGGCCTGCGCGACCTGGACGGCTTCATCGCTTACCTGAAGAAGATCGAGGGGCGGGGCGCGATGGCGCCGGCTGCACCCCGCATCCAGAAGATCAGGTAATCCCGCAGCACTGTATTGAACAAGGAATCACCATGAAAAAACTCGCATGCGCGCTGGCGCTGACCGGCGTCTTCGCATCGGTGGCCGCGCCCGACGCCGCCGCCTGGGGCCGCGACGGCCACCGCGCCATCGGCGCCATCGCCGACCGGCTGCTCAAGGGCAGCAACGCGCAGAAGGAGATCGCACAGCTCTTGCAGCCGGGCGAATCGCTCGCGTCGGTGGCCAACTGGGCCGACTGCGTGAAGGGCACCTTCTGCGGCCCGCAAACGCCCGAGATGGTCGAGTACGTGGCCGGCAACCCGCGCCACAGCGAATACCACTATACCAATGTGCCGTTCCAGCTGGACCACTACCATGAACACGGCGTGGGCACGAGCGAGGTCGACATCGTGCAGACGCTGGAGCAGTGCATCGCCGTCCTGCAAGGCAAGACCGACCCGGCGCTGAACCCGCACAAGTTCACCAAGCGCCAGGCCCTGATCCTGCTGGCCCACTTCGCCGGCGACATCCACCAGCCGCTGCACGTGGGTTCGGCCTTCGTTTCCAGGGACGGCAAGTTCGTGGTGCCGAAAGACCGCGCCGAGATCGACGAGACCCTGGTCTTCGATTCGCGCGGCGGCAATAATCTGCTGCTGGATAACGAGCGCCTGGCTGTCCTGACCGCCGGCGTGATCCCTCCGGGGGAGCCAATCGTCGTCAAGGAAGGCGTGCCGGCGGCGCTGACCAAGCCGTTCCACTCCTACTGGGACAGCACCACGGTCGACTATGCCTTCCGCCGCATCAAGACCCGCACGCCGGAGCAGTTCGCCGACGTGGCGGTCGCCAGCCAACCGCAGCTGAAGAAAGCGCAGGGCGACGTGTCGACCTGGCCGGTGCAGTGGGTCGAGGATGGCCTGGTGTCGGCCAAGCTGGCGTACAAGGACGTGGCGCCGGGCAAGCTGACCCCGCAGACCAGCAAGAAGGGCGAGACCTATTACACCTTCGCGCTGGAAGTGCCGCAGAACTATCCGGTGCCGAGCTCGGAGATCGCCAAGACCCAGCTGATCAAGGGTGGCTACAACCTGGCGGCGATGTTGCAGGCGATCTGGCCGTAACGTTCTTCCTTGCGCCGTGCCGGCCCCCGGTCGCGTGCAGCGCATGTTTTCCGTGGCCTCGGATAGAATCGCGTCAATCCCCGACACCGATTCCGAGGCCACATGCATTCCACCATCAAAGCCGCTATCGCGGCCGCATGCCTGATTCCCTCCCTCCACGCCAGTGCGCAGTCGCCTGAACCGGCCAGCTTGCCGCTCTGGGAATTCGGCGTGGGCGCCTTCGGCCTCACCGCGCCGGCCTATCCCGGCGCCGACGACCGCAACAACCGCGTCCTGCCGCTGCCCTACCTGCTGTACCGCGGCGAAGTGCTGCGCGCCGACCAGTCGGGCATCGGGGCGCGCCTGTTCCGTTCCGACCGGCTCGAGTTCGACGTCGGCCTGGCGGGCGCCTTGCCGTCCGATTCGGACGACGTCGACATCCGCGCCGGCATGCCCGACCTGGGCGCCCTGTTCGAGTTCGGCCCTAGGCTGAAGATCCGGTTGGCCGATATCGACCGCACTAGCCGCCTGCGCGCCGAACTGCCGCTGCGCGCCGTGATCGAGGCCAGGGGAGGGCTGCGGCGCCAGGGCTGGACCTTCGAGCCCAAGCTGGCCTATGAGACGCGCGGCGAGCGCGGGCTGTGGAGCGTCGAGGGGAATGTCTCGGTCGTGTTCGGCGACAAGCGCATCAACCGTTACTTCTACGAAGTGCAGCCGCAGTATGCCAATGCGTCGCGCGCGGCCTATGGCGCCGATGCGGGCCTGATGCTCACCCGCGTCGGCCTGTTCGCCACGCGCCAACTGAATCCTGACCTGCGCCTGTTCGGCTTCGTGCGCTTCGAGTCGTATGCCGGCAGCGCCAACCGCGACAGCCCGCTGCACCTCAAGGACACCGGCACGTCGGCCGGCATCGGCTTCGCCTGGACCCTGGCGCGCTCCAGCCGCCGCGCGGCGGCTTACGAGCCGGTCGATCCCGTCACACCATAAAAAACGCCGGGACATGCCCGGCGTGAAGAGGAGACAACCAGTGCGCGTCAGGCCGCCTGACGCATCTCCAGCGCCGGACGACCGGCGCTCTTGAGGGATGGACGGCCTGCCGCGGCCTGCGGCTCGAAGCGGAAGGTCGACACCAACTGCGCCAGCAACTGCGCCTGTTCGCGCATCGAGGTCGAGGCGGCCGCC
Source organism: Massilia oculi (assembly GCF_003143515.1). NCBI lineage: Bacteria > Pseudomonadati > Pseudomonadota > Betaproteobacteria > Burkholderiales > Oxalobacteraceae > Massilia > Massilia oculi. The sequence goes on along the minus strand of NZ_CP029343.1, from coordinate 1,875,767 downwards.
GCTTCTTCGACCAGCGCCGCGTTCTGCTGCGTCACCTGGTCCATCTGGGCGATCGCCTGGTTCACCTGCTCGATGCCGGCCGACTGCTCCTGGCTGGCCATGGCGATGCCCGACATGATCGCGGTGACGCGGCCGATGCTGTCCACGATTTCCTGCATGGTGCTTCCGGCGTCCGACACCAGGCGGCTGCCTTCCTCGACCTTGGCGCTCGAGTCGCCGATCAGGGTCTTGATTTCCTTGGCCGCCGCCGCCGAGCGCTGGGCCAGGTTGCGCACCTCGCTCGCCACGACCGCGAAGCCGCGGCCCTGTTCGCCGGCGCGCGCCGCTTCCACCGCCGCATTCAGCGCCAGGATATTGGTCTGGAAGGCGATGCCGTCGATGACGCCGATGATGTCCGAGATCTTCTTGGACGAATCGGTGATCGCGTCCATGGTCTGCACCACGCGGCCGACGGTCTCGCCGCCGCGGCCGGCCACTTGCGAAGCGGTCTGCGCCAGCGCATTGGCTTCGCGCGCATTGTCGGCGTTCTGCTTCACGGTCGAGGTCAGTTCTTCCATCGACGAGGCGGTTTCTTCCAGCGCGCCGGCCTGCTGCTCGGTGCGCGACGACAGTTCGAGGTTGCCGGCCGAGATCTGGTCGGCCGCTTCGACGATGGTCTCGGTGCCGCTGCGCACCTGGCCGACGATGCCCACCAGGTTGTCGTTCATGTCCTTCAGGGCGCCCATCAGCACGCCAGTCTCGTTGCTGCCCTGGGCGACGATGCGGCTGCTCAGGTCGCCAAGGGCGACGGTCTGGGCGACCATCACGGCTTCTTCCAGCGGCGCGGTGATGCGGCGGCCAATCCACCAGGCGAAGGCGGCGCCGGCCACCAGGGCGATCGCGGCCAGGGACAGCTGCAGGTTCAGGCTGGTCTTGAAGCCATCGTCGATCGACTGCGCATCGGCTTCGACCACCGTCTGCTGGTATTGCACGATCGCGCGCAGGCTTTCGACATAAGCCTTCACGCGCGGCAGCATGTCGGTGGCCAGGAACTGGCGCACCGCCTCGTCGTCGCCTGCCGCTTTTTTCGCCAGCACGCTCTTGCGCGCAGCGCGGTAGCCTTCGCGCTGCTCGTCGACCTTGCCGAACAAGGCCATCGCCGCGGCGTCGTCCTTCAGGCTGTCGATCAGGCCCTTGTGCAGGACGTCGGAGCGCTTCGACGACGAGGCGATATCGTCGAGGAAGTACTTCTCGTCCTCGGAATTGGTCATCTTGATGGCGGCAATCGTGCGCGCGGCATTCGTTTCGATGATGGCCTGCCACTCCTGCAGCATGGCCAGGCGTTCCATGCTCTGGGTGGTCAGCTTGTCGGTCAGGTTTTCCGCCTTCTTGGTCTGGATCAGGCCGATGCCGACCAGGAGCAGCATGGCGGCCAGCAGAGTGGCGAAGCCACCGAACAGAAGGCTGCGCAGCTTGATGTTATCGATTGCCATAAATGTCCTATAGAAAAATTTGGACGGCAACGATCGCGATCTTTTCGTTGCCGTACGGAAAGTCGCTATTTTCTCAGACTACGCGGCTATTGAGGATGAAGATTGCATTTTGTATGCCAAATTCATTGATATGTGTGGCATCGTGGTGACGATCACTTGTCATCACAACAAGTGATAGCTGATTCCAGGAATGAGGCGAGTGGAGGGCGGAAGGAAAAACGACCTGCCCGCGAACGCGGGCAGGTGTGGGGATGGTTCAGCGCGACTTGACGAAGGGCTTGCCCAGCGCCTTCGGCGCCACCGACTTGGCCATCAGGCCGGCCAGCACGACCACGGTGACGATGTACGGGATCATCTGGATCAGCGAACCCGGGATGCGGCCCACGACCGGCAGGTCGACGCCTTCGATCTGGATCTGCACCGCGGCGAAGAAACCGAACATCATGCAGCCGAGCACCGTGTGCAGCGGACGCCAGTTGCCGAACACCAGGGCGGTCAGCGCCAGGTAGCCGGCACCGGCCGACATATCGCGCAGGAAGAAGCCGCTCTGGACGATCGACAGGTAGGCGCCCGAGAACGAGCACAGTACGCCGGCGATGATCATCGCCATGTAGCGCGTGCGCTGGACCGGGATGCCGGCGGCGTCGGCCGCGTGCGGGTTCTCTCCGCAGGCGCGCAGGCGCAGGCCGAAGCGGCTGTGGAACAGCACCCAGTGCACGATCGGCAGCAGGGCGAAGGCGAAGTACACCAGCGGCGAGTGGCCGCCGATCAGGCGCGTCCAGACCCAGCCCAGGCCGGGGATGTCGGCCACCAGTTCCGAACCGGGCAGCACCACGGTCGACAGGCGCGCCTCGCCCAGGTCCGGCGTGCGGCCGCCCTGCTGGAAGAAGTACTGGGCCACCACGAACGTCAGGCCGCTCATCGCGATATTGATGGCGATGCCCGCCACCAGCTGGTTGCCCTTCTGCGTGATCGAGACGAAGGCCTGGACCAGGGCCAGCGCGACCGATGCGAGGATCCCGGCCGCGATGCCGATCCACGGGTCCTGGTAGGTGTAGGCGACGCCGGCCGAGACGAAGGCCGAGGCCAGGATCTTGCCCTCGAGGCCGATGTCGACCACGCCGCTGCGCTCGGCGAACAGGCCGGCCATGGCCGCGAAGATCAGCACCGGCGCGTTGCGGATGGTCGAGACGACGATGCTGGCGAACTGGAAGTCTTCCATGGCTTATCCCTTGCGTGCGCTGTTGCCGCGCGTTGCGTTGATCAGTTTCAGCACTGCCGGCGCATACATGTTTTCCATGGCGCCGCAGAACAGGATGATCAGGCCCTGGATGAAAATGAAGGTCTCTTGCGGGATGTTCGGCTTTTCCAGCGACAGGTCGAAGCCGCCCTGGATCAGCGCGCCGAACAGCACCGACGACAGCAGGATGCCGACCGGATGCTGGCGGCCCATCAGCGCGATCGCGATGCCGATGAAGCCGGCGCCGGCCGGGAAGTTCAGGCTCAGGTAGTGGGTCGAACCGAGGATCGAGTTCACCGCCGCCAGGCCCGCCAGGGCGCCCGAGATCAGCATCGCGACGATGATGGTGCGGCTGATGCGCACGCCGGCGTAGTGGGCGGCGTGGGCGTTCAGGCCGGTCGCCTGCAGTTTATAACCCCAGCTCGAGCGCGACACCGCCACCCAGTAGACCACCAGTGCGATCAGGGCCAGGATGAAGGCGAGGTTGAGCGGCGTGTTTTCGCCGAAGAACGGCAGCCAGGTCGACAGCTGCGGGATCGCCGCGGCGTCCGAGAACACGCGGCTGGCCGGGTTCTGGTCGCCCTCGGGGATCATGTACTTGACGATGATGAAGTTCATCAGGCCGGCGGCGATGAAGTTGAACATGATCGTCGTGACCACCACGTGGCTGCCGCGCCTGGCCTGCAGATAGCCCGGCAGGAAGGCCCAGGCCGCGCCGAACAGGGCGCTGGCGACGATCGCCAGCGGGATCAGGAGCCAGGCGGAGAGACTCGCGTCGAACGCCAGCATGGCCAGGGTCAGGCCCAGGCCGCCCAGGTACATCTGGCCTTCGGCGCCGATGTTGAACAGGCCCGCCTTCATCGCGATCGACACGGCCAGGCCGGTGAACACGAACGTGGAGGCATAGAACAGCGTATAGCTCAGGCCTTCCGGATTGATGACGGCGCTGTTGACGAGGATCTGCAGCGATTCCACCGGGCTCTCGCCCAGCAGATGGATGACCAGCGCGGCGACCAGCAGCGCGGACAGCAGGTTCAGGACCGGCAGGACGAAGCCTGATGCCCAGCGTGGGAGTTCAGTGGTTTTCATGATTTGTGCATCCCGCCCATCAAGAGGCCGATGCGGGTGGTGTCGAATTCGTCAATATGGAGTTCGCCGGTGACGCGGCCGCCCGACATCACGACGATGCGGTCGGCCAGGGCGCGCACTTCTTCCAGCTCGGTCGACACCAGCAGGATGGCCACGCCTTCGTCGCGCAGGCGCAGCAGCTGGGTGTGGATGCTTTCGATGGTGCCGATGTCGACGCCGCGGGTCGGCTGGCCGACCAGCATCAGCTTTGGCGCGGCCGACACTTCGCGCGCGATCACGACCTTCTGCTGGTTGCCGCCCGAGAGCAGGCCGATGCGCACATTCGGGTCTTTCGGACGCACGTCGAACTGCTCGAGCAAACCGGCGCAGCGCTGGGCGATGGCGTCGAAGTCGAACAGGCCGCGCTTCGTGACGCGGTCCTGGTAGCCGAACACGGTGTTCTGCATGACCGAGAAATCCTTGATCACGCCATCGCGCAGGCGGTCTTCGGGCACGTGGCCGATGCCGAGGTCGCGGAAGGTGGCGGGCAGGCCGTCGGCGTTCGAGCGGCCGGCGAAGGGCAGCGGCGCGCCTTCCATCGTCACCTTGCCGGACGTGGGCAGGCGCATGCCGGACAGGATTTCCATCAGCTCGCTCTGGCCATTTCCCGAGACGCCGGCGATGGCGACGATCTCGCCGGCGCGCACGTTCAGGGCAATGTCGGCCAGCAGCTGGACGCCGTTGGCGTCCTTCAGTTGCAGGCCCTCGACCTGCAGCACCGGCGCGCCGGGCGCGTGCGGTTTGCGCGGCAGGTTGCCCTCGATCGGGCGGCCCACCATCATGTTCGCCAGCTGCTCCTTCGAGGTGTCGCAGGTGGCGACGGCGCCGGCCACGCGGCCCGCGCGCATCACGGTCACCTGGTCGGTGATCTCCATGATCTCGCCCAGCTTGTGGGTGATCAGGATGATGGTCTTGCCCTGTTCCTTGAACAGCCGCAGGATGTCGAACAGCGAGGCGATTTCTTGCGTGGTGAGCACGGCGGTCGGCTCGTCCAGGATCAGGATCTCGGCGCTGCGGTAGATCTGCTTGAGGATCTCGACGCGCTGCTGGGCCCCGACCGACAGGGTCGAGATGACCGCCAGCGGATCGACGTCGAGGTGGTAGCGGGCGCAGATCTCGCGCAGCTTGGCCTCGGTCTCAAGCCGCTTCTTCGACAGCTTGAAGCCGCCCTCGGCGCCGAGCATCACGTTGTCGAGCACGGTCATGTTCTCGACCAGCATGAAGTGCTGGTGGACCATGCCGATGCCCAGGTCGATCGCTTCCTGGCTGGAGCGGATCTTCTGCTCGGCGCCATTGATGACGAGCTGCCCACTGTCGGCGTGATAGTAGCCGTACAGGATGCTCATCAGGGTGGATTTGCCCGCGCCATTTTCGCCGATCACGCCATGGATCGAGCCCTTGGCAATCGAGAAGCTGACGTCGGCGTTCGCCTGCACCGGCCCGAAGGCCTTGCTGATATTGCGAAATTCTACGGCTGGCTGCATTGCGATCTGTCGTAAATATGAAGTGTCTTTATCATTCAAAAGCGCGCCGGGCCGGTTTTAGCCGGCGCGGCGCGCTTCGAATGGAGATAGGTAAATCAGACCGGGCAGCTGCTGCCTGCGCGGTAATCGATGACCTTGATCTTGCCGTTGATGATGTCCTGGCGCACGGCGTTGACGCGCTTTTCGATCTCCGGCGTGACGACCTTGCGGTTGTCCTTGTCCAGCACCCAGTCCACGCCGCCTTCCTTCAGGCCCTTGTAGTGCACGCCCGCTTTCCAGCTGCCGTTCTTGACCGCCATGAAGGAGTCGTACACGGCCACGTCGACGCGCTTGACCATCGAGGTCAGCATCGTGCCCGGGTGCATGTAGTTCTGGTTCGAATCGACGCCGATCGCCAGCTTGCCGCGTTCCTTGGCCGCCTGCAGCGTGCCCATGCCGCTGCCGCCGGCCACCGCGAACACGACGTCGACGCCGCGCGCGAATTGCGCGCGCGCCAGCTCGCCGCCCTTGGCCGGGTCGTTCCAGGCGGCGGCGGTGGTGCCGACCATGTTCTGGACGATCTCGATCTTCGGCGCCTGGGCCTTGGCGCCCTGGCCGTAGCCGCAGGCGAAGGCGCGGATCAGCGGGATGTCCATGCCGCCAACGAAGCCGAGCTTCTGGGACTTGGAGGCCATCGCGGCGGCCACGCCGACCAGGTAGGAGCCTTCCTGTTCCTTGAACATCACCGATTCGATGTTCGGGCCTTGCGCCACGCTGTCGATCAGCACGAAGCGCACGTTCGGGAATTCACGGGCGACCTTTTGCACGGCCTGGGTTTGCGAGAAACCGATGGCGGCGATCATGTCGACCTTCTTGCGCGCCAGGCCGCGCATCACCTGCTCGGCCTGGGTATCGCTATTGGCCTGGACTTCGAACACCTTGACGCCGGTCTCTTTGGTGAAGCGCTGCAGGCCTTCGAAAGCCGACTGGTTGAACGATTTGTCGAATTTGCCGCCCGCATCGTAGACCATGCCGAGCTTCGGCTGCGCGATCGGGCCTGCGGCCGGCGCTGCCAATGCACTGCCGGCGACGCACAGCGCCGCGATGGTCATGCTGAGTTGCTTAAATTTCATCAATGGGCTCCTGGAGTAGCGATATTGTACCCGCGGCATGGTGGCCGATGGTAAAGGCTGCGCAATTGCGACCTCGAGCGGCATGGCGGCACGTCGCGCTGTGCGATTGTGTCAGTCCGGCGATCCGCAGGAAGTTACGGTTTGTATCTGGCGACTATTTTCTCAGCAGAAGGGCACACGTGTAGCACGGCCACAACAGGCTGGGAGCGTCGATCTGGCTGAAGTGAGCAAAACACGAGCGAACTCACGCCATCCCAGCGCAAGCTGTCAAATATGCATCAACCTGCAAGTTGATGACAAATACGATTTTACTTGCCAATTTATTCGTTGGAAATATAACTGCTGACAACTTTCAGCAATTATTTTGCGGCGAGGGCGAAATCGGCGGGGGTCGGGACCGCTTCGGCGGGTGGTTCCGCGCTGGCGACCGCGTCGGCGACGGCCGCCGCGGCGGCCGGCGTCACGGGCTGGCTGAACTGGCGGGTGAGGAAGCCGGCGATCATGTCCTGCGTCGCTTCGAGGTAGGGGATGTTCATGTGGTCGGAGTCGGGCACGACGTCGTCCGCCACCAGCTGGCCCAGCTTGGCCACCAGCAGGTCGGTGTGCGTGTGCGGCACCACGTCGTCGCTGGCCGCGCGCAGCACATAGGTGGGCGCCTTGAGCGAGGGCGCGTACTTGATCGACTCGAAGCGGTGCTGCAGCATGTACTCGATGGGCATCACGCGGAAGCGCCGCTTGGCGATCGCCAGGATCGAATCGTAGGGCGTGATCAGGACCACGGATTGCGCGGGACGTTCCTTGGCCACCTGCACCGCGACGCCGGAGCCCAGGCTGCGGCCGACCACGGCGATGCGATGGGGATCGACCTGGCCGCGTGTGGCGAGCCAGTCGTACAGCAGGCAGCCGTCTTCGATCATGTGGATCTCGGCCGGCACGCCCTGCGACTCGCCATAGCCGCGGTAGTTCATCGCCAGCACGGTCATGTTGGGGAACAGCTTGCCGGCATCGCGCACGACCCAGGACACTTCTTCGGAACGACCGCCGAAATACAGCACCGCAGGGCGCGGGCCGGGAATGGTCGGGGTCATCAGCCAGCCAGAGAGGCGGGTGCCGTCGTTGGCGCGCAAGACCACCGGACGGGTGCGGTGGCCGCTGCTGCGCGGGCTTTTGACTTCGCGCTCGAGCGTCGGATTGAAAACCAGGCGGCGCTGGTTGGCGGCGACGGCCGCCGTCAGCCCCAGCCACAGCATGCTGGCAAAGCCCGTGATCCCCGCCGCCATTTTCTTCGACATATCCATGACTGACAGTCTACGCCAGCCGCTGAGTTTTGTTCTGTGTGATGCCTCTCACTGTTGGGCAGCCCATGCGAAACGGGTTAAAAAGTTGTTTTAAACCAACATCGAGCGCTGCCGTTGTGCTGGTGTTCCGATCACGTGATTGCGGTTACGATGTGGATCCACCTTCATCCACCCCCTCCTGGAGACGCCGTGCATTACCTGCTCACCTATGACCTCGCCCCCGACTACCTCGAACGCCGCGGCGAGTTCCGCGATGAACACCTCAAATTGGCATGGGACGCGCAGGAACGCGGTGAGCTGGTCCTGGCCGGCGCGCTGACCGAGCCGGCCGATCATGCGGTGCTGGTTTTCGATTGCGGGACGCCCGAACCGGTCCAGCTGTTCGCGGCCATGGACCCTTACGTCACGAACGGCCTGGTGCGCGCCTTCCACGTGCGCCAGTGGAATACGGTCGTCGGCGACCTGGCCAGTAATCCGGTACGGCCTGCCTGAAGGCTTGCCCAAGTTCTTGCCGGATTAACACACCACATGGAGTAACATTCCTCGCTTGTCGAATATTGCCGGGGAATCCATGCAATCTGCTGTCAATCTGTGGCCACTGCTCGGCGTGGTCGTCGTCGTTGCCGGCTTCCTGCTGCGCGCCAATCCGGTGCTGGTCGCCGTCGCCGCCTGCGGCGTGACCGGTGTCGCGGCCGCCATGCCCGTCATGGTCCTGCTCGAGTCGCTCGGCACCGCCTTCGTCAAGACGCGCAACCTGCCATTGATCCTGCTGCTGCCGTTGGCCGCGATCGGTCTGCTGGAGCGCTTCGGCCTGCGCGAGCAGGCGCAATCCGTGATCGCGAAGGTGCGCTCGGCCACCGCCGGTCGCCTGTTGATCGTCTACCTGTTCGCGCGCGAGAGCACCGCCGCGATGGGGCTGACCAGCCTGGGCGGCCATCCGACGATGGTGCGGCCGCTGGTCGCGCCGATGGCCGAGGCGGCCGCGGAAAGCCGGCATGGCACCTTGCCCCAACGCGTGCGCCACCGTATCCGCGCCATGTCGGCCGCCACCGACAATATCGGCCTGTTCTTCGGCGAAGACATCTTCGTGGCCTTCGGCGCCATCGTCCTGATGCACACGATCCTGCAGGCCGAGGGCATCGAGGTCAATCCGCTGCATATCGCGCTGTGGGGCATCCCGACCGCGATCACCGCCTTCGTGATCCATGCCTGGAACCTGCGCCGGCTCGATGCCGAGATCAGGCGCGAGATCCAGCGTGAAGTGACGGCGGCGAAGGAGGCGGCATGACGCTCACCATCGATCACTTCTATATCCTGGTCGGGCTGCTGCTCTCGAGCGTGGCCATCATGAACCTGGTGGACCGCAGCAATCCGCGCCGTGTCACCACCGCGCTGTTCTGGGGACTGTATGCCTTGCTGTACCTGGCCGGCGAGCGCATGCCGCCGGCGGCGGTCGGCGCCCTGATGATCGGCATGGCCTTGCTGGCCGGCTTTGGCGGCGTCCGGGCCGGCGCGCCGAAGGCGCTGGGGCCGGAGGAGCGCCGCGCGCCTGGGCAACCGCATCTTCATCCCGGCGCTGTTGCTGCCGCTGGTGACCGTGATCGGCGCCACCGTGGTCAAGGACGTCCAGTTTCAGGGGCTGCCGCTGCTCGACCCGGCCCACCTGACCCTGGTCAGCATGGGTTGCGGCGCCGTCGTGGCCCTGGTCGCCGCGTGCTGGCTGACGCGCGCCACGCCGCTGCAGGGCGTGCGCGAGGCGCGGCGCCTGGTCGACGCGATGAGCTGGGCGGTGGTGCTGCCGCACATCCTGGCGGTGCTGGGACTGCTGTTCTCGGAAGCCGGCGTCGGCAAGGCGGTGGCGCACCTGGCGACCACCTATATCGGCCTGGATTCGGCATTCGTCGCGGTGGCGGTGTACTGTATCGGCATGGCGCTGTTCACCATCGTGATGGGCAACGGCTTCGCCGCCTTCCCGGTGATGGCGGGCGGCGTCGGCATCCCGGTGCTGATCGGCGTCTATGGCGCCAATCCGGCCGTGATGGCGGCGATCGGCATGTTCAGCGCCTATTGCGGTACCCTGATGACGCCGATGGCGGCCAACTTCAACATCGTGCCGGCGGCGCTGCTCGACCTGCCCGACAAGAACGCGGTGATCCGCGCCCAGATACCGAGCGCGCTGCCGATCCTGATAGCGAATATCTTCCTGCTGTATTTTTTGATGAACCTGTGAGGCCGCGATGTTCAAGACCGTACTGCTTACCGGCTTCGAGCCGTTCAATGGCGCCAGCATCAACCCCGCCTGGGAAGCGGTGCGCGCGCTCGAGGGCTGGCGCGGCGAACATTTCCGGGTCGAGGTGCGCCAGCTGCCCTGCGTGTTCGGGCAGGCGATCGAAGACCTGGTGGCGATGGTCGACGAGCTGCATCCGGACGTGGTGATCGCCGTCGGCCAGGCCGGCGGCCGGCCCGATATCTCGGTCGAGCGCGTGGCGATCAACGTCGACGATGCGTCGATCCTCGACAATGGCGGCCAGCAGCCGGTGGACGCGCCCATCGCGGCGGACGGTCCCGCCGCCTACTTCTCGACCTTGCCGATCAAGGCCATCGTGCGCGCCCTGCGCGAACGGGGGCTGGTGGCCGGCGTGTCGCAGACCGCCGGCACCTTCGTGTGCAACCACGTGTTCTATGGGTTGATGCACCATGCGGCAGGGCAGCCGCAGCCGATCAAGGCCGGCTTCATCCACGTGCCTTTCCTGCCGGAGCAGGCCGCGGCGCGGACAGACGCGCCGCCGTCGATGGCGCTGGACGACATCATTGCCGGCATCAAGCTGGCGGTGGAGGTCACCGTGAGCGTCGACGCCGACGTGCGCGAAACGGGCGGCGCCACGCACTGATCCAGCCTCCGCCGGCCAATATGCTCGAGTCGCCCGCACTGACCGCGCCCGCCGTATTGACGGCCTGGCTGCCCGTAACGGTCTTCGTCCGGCCGCCGCCGAGCACCTGACGACAGTCGTGCTGTGGGTACGAGAAATCCGACAAGCGAACAGTCTTCCCGCTGGCACTATTGTCGAGCACTCGGCGAATAAAATGAGTTCACCGTGTGCTCAGGCGAGGGATAATGTCGTTTCAGAAAATACACCCATCAAGAAGGCGAAGCGAAGGCTGTTACTGCGGGCGATGCAGCGCCGCCAGCGGCCGGCGAAAGCATGTGCACAGCAAGACCTGCACCGGTCATCCTCCCGGGGCGGGAAGCGCCGAGCTGGAGGTGGCCTGCCGGCGCATCCGTCGCGAGCAGGCCGGCTGATGCAGCCGGCCGACAGTCGGAATATCAAGGACGTGGCTGGGCGAGCAGGAACAGCAGCGGGATGTCCAGCCTGGCCGACCAGGCCTTCTCGCTGTGATCGGTGCCCGGGAAGACCCGCTCCATGTAATTCGCATCGGTATAGCCACGTTCACGGATGACGTCACCGCCAAACTCGAAGCTCGGGCCATACAGCGCATCCAGTGTCTCGGTGCCGCGGTCCAGATACAGGCGGTGTCCGGCTGGATCCGGCAGGTGCGCGCTCAGGTAGGCGAAGGTGGCCATCGGGATCGCGGCATTGCGCTCGAAGGTCCCGATCCAGTGTACCGACAGCCCGGCCGCACCGCCGAACACCTGCGGATACTCGCTCATGGCATAGACCGACAGGACGGCGCCCCGGCTCGAGCCCATGATGAACGTCGATTCCCGCTCGGGCCGGGTGGCATAGCGGCTGTCGATCATCGGCTTGAGCTCGTCCACGAGATAGCGCAGATAGTCGTCCGACCGCGCCCCTTGTTTCATATGGCTTTCGAGCGTGGACTTGTGCTTCCCCGGAGCCAGGCGCTCCAGCACTTTCCGTGGAAAGTATTCTGCGTCCCGGAACTCGCCCCGGTTCCAGATGGCGACGACGATCGTCGGCGGGATCCGGCCGCTGCGCGCGAGGCGGTCGAGCGCCACGTCGACGCGCCAGGATTGCCGGTTCATGGTGATCGTGGGGTCGAACAGCATCTGGCCATCATGCATGTACAGCACCTGGAAACGCTGGCCCTGGCCGACACGCTCGGCATAATCGGCGGGCAGCCACACGTCCACCGGTCGCTGTTCGATATGGCGCGACGGCAGGTCGATGCGCTCGAGCCGGCCAGTCGAAGGCTTGGGCTGCTGGCCTTGGGCGCGCGCAGCCGGCAGCGTCAGAACAGTGAATAAGCAGGCAATCGTGGCGAAGAGGCAGAAATGACGGGGCAGCATGCTCGAAGGCGTTTCAAGAGGAAGACCGGCGATGTTATCAGCAGCGCAAGCGCGGAGCGCTCCTGAGCGATTCACCGGCTTACGCTGGAAAATGTATCAACGCAACTTGATATGGCTGACCGCCTTCTCGTCACGCAGCACGAAGGCAGCATCCTCGAAACTCGGCGGCCCGAAGCGGCCGCGCGCATCGCGGCTGAAGGCATACCGCTCCTTCGGGATGCCCAGCACGTTGCGATCGAGTTTTCTATTGTCGTTCTCGTCCTGGAACGACAGCACGGCCCAGGTGCCGGGCGGCAGGTCGTCGACGGTGACCACGGTTTCGCCCACGCGCGCCGCGGCCGAGGCCGAATAGGGGCAATCCTTCAGAAAGGTCGCCTTGTCGCAGATCGCGACCCGCACCGTGCCCTTGGCAATGGTGACGCCCTGGACCCTCACCTCGATCGACGCGGCAGAGGCAAGGCCGGCGGCGCCCACGCCCGACGCCAGCAGAAGGGAAAGACCCAGGGTGCGGAAGATCGACTGCATGAAAACTCCATATGGTTAGGTTGTGAATCGTGATTGACCGCTTTTGACCGGTCCGGGCAGTCCGCGCAACCGTGCGCACGGCCGCCATGGTAGGCTGTTGGCATCCCGTAAACTTGCTCTTGCAGCCCTCAATATGCTTTTCAACGCGCTCATCGTCCTTGCCACCATCGCGTTCATGGAAGTGTTTTCCATCGTCGCGCACAAGTACGTGATGCACGGCTTCGGGTGGGGCTGGCACCGCTCCCACCACGAGCCGCGCACCGGCTGGTTCGAAAAGAACGACCTGTACGCCGTGGTGTTCGCCGCGATCGCCATCGCCCTGATCTGGTTCGGCACGCGCGGTTACCATCCGCTCGAATGGATCGGCGCCGGCATGACCGCCTACGGCGCCTTGTACTTCATCGCCCACGATGGCCTGGTGCACCAGCGCTGGCCGTTCCGCTACGTCCCCAGGAGCGGCTACCTCAAGCGCCTGTACCAGGCCCACCGCATGCACCATGCGGTCGAGGGCAAGGAGGGCGCCGTGTCCTTCGGTTTCCTGTACGCGCCGCCGGTCGCCCGCCTCAAGCGCCAGTTGCAAGCGCAGCAGGGCCAGGTCCGTCGCCCGCGCGGCCAGGACGCAGCCACAGATCGCGCCGCCGCGGCTGCGCCGACGCTACCCGGGCAGGGCTGAGGCGCGAGGCCAGCGCCTGGGCTCCGCCCAGGGCCAGCAGGCGCAGCTTGGCCGCCTTCGAGGTGCCCACCCGTTCGTCCCAGGCGCGCGGCCCACGCCGTTTCACTTCGATCCCGATCTGCCGATACACATTGCGCGCGGTGGCGATCGCCCAGGCCGAGCGCAGAGGCAGGGCGGCGAGGCCCAGCGTGGCCGATTCATAATACGGCTCGGCATGGTCGACCAGGCGCGCCGCGACGCTCGCCAGCGCCGCGCGGTGGCGCGGCAGGGCCACGTGGTCGGGCGGGATGCCGGCCTCCAGCAGCCATTCGGACGGCACGTAGCAGCGGCCGATCTTCGCATCGTCGATGATGTCGCGCGCGATATTCGTCAGCTGGAAGGCCAGGCCCAGGTCGCAGGCGCGGTCCAGCACCAGCTCGTCGCGGGCGCCCATGATCGAGGCCATCATCAGGCCGACCACGCCGGCCACGTGGTAGCAGTAGCGCATGGTGTCGTCGATGGTGCGGTAGCGCGCCTCGTTGACGTCCATCGCGAAGCCGGCCAGGTGGTCGAAGGCGTAGCGCGGGGCGATCGCATGGCCCAGCGCCACTTCCTGGAAGGCGGCAAAGGCCGGATCGCGCATCTGCTCGCCGGAATAGGCGCGCCGGGTGTCGTCGTACAGGCGATCGAGCTCGAAACTGGCGCCGTAGGCGCTCGGCGTGGCTGCGGCGAAGCCCAGTTCCTGGCCGTCGACCACGTCGTCGCAATGGCGGCACCAGGCGTACAGCATCAGCACGCTGCGCCGGGTGGCGGGCGGGAACAGCCTGGCAGCCGCCGCGAAGCTCTTGGACCCGACCTCGATGGTCTGGGTCGCGTGTTCCATCAGCTTGGTGCCGGCGTACGCGTTCATGAATGCACCCCTGCATGCACGCCCTCCAGCATCAGGCCGGCGGTCGCCTTGGCCGAGCCGATCACGCCCGGCACGCCGGCGCCGGGATGGGTGCCGGCGCCGACCAGGTACAGGTTGGGCAGCTCGGGGTCGCGGTTGTGCGGACGGAACCAGGCGCTCTGGGTCAGGATCGGCTCCAGCGAGAAGGCCGACCCCAGGTGGGCATTGAGCTGGTCGCGGAAGTCGTGCGGCGTGAAGATGCGGCTGGTTACCAGCTGGCTGCGCAGGCCCGGCATGTAGCGCCGTTCGAGGTAGTCGAAGATGCGGTCGCGGTAGCGCGGGCCTTCGGTCTCCCAGTCGATCGGCGCATTGCCCAGGTGCGGCACCGGCGCCAGCACGTAGTGGCTGCCGCAGCCGGGCGGCGCCAGCGAGGGATCGGTGACGCAGGGCGCGTGCAGGTAGAGCGAGAAATCGTCGGCCAGCGTCTTGCCGTTGAAGATGTCCTTGATCAGCTCGCGGTAGCGCGGGCCGAAGCACACCGTGTGGTGCTGCAGCTGCTCGTGGTGTTTATCCAGGCCGAAGTACAGCACGAACAGCGAATTGCTGAAGCGTTTCTTCTTGAGCGCCTCGCCGTTGCTGCTGCCGCGCCCGTGGTTTTTCAGCAGGTCGCAATAAGTGTGGACCACGTCGGCATTCGACGCCACCGCATCGGCCGTGAACCAGCGGCCGTCTTCCAGCCGCACGCCGCTGACGAGATTGCCGGTGGTCTCGATGCGCGCCACCGATGCGTTCAGTTCCAGCTTGCCGCCCATGTCCTCGAACAGCCGCACCAGGCCTTTCACCAGGGCGCCGGTGCCGCCGCGCGGGAACCAGACGCCCCAGCGCCGTTCCAGCGCGTGAATGAGGGTGTAGATCGACGAGGTGGCGAAGGGGTTGCCGCCCACCAGCAGCGAGTGGAAGGAGAAGGCCTGGCGCAGCTGCTCGTCCTTGACGAAGCGCGACACCATGCCGTACACGCTCTTCCACGCCTCCAGCCGCGCCAGTTGCGGGCCGGCCTGGATCATGTCGCGGAAGGAGAGAAACGGTACGGCGCCCAGCTTCAGGTAGCCTTCGTCGAACACCGCCTTCGAATACGCCAGGAAGCGCCGGTAGCCGGCGACATCCGCCGGGTTGCGCGCATGGATCTGGCGGTCCAGCGCATCCTGGTCGTTGGCGTAGTCGAAGTGGCTGCCGTCTTCCCAGCACAGGCGGTAGAAGGGCGCGACCGGCAGCATCTCGACGTAGTCGCCCATCTTCTTGCCGCACAGGGTGAACAGCTCCTCGATCGCCGACGGATCGGTGATCACGGTGGGGCCGGCGTCGAACACGAAGCCCTGGTCTTCATAGACGTAAGCGCGGCCGCCCGGCTTGTCGCGCTTTTCGAGCAGGGTCGTTTGCATGCCGGCGGCCTGCAGGCGGATGGCCAGCGCCAGGCCGCCGAATCCGGCGCCGATCACGACGGCGCGCTTTGGTTCGAGTCTCGGCTTGAAATTCATCTGGTTCATTCTGCGATCCTGATCTGATAGGGGTGGGTCTTGCGTACCGCGTCAAAGGCTTCCATGACGGGTACCGGCGGCTTGCCGGTCAACAGGCGCGCCTTGTCGACCAGGGTCGGACGACCGGCGTAGAAGCGAGCGATCAAGGGCGCGGGCAGGCGATAGAACCGCTGCATCACGCGCCAGCGGTGGTCGGGGCTGCCGGCCAGGAACAGCATGCGGTTGAGCATGCGGAAGAAGCGTTGTTCGTCCCAGGCTTGCCGCGCCTGTGCGCGGATGGCGGCGAACAGCCTGGGGGCCGACAGCTCGGGCAGGGCGGCAATGCGCTCGGCCAGGCGCACCGCGTGCGGCAGCGAGTAGCCGGTGGTCGGATGGAACAGGCCGGCGCGCAGGCCGACGCTGGGCTGACCGTGAAGCTCGTCCCAGAAGCGGTCGAAGTCGCCGGCCAGCACGATCGGCAGCGAGCCTTGCTCTTCGCGCAGCATGTCGCGCACGCGCCAGCCGCGCGCGTCCACGTAGGCGGCGATGTTGGCGCGCAGGCGCTCCGGATACCAGGCGGCGCTGTCGACGTAATGGGTGTCCTCGACCAGCACGCGGTCGGGCCCGAAGGGCAGCAGGTAGACGAAGCGGTAGCCGCCCTGCTGGGCCACGCTGGCGTCCATGATCACCGGCGCGGTCAGGCCGTGGGCGGCGTCGAGCCGCAGTTCCTGGCCGAGGAAGGTCTGGTAGCCGAGCGCGAGGTGGCTGCTGGCGCGCATGCCGCGGCCGTCGATGACGGCGCGCGCGCGCAGGGTTTCGCCATCGGCCAGCCGCACGCTGGTGGGGGTCACATCGTCGATCCAGACGCCGGTGCGCAGCGAAGCGCCGAGGGCCGGCTCGACGACGTGGGCCAGGTCGAGCGCGGCGATGCTGGCGTAGCCGCCCGCCAAAGTGCGGGCCAGGTCGGGAAACACCACGTCGTAGCGCGGCCAGCGGTGCGTGACCAGCGGCGCGATCCAGCGCAGCTGCGCGGCGTCGAGATCGCTGTCGTGGAACGACCAGGTATGGTTGCCGCCCAGGCGCTTGCCCTGTTCGAGCACCAGGATGCGCAGCTCGGGACGCTCGCTGCGCAGGCGCCACGCGATCAGGCTGTTGGCCAGGCCGCCGCCGGCCAGGATCAGGTCGTAGGCGACCGTGCTGTGCGCATTGCGATGTTCATCCATGGCTGGCCAGGCCTCGGGTCGCGGGTTGAAGGCCGAGCGCGGCCTCGATGACGTCGGCCGCGCGTGGCGCGCCGCCGGCCTGGCGGATCTGGTCGGCCAGCGGCGCCATGCGCTGCCGGAAGCCCGGCTCGTCCAGCAGGCGGCGCAGCTTGCCCGAGAGCTCGCCGACGCTGGCGAAGCGCGGCGAGGCGCGCAGGCCGACGCCGGCATATTCGACACGGGCGGCGGCGCCCGGATGGTCGAAGGCGATCGGCAGCGCCAGGATCGGCGTACTGGTGGCGATGGCTTCCATCACGGTGTTGGCGCCGGCATGCGAGATGACGGCGTCGGCACGCGCCAGCACGGCAAGCTGGGGCACGAAGGCGTGCACACGGGTGTCGCCGATGCGTTCGAGCGCGCGCACCTGGGCGTCATCCAGGCCGCCGCAATGGGCGACCAGCAGTTGCGCGTCCTGGCGCGCGCAGGCTTGCGCGATGCGCTTGAACAGGCCGAAGCGCTGGCTGACCAGGGTGCCGAGCGAGGCGTAGACGAAGGGGCGCGTGCTCGATGCGGGCGGCAGCAGCGCGGCCAGTTCGGCAGGCGACTGCGCCGGCGTTTGCGCTGGCGCCGCGGCTGGGCTGTGCAGCGGGCCGACGTGATGAAAATGCGGCGGCAACGAGCGCCGAGGGAAATCGAAGCCCGGCACGATCTGGCCGACCTGGGCGAGCGGCGACAGGCATTCGTGCAGTTTGGCGCGCGGGCTCAATCCGAGCTGCCGGGCTGCGGCGGAGATCGCGCGCTCGTGCGGGCGCATCATCCAGTCGTAGACCATGGTGCTGCCTTCGACGATCTTGAAGGCGCGCTCGCTGTCTTCATACATGAACGGCATGACGGGCAGCGGGATGCCCGGCTCGCGGTTGACCGGCAGCGCGCAGGCGACCGAGACGAAGGGCATGCCGATGCCCTCGGCCACCAGGCCGCCGGCCGCTTCCATCTGGTCGGCGACAATAAAATCGGCCTGCAGCCGGCGCAGCGCGTACGGCAGTTCGCGGCACAGCATCGTGGTGCTGGCCGCCATGTCGAGGATCACGCGGCGCAGGCCCAGCGGCGAGCCGGGATGCGCCACCCTGGCGAGCATTGCGGGCAGGGAGCCTGCCGGATGGGTATCGCTGCCGATCGCGTGGAAGCCGATCCGTGCATCCTTGACATAGTCGATGGCGTCGGGACGATGCACGAAGGTCACCCGGTGCCCGCGCGCGATGAGTTCGAGCGCCAGCTTCGACAAGGTATTGAAATGGCTGTAGAGCGCCGGAGCCACGACCGCGAAATGCGCCATGCGGAACCGCGCCGGTCAGGTGAGAGGCAGTTCGGCCAGCTGGGCGTTCGGACGCGCGTCGCGGGCCTTGGCCGGCTCGGGCGCGAAACGCTTGGCCTTGGCCTCCTTGGCGAACAGTTGCGCCACGAACTGGCGCGTACGGCCCTTGGCGCCGACGGCGGCGACCAGGCAGCGGTCGGCCTCCAGCAGGCACGCAGCGAGGCGGCGCAAGGCTTCGTCCCGGCCCAGCGTGTTGATCAGGGTTGCCTTGCCAACGTCCTTGTCCGTGTCCTTGCCGGTCACGGCGCTGTCCTTGCCGTCCAGGAAGTCGTCCTTGATCTGGAAGGCCTGACCGGCCGCGAGCGCGAAGGCGCGCAGTTGCTGGGCGACATCGTCGCCGGCATGACAGATGATGGACGCCATGTCGACCGCCACGCCCAGCAGCAGGCCGGTCTTGAGTTCATTGGTGGTGGCGATGGCTTCCGGTGAGCGGGCGCCGCCGTGCAGGTCTTCGAACTGGCCGCGCACCAGGCCCTGTTCGCCCACGGTTTGCGCCAAGGTCGCGACCAGGCGCGCGCGCGTGGCCGGCTGGATGTCCTGGGCCTGCGACAACACGCCGAAGGCGCGGCTCAGCAAGGCGACCGAGGCAAGGATGGCCACGTCTTCGCCGAACTGGATGTGGATGGCAGGTTTGCCACGCCGCAGGCTGGCGTCATCCATGCATGGAAGGTCGTCGAGGATTAGCGACGCGGCGTGCACCAGTTCGACCGCGCAGGCAACGTCGATCAACGCCTTCGATGCGCAACCGAGGTCGCGTGCGACCAGCATCAGCAGCAGGGGGCGCATGCGCTTGCCGGCGCTGAGCGCGGAGGCGCGCATGGCGTTGGTCAACTGGTCGAGCGGACCACTGACGGCCAGCAACTCGTCGATGCGGCGATCGATGGCGAACCGCATTTCGGCCATCTCGTCGACCGGTGCGCGATCGAACTGTTCCAGGCGGAGCCCGTCGTAGCGCGGTGTTGCTGTCTTCATGCGAGCCCCCTGGGAAAGTTATTGAACTTGATAACCATCATACCGGAGGAGATATTAAAAGATCGTCAATCACGCTCAATCGTGCGGCGGATTTTTGCCTGAAAACGATGCAATAAGATGCGATAGAGAAATTGTTTGCGGGACAAATGCGGTTCGGCTCGTCCGACTCCGTCAGACAGGACCCAGGTTCGCGGTTCAGGCAGGCTGTTCTTCGGGGAACAGGATCTTCAGGAAGGCGCGCACCACCGGCGCGTCGTCCTGCGCGGGATAGCTGATGTACAGGTTGGCCGATGGCGCGTGGGCGTGGATCGGCAGGAAGCGCACGCCCGGCCAGCCGATGCGGCTGGTGGTGTCCGGCATCAGGGCCACGCCCAGGCCGGCGCCGACCATGGCCAGCAGGGTCTGCGGCTCGGCCGCTTCCTGGAAGATGGTCGGCTGGAAGCCGGCGTTGACGCAGCACTGGATCAGGTAGCGCGGCTCGGCCGACTGGTCCAGGTGCAGGGTCAGCATGGGCTCGCCCGCGATCTCGGGCAGGTCGATGAAATCGCGTTCGGCCAGCGGATGGCGGGCATTGACCGCCACGCAGAACTGCTCCCTGAAACAGAGTTCCTGGCGCAGGTTGGCCTGCTTGAGCACGTCCTGTTCGATGCGCGGTTCGCGCCAGAAGCCGACATCGATCTGCTTGCTGCGCAGCGCTTCCCACTGGTCGTTCGGACCCAGCTCGTGGATGGTCCAGGTCACGCGCGGAAACTGGCTCTGGAACTGCTCCAGCAGCCCGGGGATCGGGCCCCACATCGCCGAGCCGACGATGCCGACCCGCAGCCGCCCGACTTCGCCGCGGTCGATCTGGCGGATCGTGTCGATGGTCATGCGCATCTTGCCCAGCAGCTCGGCCGCCTCGACCATCAGCGCGCGCCCGGCCACGGTCAGCTCGAAGCTGCGCGTGGTGCGGGTGAACAGCTTCACCCCCAGTTCGCTCTCGAGCTTCATGATCTGCTGCGACAGCGGCGGCTGCGAGATGTGCAGGCGCTCGGCGGCGCGGCTGAAGCTCTTTTCCTCGGCCACCGCCAGGAAGTACTTGAGCTGTTTGAGGTCGATCGACATGGCGGTCCGCGCTTTTTCGTTGCCGTCAGGCGGCCTTGTGCTGCAGCGCCACGGCCAGGCGCGCGCCGACCAGGGCGTTGTGCTTGACCAGCGCGATATTGGTGGCCAGGCTTCGGCCCCCGTCAGCTCCTTGATGCGGGCCAGCAGGAAGGGCGTGACCCGCTTGCCGGTCACGGCCTGCTGCTGCGCCTCTTGCAGCGCCTGGTGGATGATGGCGTCGATCTCGTCCGGCGCCAGCGCCGCGTCAGGAGGCACCGGGTTGCTGACCACCACCCCGCCTTTCAGGCCGAGCTGCCACTTGGTGCGGATGAAGGCGGCTTGGCTCTCGGGCGTGTCGAGCTGGAAGTCGGCCTTGAAGCCGCTGTCGCGCGTGAAGAAGGCGGGAAAGCCTGGCTGGCCGACGGCCAGCACCGGCACGCCGTGGGTCTCGAGGTATTCGAGCGTCAGGCCGATGTCGAGGATCGACTTCACGCCGGCGCACACCACGGCCACGCTGGTCTGCGCGAGTTCCTGCAGGTCGGCCGAGATGTCGAAGCTGGTTTCGGCGCCGCGGTGCACGCCGCCGATGCCGCCGGTGACGAAGACCTCGATGCCGGCCAGTTCGGCGCAGATCATGGTGGCGGCGACGGTGGTCGCGCCCAGGTGGCCCTGGGCCAGCACATAGGGCAGGTCGCGGCGGCTGACCTTGATGGCGTCGGGCGAGGAACCCAGCGTTTCGAGCTGGTCGTCAAGCAGGCCGACGCAGATCTTGCCGCCAATGATGGCGATGGTGGCCGGCACGGCGCCGGCGTCGCGGATGACCTGCTCGACTTCGCGCGCGGTGCGCACGTTCTGCGGGTAGGGCATGCCGTGCGAGATGATGGTCGATTCGAGGGCGACGATCGGCTTGCCGGCGGTGCGGGCGGCCGCCACTTCGGGCGAAAACAGGAGGAAGGAATGCATGGTCGAATCTCTATTCAGTCGGTGACGATGTCCTGGACCGGGGCGTCGAACAGCCCCGGCGCCAGTTGCGGGCAGACGGTCTGCGCGCAGGCGATGGTCATGGCGGCGAGGGTCTGGCCGCGGCGGCAGGCCAGCTCCAGGTCCAGTTCGGGCTGGCCGCTGTACAGGCTCCAGCAGACGGCGGCGGCGAAGGCGTCGCCGGCGCCGGTGACGTCGATCATGTCGGCCGCGTCGACGGCCTGGCCTTCGAGCAGCCCGATGCCGGTGGCGGTCGTGAACACGACGCCCAGCGAGCCGCGCGTGACGATCACGTCCTGGACGCCATCGCGCCGCAATTCGGCGCAGGCCGCGGCGATGTCGGCATCGGTCGCCAGCGGCCGGCCGACGCGCGCCGCCAGCTCGCCCAGGTTCAGGATCAGCAGGCGCAGGCCGGTGAGGTCGCGCGGCAGGCGGTCGATCTTCGGTTCCGAGACGGCGACGATTACCATCGGCACGCCGTCGCGCCGGCTGCCTTCCAGCAGGGTGGCGACGGCCTCGCGCGGCAGGTTCAGGTCGGCGACGATCAGGGAGGCGCCGGCGCGCTGCTGTTCGCGGGTCGCCAGGAAATCGGGCGTGAGCGACTCGTTGATCTCCATGTCGGCCAGGGCCACGCGCATGTCGCCGTCCTCGTCGAGCACCGCGGTGTAGGTGCCGCTGGCGGCGCCGTCCACGCGCAGCGCGCCGCGCGTATCGATGCCGGTTTCGTCGGCGTAGGAGAGCAGGGCGCGGCCGGACGAATCGCCGCCGACCGCCGTGACCAGCGCCGTGGGGACGCCCAGGCGCGCCAGGTTCTCGGCGATGTTGCGCGCGACGCCGCCGAAGGATTCGGTCTGGCGCGCGGGGTTCGAGGTGTTCAGGGCCAGCCTGCCGAGCGTGCGCAACTTGCGGTCGAGGTTGGCCGCGCCGACGCACAGGATCGGCCGGTGGTCGGGCAGCACATAGGCGCGGCCGAGGATGCGGCGCTCGCGCACCAGGGTGGCGATGTAGTTGGCGACCGCGGAGCGTGACAGGCCGAGATGGCCTGCCAGGTCTTGCTGCGAGATGAAGGGATTGGAACGGATCAGCTCGTATAACTGTTCTTTTTTCGGCATCGCGTTCATGTGCGCCGCCAGGCGCATGAGACAATTGTTTTATTATGCTAGACAATTGTTTGAGGCATGTCAACGAATCTTTCTTTCAGTGTAAGCATGCTCCGTGGCACGTCACACAATTTATCTTTAAAAAATATAAATCGAGAAGAAAAAGTGTATTTGCCATACATATCGCCAATCATGCATAGTTATAATATCTAGTTGTCCAAATGCGCTGCACTCGCGCGCGCTGGACATCTGCCTCTCTCATCCGCGATCCCACATCACCCGTTTTTATCAAGGAATATCATGTCCAGCAATACCCCATTCGAAGCCGCCGACATCATTCGCGCCCGCAAGCCGGGTTTCGCACCGCGTGTGGCGCTGATCCTCGGTTCCGGACTGGGCGTGCTGGCGGAACAACTGGTCGACGCGGTGTCGATCAGCTATGCCGACCTGCCGGGCTTTCCGATCTCCACCGTGCACGGCCACGCCGGCGAACTGGTGCTGGGCCTTCTCGCCGGCGTGCCGGTCGCGTGCATGAAGGGCCGCGGCCACTTCTATGAAGGCTATGGCCCGGGCGTGATGACCTCGGCCATCCGCACCCTCAAGGAAATCGGCTGCGAGCTGCTGTTCGTCACCAATGCGGCAGGTTCGCTGCGCGTCGAAGCCGACGCCGGCAGCCTGGTCGCGATCACCGACCACATCAATTTCCTGCCGGGCAGCCCGATGGCCGGCCCGAACGACGAGCGCTTCGGCCCGCGCTTCTTCAGCATGTCAAACGCGTATGACGCGGAAATCCGCGAGCAGGTCAAGGCCGTGGCCGCGGAGAAGGGCATCGTCCTGCACGAAGGCGTGTACCTGGCCGCAGCCGGCCCGCATTTCGAGACCGTCGCCGAAATCCGCGCCTTCAAAACGCTGGGCGCCGACGTGGTGGGCATGTCGCTGATCCCGGAAGTGATCGCCGCGCGCCACTGTGGCCTGAAGGTCGCCGCCGTCTCGGCGATCACCAACCTGGCCGAGGGCCTGTCGCCGTTCGCGCTGTCGCACGAGCAGACGCTGAAATACGCGGCGGTTGCGGCCAAGGACATGGTCACCCTGATCCACGCTTACATTGAACGCCTGGGCTCGACCCCGCGCACCGACGCATAAATCATTTGAATAGGAAGAGCGAAGACCATGTCACGCGCATTCATCCTCCTGCTTGATTCCTTCGGCCTCGGCGCACTGCCGGACGCCGATCAATACGGCGACACTGGCGCCAACACCTTCGGCCACATCGCCGAGTGGGCTGCCAAAGAGGGCAAGCCGATGTCGCTGCCGAACCTCGAGAAACTGGGCCTGGCCGCTGCCGCGCACAAGGCGAGCGGCGAATGGGCGCCCGGCTTCGACCTGCGCGACGGTTTCACCGGCGCCTGGGGCGTCGCCCGCGAACAGTCGACCGGCAAGGACACGCAGAGCGGCCACTGGGAAATCGCCGGCGTGCCGGTGCTGTTCGACTGGGGTTACTTCCCCAAGACCGTGCCGTCGTTCCCGAAAGAGCTGACCGACAAGCTGCAGCAATTGACCGGCGTGCCGGGCTGGCTGGGCAACTGCCACGCCTCGGGCACCACCGTCATCAACGAACTGGGCGACGAGCACGTCGCCACCGGCAAGCCGATCCTGTACACCTCGGCCGACTCGGTGCTGCAGATCGCGGCGCACGAAGAACACTTCGGCCTCGAGCGCCTGTATCAGGTGTGCGAAGCGGCCTATGAGCTGGTCAAGCCCTACAATATCGGCCGCGTCATCGCGCGTCCTTTCGTGGGCGCCAACGGCGACTACAAGCGCACGTCGAACCGCCACGACTACGCCGTGCCGCCGATCGCGCCGACCCTGCTCGACCACGTCAAGGACGCGGGCGGCGAGATGATCGCCCTCGGCAAGATCAGCGACATCTTCGCGGCGCAAGGTGTGACGCGCCTGGTCAAGGGGCCGGACAATATGGCCTTGTTCGACCGCCTGCTGGAAGTGGCCGATGAGGCGGGCGACAAGTCGCTCACTTTTGTGAACTTCGTCGACTTCGATATGCACTTCGGCCACCGTCGCGACGTCGCCGGCTATGCGAACGCGCTGCATGAGCTGGATGCGCGCCTGCCGGAATTCATGGCCAAGCTGAAGGATGGCGACCTGGTCGTGATCACCGCCGACCACGGTTGCGACCCGACCGCGCCCGGCTCGGACCACACCCGCGAGCACATCCCGATGATCTTCTTCGGCCCGAACGTCAAGGCGCAGGAACTGCCGACCGCCGACACCTTCTCGAGCATCGGCGCCACCCTGGCCAAACACCTCGGCGTCAAACCACTTTCGAACGGAACCGCACTGCTATGACCCAGCCCCTGGATTTCAAACGTAATGCCGGCATGGCGCTGGACCTGGGCCTGGTCAATGGCGTCAAGGTCAACCGCAATGCGGCCGACCGCCGCGCCGCCAGCCTGGCGAACCGCCGCACGGTCAAGAAGGAATACCAGGCCGCCTGGCTGGTGCGCGCCATCGAGTGCATCGACCTGACCACCCTCGGCGGCGACGACACCCCGGGCCGCGTCGAGCGCCTGTGCATGAAGGCGATGCGCCCGCTGCGCGCCGACCTGATGCAAGCCCTGGGCCTCGAGACCTTGAGCACCGGCGCGGTTTGCGTGTACCACGAGATGATCGCCCCGGCCGTCAGGGTGCTGAACGGCCGCCTGCCGATCGCCGCCGTGTCGACCGCGTTCCCGGCCGGCCTGTCGAGCATGGAAACCAAGGTGCGCGAGATCGCGCTGTCGGTGGCCGCGGGCGCGACCGAGATCGATATCGTGATCACCCGCCAGCACGTGTTGACCGGTAACTGGCAAGCGCTGTACGACGAGATGGTGGCCTACCGCCAGGCTTGCGGCGAAGCGCACGTCAAGGCCATCCTGGCCACCGGCGACCTGATCACCCTGGAAAACGTGGCCAAGGCATCGATGGTGTGCATGATGGCCGGCGCCGACTTCATCAAGACCTCGACCGGCAAGGAGGGCGTCAACGCCACCATCCCGGTATCGCTGGTGATGGTGCGCGCGATCCGCGACTACCACGAACTGACCGGCTTCCAGGTCGGCTACAAGCCTGCCGGCGGCGTGTCGAGCGCCAAGGCGGCGCTGCAATACCTGACCGTGATGAAGGAAGAACTGGGCAACGACTGGCTGCAGCCGCACCTGTTCCGCATCGGCGCTTCCAGCCTGCTGACCGACATCGAGCGCCAGCTGGAGCACTATGTGACCGGGAACTACTCGGCCGCCCATCGCCACGCGCAACCTTAATTCCGGACTTCGTCATGCCAACAATCAAAGAGATTCTTAACACCATGGATTACGGTCCCGCACCAGAGAGTACCAAGGAAGCGCTCGCGTGGCTGGACCAGCATGGCCGCCGTTTCGGGCTGTTCATCGACAACGCCTGGAGCGAGGCCGCCGAGACCTTCGCCACCAACAACCCGGCCGACGGCAGCGAGCTGGCGCAGGTGACGCAAGCGACGCAAGACGACGTCGAACGCGCCGTCGCCGCCGCGCGCCGCGCCCAGCCGGGCTGGGTGGCCCTTGGCGGCCATGGCCGCGCAAAAATCATGTACGCGCTGTCGCGCCTTCTGCAAAAGCACGCGCGCCTGTTCGCGGTGCTCGAGACGCTCGACAACGGCAAGACCATCCGCGAAACCCGCGATGCCGACCTGCCGCTGGCCGCGCGCCACTTCTACCATCACGCGGGCTGGGCCCAGCTGCAGTCGGAAGAATTCGCCGACTATCGCGCCGTCGGCGTGGTGGGCCAGATCGTGCCGTGGAACTTCCCGCTCCTGATGCTGGCGTGGAAGATCGCGCCGGCGCTGGCCGCCGGTAATACCGTCGTGTTCAAGCCGGCCGAGTACACGCCGCTGACCGCGCTGCTGTTCGCCGAGCTCTGCCAGCGCGCGGGCGTGCCGGCCGGCGTCGTCAACATCGTGACCGGCGACGGCCGCGTGGGCGAAGCCATCGTGAATCACCCCGGCATCGACAAGATCGCCTTCACCGGCTCGACCGAAGTCGGTCGCCTGATCCGCAAGGCGACCGCCGGCAGCGGCAAGAAGCTGTCGCTGGAGTTGGGCGGCAAATCCCCCTTCATCGTGTTCGACGACGCCGACCTCGATGCGGCGGTCGAAGGCCTGGTCGATTCGATCTGGTTCAACCAGGGCCAGGTCTGCTGCGCCGGTTCGCGCCTGCTGGTGCAGGAATCGGTATACGAACGCTTCATCGGCAAGGTCAAGGCGCGCATGCAGAACCTGCGCGTCGGTTCGCCGCTGGATAAATCGAACGACATCGGCGCGCTGGTCGACCCGGTGCAGCAGCAGCGCATCCACGGCCTGGTCGAATCGGCGCGCGCCGAAGGGTGCGAGGTGTGGCAGCCGAGCGTCGAGCTGGCGACCACCGGTTCGTGGTATCTGCCGACCCTGATCACGGGCGCGTCGACGTCGGCCGCCGTGGCCCAGGCCGAGATCTTCGGCCCGGTGCTGGTGGCGATGAGCTTCCGCACCCCGCTTGAAGCGGTTCAATTGGCGAACAACACCGTGTACGGCCTGGCGGCCTGCGTGTGGAGCGAGTCGATCAGCCTGGCGCTGGACGTGGTCCCGCAGATCAAGGCCGGCGTGGTGTGGATCAACACCGCGAACCAGTTCGATGCGGCCTGCGGCTTTGGCGGCTACAAGGAATCGGGCTACGGCCGCGAAGGCGGCAAGGAGGGGATGTATGAATACCTGACGCCGCTGGCGGAAGATGCGCGTCCAGCGGCGCCGCTCGTGGCCGAGAAGGCCAAGGCCAAACCGGCGCAGGAAGACAGCCCGTTCGCGGTCGACCGCACCGCCAAGCTGTACATCGGCGGCAAGCAGGCCCGCCCTGACGGCGCCTACAGCCGCGCCATCCATGGCGCCAACGGCGACTTCCTGGCGGATGTCGGCGAAGGCAGCCGCAAGGACATCCGCAACGCCGTCGAGGCGGCGCACAAGGCCGCCGGCTGGACCAGGGCGACCGCGCACAACCGCGCGCAGGTGCTGTACTACATCGCCGAGAACCTGGCGATCCGCGCCGACGAATTCGCCCAGCGCATCGCGCAGCAGACCGGGTCGAAGGATGCGGCGCGCGAAGTGGCCGCCTCGATCGAGCGCCTGTTCTATTGGGCGGCGTGGGCCGACAAATACGACGGCGCGGCGCACCAGCCGCCGATGCACGGCATCACCGTGGCGCTGAACGAACCGGTCGGCGTGATCGGCATCGTCTGCCCGAACGAGAATCCGCTGCTGGGCTTCATCTCGCTGGTGGCGCCGGCGCTGGCCCTGGGCAACCGCGTGGTGGCGGTGCCGTCGGAGCAGCATCCGTTATCGAGCATCGACCTGTACCAGGTGCTGGATACCTCGGACCTGCCGGGCGGCGCGCTGAACATCGTCACTGGCTCGGCCGACGAGCTGGCGCGCACGCTGGCGACCCATGGCGACATCGATGCGGTGTGGCGCCATGACGGGTCACAGGAAGGCTGCGCGGAAGTGGAGCGCCTGTCGGCGGAATCGCTCAAGCGCACCTGGACCGGCGGCGCCAGGGGCCGCGACTGGTTCGATCCGAAGCAGGCCTGCGGCCGCACTGTGCTGCAGCATGCAAGCCAGGTCAAGAATGTCTGGATTCCGTACGGCGTGTAATCGTCCCGGAACCTCGAACCCCGTCATTCCCGCGCAGGCGGGAATCCAGGTAAGCCAGCATATCGCGAACAGACTTGGATTCCCGCCTCCGCGGGAATGACGTTTTCAAGCTATTAGTGAGAACGGACACAATCATGTTCCTCCCCCAAGAAATCGTCCGCAAGAAGCGCGACGGTGGAGTCCTCTCCGCCGAAGAGATCCAGTTCTTCGTGCGCGGCATCCCTGATGGCAGCGTCACCGAAGGCCAGATCGCGGCGTTCGCGATGGCGGTCTACTTCAACGACATGACGATGGACGAGCGCGTCGCCTTTACGCTGGCGATGCGCGATTCGGGCCAGGTCATGGAATGGAAATCCCTGGACCTGCCCGGTCCGGTGGTCGACAAGCACTCGACCGGCGGTGTCGGCGACGTGGTGTCGCTGATGCTGGGACCAATGATCGCGGCCTGCGGCGGCTTCGTGCCGATGATCTCGGGCCGCGGCCTGGGCCACACCGGCGGCACGCTCGACAAGTTCGATTCGATCCCGGGCTACAGCACGGTGCCGGAACCGGAGAAGTTCCGCCAGGTGGTGCAGGACGTGGGCGTGGCCATCATCGGCCAGACCGCCCAGCTGGCGCCGGCCGACAAGCGTTTCTACAGCATCCGCGACACCACGGCGACCGTGGAATCGGTGGCCATGATCACCGGCTCGATCCTGTCCAAGAAGCTGTCGGCGGGCCTGGACGCGCTGGTGATGGACGTCAAGGTCGGCAGCGGCGCCTTCATGCCGACGCCGGCGAAATCGCTGGAGCTGGCCGAATCGATCGTCAACGTCGGCAACGGCGCCGGCACCCGCACCTCGGCCATCCTCACCGGCATGAACGAATCGCTGTGCCACGCCGCCGGCAATGCCGTCGAAGTGCGCGTCGCGATCGACTACCTGACAGGCAAGTCGCGTCCCGCGCGCCTGCACGAGGTGACGATGGCGCTGTGCGCCGAGATGCTCGTCATTTCCGGCCTGGCGTCGAGCGAGCAGGAAGCGCGCGCCCGGCTGCAGGCGGCCCTCGATTCGGGCGAAGCCGCCGAGCGTTTCGCGCGCATGGTGACCGCCCTGGGCGGCCCGGCCGACCTGATGGACAAGCCCGACGCATACCTGGAAACGGCGCCGGTCATCGTGCCCGTGCCTGCGCCGCAGGCCGGCTATGCGAGCGCGGTCGATACCCGCGAACTGGGCCTGGCCGTGGTGGCGCTGGGCGGTGGCCGCGTGCGTCCGCAGGATGCGATCGACTTCGCGGTCGGCCTGACCGGGCTGGTGGAACTGGGCGACACGATCGCCGTCGGCCAGCCGCTGGCGATGGTGCATGCGCGTTCGCAAGAAGCCGCCGAACAGGCCATTCGCCAGGTGCAGGCCGCCTACCACGTCGCTATCGACAAGCCGGCCGTCGAGCCGATGATCCACCGCACCGTTCGTCCCTGAGCCACACATGAAATACGCGAAACTGATCGATGAAGCGCGCGCAGCGCGCGAGCTGGCCTATGCCCCTTACTCGAAGTTCAAGGTGGGCGCCGCGCTGGAATGCAAGGATGGCCGCATCTTCCGCGGCTGTAATGTGGAGAATGCGTCCTATGGCCTGTGCAACTGCGCCGAGCGCACCGCCCTGTTCAGCGCCATCGCCAGCGGTTACCGGCCGGGCGATTTCGCGGCCCTGGCCGTGATCGGCCAGACCGACGGTCCGATCGCGCCCTGCGGCGCCTGCCGCCAGGTGATCCTGGAGCTGGGTGGCAACGAGCTGCCGGTGGTGCTGACCAACCTGAGCGGCGACGTGTTCGAGACCACCGCGGCGGCGCAGCTGCCGAATGCCTTTGGCGGCCGTGACCTGGGAAATTGAACAGGCCTTGTGATCCCGCATTCGGGCACCACTGTGATGACATCCTTACATGACCAACCTTGATTCGGAGGAAACCATGAAGAACGTCATCGTGCTGTTGAGTGGTGTCATTATCGCGGCAAGCGCCGCGGCCCAGGCCGACAAGACCGGTGCGAGCACTACCCAGGCCGAAAGGAAGGGAACCGTCGACCGGCAACTGCCCGCCAACACCGGGC